>JBLFXB010000006.1:0-44369 GCA_047611925.1 Polaribacter sp.
TCTCCAGCTCCACGTTCTTCTACCTCTTTTGCCCAATCAAATAAATTGAGTTCTGTTGGCACTCTTCCACCAACTAAATGCACAGTCCAAACTCCACCTATTCTTTTCGCATCAATAGCAACCGTAATACATTGGCTTCCAAATTTACTTGCCAAGTCATTAATCAACTGCGGATTTTTAACCGCTGATGAATTGATAGAAACCTTATCAGCACCAGAATTCAGTAATAGTGTAACATCTTCAACAGACGAGATTCCACCACCAACCGTAAACGGAATGTTTATATGCTCGGCCACTTTTAACACCAAATCAATTAAGGTTTTACGTTTTTCTTCAGTGGCAGAAATATCTAAAAACACCAATTCATCTGCGCCACTTTTTGCATAGATTTTTGCGAGCTCTACTGGATCTCCAGCATCACGTAAATTGACGAAATTAACCCCTTTTACAGTTCTTCCATCTTTGATATCTAAACACGGAATGATTCTTTTTGTAAACATATTGTTTCTTTTTAGTCATTGCGAAAGAAATGAAGCAATCTCTTAATAACAGTGAGATTACTTCGTCATACTTCTTCGTAATGACGTGTTTAATTAATAATATAATTTTCTAATTGTTTCAATGAAATTCTGTTTTCGTAAATCGCTTTTCCAATAATAACTCCTTCACAACCCATTTCTGCCAATTTCGGAATCTCATCAAACGTTGAAATACCACCAGAAGCAATCAGTTTTAAAGTATTAGATGTCTTCTCTATAATTTCTGAATACAACTCAAATGATGGACCTAATAACATTCCGTCTTTGGCTATATCTGTAGAAATCACATATTCGATGCCTTCTTTTAAATAGGATTGCACAAACGGAATGATCTCTTCTGTACTTTCCTCCAACCAACCATTGGTGGCAATTTTTCCATTATTTGCATCAGCCCCTAAAATGACTTTATCACTTCCGTAGTTTGCTAGCCATTCTTTAAATAATATTGGGTTTTTAACAGCAATACTTCCTCCAGTGATTTGATTGGCTCCAGAATTGAACGCAATTTTCACATCTTCATATGATTTCAATCCTCCACCAAAATCAATCTGTAAATTGGTTTTAGAAGCAATGCTTTCTAACACTTTATAGTTGATGATTTCACTTGATTTAGCACCATCTAAATCCACCAAGTGTAAGAATTTTATACCGGCTTGTTCAAATTCCTTTGCTACTTCTAACGGACTTTCATTGTATATTTTTTTTGTACTATAATCTCCTTTAGAAAGACGTACACATTTTCCGTCTATAATGTCTATTGCTGGTATAATTCTCATAATTCAATAAAGTTTTTTAATACTAATTCTCCTGCTTCACTACTCTTTTCTGGATGAAATTGCACTCCATAAAAATTATCCTTTTGCAAGGCAGAAGCGTAATCAACTCCATAATTTGTCGTTGCAATTTCTTCATCACAACTTTCGGCATAATAACTATGTACCAAATACATAAACTCACCTTGATCAATTCCTTTAAACAGCCCAGATTCTAAGTTTGAAATAGTATTCCAGCTTATTTGCGGCACTTTTACTTCGTTTGTGAATCTTTTCACTTTGGTATTAAATATTCCCAATCCTTTGGTATTGTTCTCTTCTGTGAAATTACACAACAATTGCATGCCTAGACAAATTCCTAAAACAGGCTGTTTCAATGTCGGAATTAAAATATCCAAACCAGATTCCTTTAGTTTTTGCATTGCTGAACTTGCTTCTCCAACACCAGGAAAAATAATCTTATCTGCAGCTTTAATTACTTCTGCATCACTAGAAAGTATGGCCTCCACTCCTAACCTTTTAAAAGCAAACTGAATGCTTTTAATATTTCCGGCTCCGTAATCTATAATTACTAATTTCATTATAACATTCCTTTTGTAGATGGTAAAATCATTTTCTCTGTATCTCTTTTTACAGCTACTTTGATCGCTTTTGCAAAAGCTTTAAAAATGGCTTCTATCTTGTGGTGCTCATTGGTTCCTTCTGCTTTGATATTCAAATTGCATTTGGCACCATCTGTAAACGATTTAAAAAAGTGATAAAACATTTCTGTTGGCATTTTACCAATCATTTCTCTTTTAAAATCTGCTTCCCAAACCAACCAATTTCTTCCTCCAAAATCCAACGCTACTTGCGCCAAACAATCATCCATTGGCAAACAAAACCCGTAGCGTTCAATTCCTAATTTGTTTGCCAACGCAGAATTGAATACTTCTCCTAAAGCTATTGCCGTGTCTTCAATTGTGTGGTGTTCATCAACTTCTAAATCCCCTTTTACCTGAATGTTTAAATCTAGTTGACCGTGACGAGCAATTTGATCTAACATGTGGTCAAAAAAGGCAATTCCAGTATCGATTGTACTTTTTCCTGTTCCGTCTAAATTCAAGTCGATTTTAATCTTCGTTTCGTTCGTATTTCTTTCGATACTAGCTGTTCTTTCATCTAGTTTTAAAAACTCGTAAATAGCCTTCCAAGAAGCTGTTTTTAATACTTGCGTATCATTTTTATAATTCAATTCAGCATCAGAACTGATTAGAATTCCTTTTGCTTTTAGATTGTCTGCCAATTCAATGTCTGTCAAACGATCTCCAATTACAAAAGAGTTTTGTAAATCATAGTCACTAGTCATATATTTTGTTAACAAACCAGTTCTAGGTTTTCTGTTTGGTGAGTTTTCTTCTGGAAAACTTTTATCAATTAATACATCATCAAATACAACTCCTTCATTTTTAAACCCTTGAATTACTTTATTTTGTGCTGGCCAAAAAGTGGCTGTCGGAAAAGAACCCGTTCCTAAACCGTCTTGGTTTGTAACCATCACCAATTCGAAATTTAATTCTTCGGCTATTTTACTCAACCATCGAAAAACTCCTGGATAGAACTCTAACTTCTCTAAACTGTCCAATTGATAATCAATTGGTGGCTCTATTGCTAAGGTTCCGTCTCTATCTATAAATAATACTTTTTTCATCTTTTTTCTTTTTTTTTCTGGTCGAAGTGACATTAGTTTATTTGTTTCAAAACCTCAATTAACTGCTTATTATCTTCTACTGTTCCAATGCTAATTCGCAAACAATTCTCACACAAAGGCTGATTGGTTCTATTTCGAACAACAATGCCTTTTTTTATCAATTGCTGATATCGTTCAGTAGCGTTGTCTACTTTTATCAGTAAGAAATTTGCGTCTGAAGGATATATTCCTTTAACAAAACCTATTTCTTTCAATTCCTTTAGAAGTATCTCTTTTTGATTCTTAATTTGTAGAATCTCATTTTGTATTTCATCCATTTTACTCAATCTCTCCAATGCTTTTTGCTGTGTCAATTCATTCACATTATAAGGAGGTTTAATGCTATTCAGCACATTGATAACCTCTTTAGAAGCATAACAAACACCTAAGCGAATTCCTGCCATTCCGTATGCTTTAGACAAGGTTTGAGTAATGATTAAATTCGGAAATTCTTCCAAACGATTCATCCAGCTTTCTTGTTCTGAAAAATCTATATACGCCTCGTCAATAACTACAATTCCTTTAAACTGTTTTACTAATTTTTCTACTTGTACTCTTGAAAAACTATTTCCTGTTGGATTGTTTGGTGAGCACAAAAACAAAATTTTAGTTTTTTGATTCGCAGCCAATAAAATGGTTTGTGTTTTTGGCTGAAAACCTTTTGTCAATTGTACTTCTTTCACCTTAATAGCATTGATATTAGCCAACACTTTATACATACCGTATGTTGGTGGTAAAATGATGATGTTATCTTTGTTCGGTTCGCAGAATGCTCTAAAGATTAAATCCAATACTTCATCACTTCCATTTCCTAGCAAGATGTTTTCTGCTGCAATATTCTTTATTGCTGATAACTTCTCTTTTACAGCTTGTTGCTGCGGATCTGGATACCGATTCACGCCATTTTCAAACGGATTTTCATTGGCATCTAAAAACAACATATCAGAAGTACTCTCTGTAAACTCATCTCTAGCTGAAGAATACGGCTGAATGTTCTTGATGTTCTCTCTTACTAAATTTCTAATACTTGTTTTCATAATAAAATCTCTCGACTGCACTCGAGCTGACATTGCTAGTTATTAATTTCTTTTAATCGGATTGATACTGCGTTTTTGTGTGCTTGCAAACCTTCTGCTTCTGCCATTACCTCTATTGAACGCCCTATATTTTGCAATCCTTCTTTAGATATTTTCTGAAAAGTGATGCTTTTTAAAAAGCCATCTAAATTCACACCAGAATATGCTTTTGAAAACCCATTCGTTGGCAATGTGTGATTGGTACCTGAAGCATAATCACCCGCACTTTCTGGCGTATAATTCCCAATAAAAACAGAGCCTGCATTTTCTATATTATCAATAAAATAGGGTGCATTTTCTGAACAAATGATAAAGTGTTCTGGTGCATATTCGTTTATTAGCTCTAGTGCGATTTGCTTAGTATTGACATAAATCAACTTTGAATTTGAAATGGCTTGCGTTGCAATTTCTTTTCTAGGCAGCTCAGCGAGTTGTTTTTGTACTTCTTTCTCAACACTTTTGATCAGTTCTTTAGAAGTAGACACTAATAGCACTTGACTATCAGTTCCGTGTTCAGCTTGACTTAATAAATCAGAGGCTACAAATTCGGCATTGGCAGTATCATCTGCAAATACTAACAATTCACTTGGTCCAGCTGGCATATCAATAGCCACACCAAATTTGGTTGCTAATTGTTTTGCAACGGTTACAAATTGGTTTCCAGGTCCAAATATTTTTGACACTTTCGGAATGCTTCCTGTTCCGAAAGTCATTCCTGCAATTGCCTGAATTCCGCCAACTTTACAAATTTTAGTGACTCCGCATAATTTTGCAGCATATAATATCGCCGGATTGATATTCCCTTTTGAATCAGGTGGTGAACACAATACAATTTCTTTACAACCAGCAATAGTTGCTGGAATTGCCAGCATTAACACTGTTGAAAACAAAGGCGCTGTTCCACCAGGAATATACAATCCGACTTTAGTAATTGGTCTTTTCTCTTGCCAACATTCTACTCCTATTGTAGTTTCTACAACAACTTTTTCCGTTTTTTGAGCGCTGTGAAATTTTTCAATATTAGATTTCGAGACATCGATTGCCTTCTTCAACTCTTCTGAAACTAATTGACATGCTTCTTCAATCTCATTTTCAGAAACCAAGAGTGTATAAAAATCAACCTTGTCAAATTGCTTTGTGAATTTCGAAATAGCAACATCTCCTTTCGTTTTTACGGCATCAAAAACAGTATTGACAATACTTTCAATATCGTTAACCGTTTGTGTTGGTCTTTCTAAAATTGTTTGCCAATCATTTCTATTTGGATTCTCTATGATATTCATTTTGTTTATGTTTTGTCACATCGAGTGTTTTCTTTTTTAAGAAAATGTATCGAGATGCTATTATCATTTGTTCTCGATATTAAATTCTTGTAGTTTCAACTCCGCTCAACCACCATAATTTCTCTCGAACTGACATTTTAGTTTTTTATTTATAACACCATTTTTTCTATTGGACATACTAAGATTCCCTCAGCTCCTTTTTCTTTTAGCAAATCAATGATTTCCCAAAACTGATTTTTCGGAATTACTGAATGCACAGAGCTCCAACCTTCTTTTGCTAAAGGCAATACAGTTGGACTTTTCATTCCAGGCAATACATTTATGATTTCTTCTAGCATGTCATTTGGAGCATTTAGCAATACATATTTAGAGTTTCTTCCTTTTAAAACGGACTGTATTCTAAATTGCAACTTGTCAACAATTTGTTGTTTATCGTTAGAGATTGTTGACGAAACTGCCAAAACAGCTTCTGAATTCAACAACAATTCTACCTCTTTCAAATTGTTCTTAAAAAGTGTTGAGCCACTAGATACAATATCACAAATTCCGTCTGCCAAGCCAATATTTGGCGCAATTTCTACAGAACCGTTTATAATGTGAATTTTAGTGTTTACGCCTTTATCTAGCAGGTATTTTTTTACTGTATTTGGATACGAAGTCGCAATCTGCTTTCCGTTAAAATAACTAATATCTTTATAAACTTCTCCTTTCGGAATCGCTAAAGAAACTTTGCATTTCGAAAAACCTAATTTTTCTACAACATTGATGTCTTCGCCTTTTTCTATCAGAACATTTTCTCCAATAATGGCAATATCAACCACGCCATCTCTTAAATATTGCGGAATATCTCCGTTACGTAAATAGAAAACTTCTAGCGGAAAGTTACTTGCTGTTGCTTTTAATTGATCCTTTCCATTGTCGATGGAAATTCCGCAATCTTTTAAAATTTGTAAAGAGTCTTGATTTAATCTTCCTGATTTCTGAATGGCTATTCTTAATTTACTCATTTTTTTGTTAAAATGCTTGAGTAAACCGAAGGAAAATCTTGTGTAAGAAAAAACCCGTTTGATTTACTCAAACGGGTTTAAAATATATGTTGATTTTATTCAATACATCTTCAGTTCGCTTGAGTGCAAATATGATGATGGCGATGATGAAATTGAATAAAAGTCATGTCTTGTTTTTTGTTACTGCAAATATTGCTCTTTTATTTTTTAAAATCCTACTTATATTTCAATTAAAATTAAAAGGCACCAAATTACCACAATAAAACACTACTAAATAGCTATTTTTCAACACTATAATAGCGTTTCTAAATAATGGGTATCAATTAAATATGCTTTTTTTAATTCCGAAATTTTACTTTCAACCTTAGAAACATCACTATTTTTAGAAGATTTAGTTCCAACCAACATCACGTTTTTACGTGTATGTTCATTGTTAATAAATTCAAATACTTTGGTATTGTAATTGTATTTTTCTAAAATTAAAGCACGAATCGTATCCGTTACCATTTCGAACTGACGCTCTTTGAAAATTCCATATTTTAATAAGGGACTTTCCTGCTCTTTTCCTTTTACCTGCTGTCTGATTTGTTTATGACAACACGGAGCACAAATAATTAGTTCTGCTTTAGAAGCCAATCCTTTATAAATTGCATCATCAGTAGCTGTATCACACGCATGTAATGCTATTAAAATATCAATTTTATTATTATCGTATTCTTGAATAGGCTGTGCTACAAATGACAAGTTTTCAAACTCACATTTTTTTGCTACATCATTACAAAAGTCAACCAATTCTGTACGTAATTCTATTCCTGTAACAGTAGCGTTGAACTTCTTTGTGTTGACTAAATAATCATACAATGCAAAGGTTAAATACCCTTTACCAGAACCCATATCAACAATATTAATATGTTTCGGTAGTTTGGTAGATTTTAACAAGCCCTCAATAATCTCTAAATATTTATTAATTTGACGGTATTTATCCGCCATTTTATGAATGACTTTTCCGCTTTTATCAGTAATCCCTAAATGGGTTAAATAGCTACCTGCTTCCGCCAAACGTTCCTTGGGTTTATCGTGTGTTTCGGGTAATTTATTAGTAAAACTTGGTGTATTTAACTTGTATGAAACTACCTTCTTTTTAGAAATAAAAACCATTAAATCATTTGCCAATGTAAACAACATTGCTGCTCTAAAGCTTTCTACCAATAAAACTTCTAATTCAGTAATTGCTTCTTCAATTGTGTAGTTTTTTACTTTATCATTGGTTGAATAATGATAGGTAAATTGAAATAGTTCGGCTCCTTTAATCTTTACCAAGCGTATATACACATTCGGTAACCCATCACTTTTTCTAATTGGCTTACTTAGCGTTAACTTTACAAAGTTGTTGTCTAATACACTTTGACTTAAAGCTTCATTTAATTGTTGAAAATTATTCATAGTACAAAAATAAGTGACAAATTATTGTTTTTGTGGGTGATCAGGTAATTTATTTCTAAAACTTGGTGCAGTATCTCTGCAAGAAACCTGCTTCTTTTTAGAAACCATCACAAGTAAATCATAACTCAATGTAAATAACGTTCCTGTTCTAAACGT
Organism: Polaribacter sp.; assembly: GCA_047611925.1. GTDB lineage: Bacteria > Bacteroidota > Bacteroidia > Flavobacteriales > Flavobacteriaceae > Polaribacter. Next base: position 8,007 of record JBLFXB010000006.1, read on the forward strand.
TTCCACAAGTAATGTTTCCATCTCTGACATGGCGTCTTTTAAAGAAAATTGCTTGAATATATTATCCTCAGCGGACCTATATTTGAATTCAAAGGTTTCTTTACCATCAACCAAAATCAAACGCAGATAGACATTTAACAGGCCTTCACTTTTTCTAATAGGTTTGCTTAAAGTTAACTTTACAAACTCATCACTTGTAAGGCTTTGTTGCAATGCTTCAAAAAACTCTTTAAAATCACTCATGCTGCAAAAATAAACTACTATTTATTAAAAAATAAAAAACGCCACTAAAAAAGTGGCGTTTTCAATATAATTTTACATTTCTGTTATCAAACGGATAAACAAATTATGCTTTAAAAACAATTTTACGCATACGTAAGCTTTCTGGAGTTACCTCTAAATATTCATCTGATTTGATGTATTCCATATTTTCCTCTAAAGAGAAATCTACTTTCGGTGCAATTTTCATCGCTTCATCTGTACCAGATTTACGCATGTTTGTCAATTGCTTTCCTTTAATTAAGTTTACAGCCATATCTTCAGACTTGCTGTTTTCTCCAATTACTTGACCAATATAAATCTCTTGGTTGATATCAATAAAGAAACGTCCTCTATCTTGTAAACGGTTTAATGCATATGCAGTTGCTTTACCAGCTGCAGAAGAAACAATCGCTCCTTTAATATCTTCAGTAAAGTCACCTTTATAAAGTCCGTATTCACTAAATCTATGGTTAATAATTGCTGTACCTGCTGTAGCAGTTAAAACTCTATTACGTAATCCAATCAATCCACGAGATGGAATTGTGAATTCTAAGTGTTGTAAATCCCCTTTAGGTTCCATAATCATTAAGTCTCCTTTACGTAAAGAAACTAAGTTTACAGCTTTAGAAGCAAACTCTTCTGGTACATCAATAGACAATGTTTCCATCGGCTCATGTTTCTTACCATCTACAATTTTAATAATTACTTGTGGTCTACCCACTTGTAATTCATATCCTTCTCTACGCATTGTTTCAATCAATACAGACAAGTGTAATACTCCACGACCAAAAACGTTAAATTTATCTTCAGAATCAGTAGTTTCAACTTTTAAAGCTAAATTCTTTTCTAATTCTTTGAATAAACGATCACGAATATGACGAGAAGTAACAAATTTACCTTCTTTACCAAAGAAAGGAGAATTGTTAATTGTAAACAACATACTCATTGTAGGTTGGTCAATTTCTGTTCTTGGCAATGCTTCTGGATTTTCTAAATCAGCAATCGTATCACCAATCTCGAATCCATCAATACCTGTAATAGCACAAATTTCTCCACAAGGAACTTTATCTACTTGAACTTTACCCATTCCTTCGAATACGTGTAATTCTTTAATTCTTACTTTTTTAGTAGTACCATCAGCTTTACATAACATGTAATCTTTAGATACTTCTAAATCTCCACGAAAAACACGTCCAATAGCAATTCTACCTGTAAAAGCAGAAAAGTCTAAAGAAGTAATTTGCATTTGTGGTGTTCCTTCATTGTAGGTAGTTGCTGGAATAGATTCTAATACAGCATCTAATAAAGGGATAATATTGTCTGTTTCGTTTCTCCAATCAGTACTCATCCAATTGTTCTTTGCAGAACCATAAACAGTAGCAAAATCTAATTGTTCTTCAGTTGCTTCTAAAGCGAACATTAAATCAAAAACTTTTTCGTGAACGATATCAGGAGTACAGTTTTCTTTGTCTACTTTATTTACAACTACAATAGGAGTTAAACCTAAATCTAACGCTTTACCTAATACAAAACGAGTTTGTGGCATAGGCCCTTCAAATGCATCAACTAATAATAAAACACCATCAGCCATTTTTAATACACGCTCTACTTCACCTCCGAAATCGGCGTGACCAGGTGTATCAATTACATTGATTTTTGTTCCTTTATAGTTTATTGATACGTTTTTAGAAAGAATTGTTATTCCTCTTTCACGTTCTAAGTCGTTATTATCTAACAATAAATCTGTACGTTCTTTACGATCGTCTAAAATTTTTGCTTGATCTATAATCTTGTCTACTAAAGTTGTTTTTCCATGATCGACATGGGCTATAATAGCGATATTTCTAATTGGTTGCATGCTTGCTTATTTTGAAGCTGCAAAAATACTGTTTTTGATTGAGATTAAGATAGTTAATCATAGTTTTATTTTTTATTCCTTTTCTGCGGATATTTCATCAGAATCTTCTCTGAAAGAACTTGGCAAAATATCGGGAATTAATTTAATCAACAAAGGCAATAAGAGTGCGCCTCCTGGTAACATAAATACGGCAAAAGCGGGAATACCTTTACAGATGTCTAGCAATTGTTCTTTCACCTTAACTTTCTCATCATCAGAAAGTTTAGTGTAGGTTGCTTTTTTTAATAAAACGACTAGCTCTTTGCTTTGTTGAAGCTCTTTAACGAGTCGTTTCTTATTCTTTTGTATGCTTTCTTTTATTTCTTGTACTGTTGTACTCACTATATTTTTCTTCTTTTTCTTTCTGCTTTAATCAACCCAAGCTCTCTACTTGTTTGTCCAGCAACAGATGTATTTTCTTCTGCTCTTCTAATTAAATAAGGCATCACATCTCTTACGGGTCCAAAAGGAACATATTTAGCAACATTGTATCCTTCATTTGCTAAATTAAAACTGATATGATCACTCATTCCAAATAACTGTCCAAACCACAAACGGTAATCACTAGGTTCAATATTGTGTTTCTTCGCCAACTCCATTAATAAAAAAGAGCTTTCTTCATTATGTGTACCCGCAAAAATAGCCATTTTTGGGTGCTCCATCATATAGGTAACTGCTGTATCATAATTGATATCTGTTGCTGCTTTGTCTACACAAATTGGAGATGCGTAGCCTTTATCTTTAGCTCTTGTACGTTCTTTTTCCATGTAGGCGCCACGAACAACTTTTACACCAATATAAAATCCTTTTTGATGTGCTTTTTGATGCAATTCTTTTAAATATGCCATTCTATCGTGACGATACATTTGTAGCGTATTAAAAACAATCGCTTTTTCTGTATTGTACAATTCCATTAACTCTTCAATTAAATGGTCTGCAGCATCTTGCATCCAACTTTCTTCTGCGTCTATTAATAGAGGAACATCTTTTTTAACTGCTTCTTTACAAACAATATGATACCGTTCTACGACTCTAATCCATTCAGATTTTTCATCAACCGTTAATTCTCCTCCTTCTGTAATCTTTTGATACAATCCAAAACGCCCAAAGCCTGTTGGTTTAAAAACGGCATACGGAATCGACTCTTTTTCTTCTGCAAAATCAATCGTTTTTAAGGTCTTTTCTAATGCATGATCAAATTGCGCTTCTGTTTCTTTTCCTTCTACTGAGTAATCTAAAATAGCATGCACATTTTTAGTATACATATTATCTATGTTAGGCAAACAATCTTCTTCTGTTACTCCACCACAAAAATGATCAAATACTGTTGATCGAATTAACCCTTCTACAGGTAAATGTGCTTTTAAAGCAAAGTTGGTTACTACAGCACCAATTCTCACTAATGGCTGACTTTCAATCATTTTAAATAAAAAAAAGGCACGTTCTAATTGCGAATCTGATTTTAAAGAAAATGCTACCTCAGTATTGTTAAAAAGTTTCATAGATAAATAGTTGTAAAATTACAAGACAAAGATAATTTTAAACAGCAAATAATTCATTTTTTTCTACTTAATTTGCACACTTAAACTTTAAGTAATGAAATCTATTCAAGCAGTGTCATATTTTGTTCATTTTGAAGACAAAGGATATGTAGCATTAAATAAATTAGTAGCATCAAAATCATACTCCTCAATTTTTATTTTGGTTGATGAAAACACACATGAACATTGCTATTCTAAATTTATTCCTAAACTAGCAACCACTAGTCGGATAGAAATTATAGAGATTGAGTCTGGAGAAATTCATAAAAACTTAGAGACTTGTACCGGTGTTTGGAATGTTTTAACTGAATTAGACGCAGATAGAAAAAGTTTAATCATTACACTTGGTGGTGGTGTTATTACAGATTTAGGTGGCTTTGTAGCTTCTACGTATAAACGTGGAATCGATTTTGTAAACATCCCTACAACCCTATTAAGTATGGTGGATGCTTCTATTGGAGGAAAAACAGGTATAGATTTAGGGGTTTTAAAAAATCAAATTGGGGTCTTTTCCAATCCTGAAATGGTGCTCGTAGATACTGAATATTTACCAACGGTAACTCCGAAAGAGATTCGTTCTGGTATTGCTGAAATTATTAAATATGGATTAACCTACGATGTGAATTTGTATAAAACGATCAAAGAGAATCCGAATTTAAATATTGTAGATCTAATACATAGATCTATTGAAATTAAAAATGAAGTTGTTTTAAAAGATCCAAAAGAACAGAATTTACGTAAAATGTTGAACTTTGGTCACACAATTGGTCATGCTGTAGAATCGTACTTTTTAGAATCTAAAGACAAAGAGAACTTAACACATGGTGAAGCTATTGCTATTGGAATGGTTGCCGAATGTTATATCTCTTCTAAATTATTTGAATTTCCTGATCAAGAATTAATTGAACTTAAAGAGTTAGTCATTAATATTTACGGTAAATTTTCAATCTTAAAAGAAGATTTCAACGGAATTATAGAGTACTTAAAGCACGACAAGAAAAACGTGAACGGTCAAGTAAATTTTGTATTGTTAAATAAGTTAGAAGAAACAAAAATTGGCTGTAAAGTTTCTAATGAATTGGTCATTGAAAGTATTGAGTATTACAACTCATAGTTTTGTTTTAAACCTTAACTTTTAAAGATTCATAAATATCTTCATACACTGGTAAGATATTTTTCAAAGAAAAACGTTTTGTGTGTTCTTTTGCATTCTTTTTAAAGGCTATCAATGTAGCATCGTCTTTTAATATTTTCAACGCATTATTTGCCATATCTTCAACATCTCCAATTTCACTCAAAAAACCAGTAACTCCATCAACATTAACTTCTGGCAATCCACCTGTATTTGTAGATATAACAGGCGTTTTTGCAGCCATTGCTTCTAAAGCAGCTAAACCAAAACTTTCCGTTTCAGACGGCAATAAAAACACATCTGAATAACATAAAATCTCTACAACTTCAGAGCTATTTCCTAAGAAAATAACCTTGTCCTGTATCCCTAGTTTTTTAGCTAATAATTCTGCTGCTCTTTTTGTTGGTCCATCTCCAACCATTAGTAATTTAGCTGGAATTTGCTGTTGTACTTTTTCAAAAATACGAACTACATCATCGGTTCTTTTAACGGGTCTAAAGTTACTGATATGTGTAAGCACACGTTCTTCTGGGTTTGCCAATGCAATACGCTGACACTCTTTTTCACTTTCTTTAGCGTATTTTTCTATATCAATAAAATTATGCACCACATGAATATCATTGGTGATGTTAAAAAGACGCAACGTATCTTCTTTTAAACTTTGAGAAACGGTCGTTACAACATCAGAATTGTTAATGCTAAACTCTACTGCTGTTTTATAGGTTGGGTGACTACCAACCAATGTAATATCTGTACCGTGTAAAGTGGTTACAACTTTAATATCAATCCCTTTTTCTTTTAGCATTTGCTTTGCCATATATGCTGCGTAAGCATGCGGAATAGCATAATGCACATGTAAAATTTCTAATTGGTGTTTCTCTACAACCTCTACCATTTTAGAAGACAATGCCAACTCATAAGGTTGGTATTGAAATAAAGGGTATTCTTCCATCATTACTTCATGAAAATGTAAATTGTGAGAAATAAATTCTAAGCGAACAGGTTGATTGTACGTTATAAAATGGACATCATGCCCATTATCAGCCAATGCAATTCCTAACTCAGTAGCTACAACCCCACTTCCTCCAAATGTTGGATAACACACAATTCCGATTCTCATAAATAATAGATTTATTTTACAGACGTAAAGATAGTTTTTTACTTACAGATTCATTTTTCTAATTAGTGAAATATATCACAAAAAATAGAGGCCTTAATCGTACTTTATTCTGAGGTAACATACTACATGTTTCACATCGAGTGAATTTGTGGAAAGAAATGAAACAAATTTGTATCGAGATGCCTTATCATATAGTTCTCGATATGATTCTAATTGCATCAGAATCACTTAAACTAACAAACCTTTTATATATCAAAAAACCTGCTAAGAAATAATCTTAACAGGTTTTGCATGTATCTTATATAAAGATTCTGAAATAAATTCAGAATTAATAATCTCCTAATGTTTCAGGGTTTTGTGCTAATGCATCTTCTAATTGAGCGTCACTTGGTGCTTTACCGTGCCAAGCGTGTGTACCCATCATAAAGTCTACGCCGTTACCCATTTCTGTATGTAATAAAATACATACTGGTTTTCCTTTTCCTGTTCTAGATTTTGCATCTGCAATTCCTTCTAAAACTGAAGTAATATCGTTTCCTTTTACAACATCCAATACATCCCAACCAAAAGCTTCAAATTTAGCTCTGATACTTCCCATTGGCAATACCTCATCCGTTGGTCCGTCAATTTGCTTTCCGTTTAAATCAATTGTAGAAATTAAGTTGTCAATTTTCTTAGCAGAAGCATACATAATTGCTTCCCAGTTCTGACCTTCTTGTAATTCTCCGTCTCCATGTAAAGTATAGACTAAATGAGAATCGTTGTTTAATTTTTTTGCTTCTGCAGCACCAATAGCAACACTCATTCCTTGTCCTAAAGAACCAGAAGCTATTCTAATCCCTTCTAAACCTTCATGTGTTGTTGGATGTCCTTGTAATCGTGTATTTAATTTTCTAAATGTAGCTAATTCTTCTACCGGAAAAAATCCTGTATGTGCTAATACGCTATAGAATACTGGAGAAATATGACCATTCGATAAAAAGAATAAATCTTCATTGATTCCATCCATTTTAAATTCTGTAGAATAGTCCATTACTTCTTGATATAAAGCGGTAATAAATTCTGCACATCCTAAAGAACCTCCAGGGTGCCCTGAATTTACTGCATGCACCATGCGTAAAATATCTCTTCTAACTTGTTGTGTGAAAATTTCTAAACGTTGTACTGTAGTAGACATGTTGTGTTTTGTTTTGTTGTGGCAAAAGTAGTTTTTTATATGGGATTTACCAATCCCTAATTTATTTATTTTACGACTACAATAAACACTTAAAAGAATAAAAAGGGTTCTGTTATTATTTCTCTTTTTCAGTAAGCTAATTCCCCCATTTAGTAGTTATTAAAAAACACTAAAGACTGAACCCTTTTAAATTTTATTCAAAGTAAAGGAAGAACCTCTGTATTTACAAGTAATAGTGGTCTAGATTCATAAATATCGTGCAGTATATTTGGCTACAAAAGACAACACACTATATATCAACAACACAAAAAAATGCCACATTTGGCATTAAAATTCTTATTTTTGACTAAAAAAATCAGGACTGATGCTGATAAATATTAAAATTTCGATGAAAACTTTTTTCTGCATTTCATTTTGCTGCTTTTTTTTATTAGCGAATAGTCAAAATACTATCAAAAAAGACAGCCTCTCACATTATACTTTTAACGAATTATCAGAAAAATTTTATGCTTCAAAACCTGATTCTTTAAGAGCTGTTTTATTTGCTAAGTATTACATAAATAAGGCAAAACTAGAAAAAGATACGTTACAGACAGCAGAAGGAAACTACTATTTAAGTGATATTACAAAAGATTCAATTTATTTTGTTGGTTATTGGAATGATATTATTAAACTCAAAAAAAAATCTGTTAATAAATTATATCCTATAATCGCATTTATAGAGTTAGGAGATTATCATTTGCTAAATGGAAAAATTAACAAAGCCCTTAAAAACTACTTATTAGCCGAGAAATTTATTAGCATTAACAAAAATGATAGTCTCAAATATATTAATAAGGTGAGATTAGGAATGTTAAAATCCAGAAATGGTGATTTATTAGAGACACTTCGTTTATTTAGACAAGCCTACAGTTACTATCTAGCAAAAAAACAAACGAATAGCAATGAATACTATTCATTATTACTAAACCTTAGTAGTACTTACATAAAAACGAAAAATTATGATTCAGCATATTACTTTAATAAAAAGTTATATAATCTGAGTTTAAAAACGAATGACTTAAAGATTATTGGGTATACATTATATACTGGAGGTAAAATTGATTTTAAAAGAAAGAATTATGAAAAGGCAATAAAAAAACTAAAAAAAGCAATCCCACATATAATTGATGATGAAAACTATTTAATTTTATCTTATGTATATTTTGCTATGGCTCATTCTTATAAGGAATTAAATGATATAGATAATTCATTGAACTATTACAATAAAGTAGATTCTCTTTTTTTAACAACAAAAAATTATCATCACAGTCAAAAATCTGCCTACAAGTATTTAATCTCTCATTATAAGGATAAAAAAAATGATGTTAAACAATTAATATACATCAATAAATACATCACTGTAGATAGTGTTCTAAATGCAAGAGCAAAAAGCATTAATAAAAACTTAACCGAAAACTATGACATTCCTAATTTACTAGCAGAAAAAAAAGGGATCGAAAACAGACTTAAAGAAGATGTATCGGCTGCTAAGAAATGGGCACTAGGAATCGGTACATTTTCTTTTTTACTTTCTATATTTCTAATTCAACAATATAGAAAAAGACGTTTATACAAACAACGGTTTCAAAAATTAATGAATTCTCCTACTCAAGAAGCCAATTTAGAAAAGAAAACGACTGTTAAAAAGGAAACAACTATTCCTAAAGAGACTGTTAAGTGTATTCTAATTCTTTTAGAGCAATTTGAGTTTTACAAGCAATATCTTTCTTCTGAAATTACGCTATCTAGTTTAGCCAAAACATTTGAGACAAACTCAACGTATTTATCACAAGTAATCAATCAGCACAAAGGAAAATCTTTCAATAGTTATATCAATCAATTACGGATCAATTACACTGCTGAAAAATTAAAAACAGATTCGATATTTAGAAGGTACAGTATAAAAGCCATTGCCGGTGAGGTTGGTTTTAACACAACCGAATCGTTCTCGAAAGCTTTTTACAAGAATACAGGGATTAAACCTTCGTTTTTTATTAAAGAGCTAGAGAAAAAATAATATTTATTGTCACGTCAAGGAGATTTGTATAGAAGAACAAAATGACCTTATATCGATATATTCTATTGACTTCGAATACGCTCAGTCAACAAATAAATAATAAAAGGAACTGCGTTGCTTTATGTTTTTTGTTTCTTCTTTTTAGCAGCAGGAAACAACACATTATTTAAGATTAATCGATAGCCGGGAGAATTTGGGTGCAAATCCAATTCGGTTTTTGGGTCTCCTACTCTATGCTGATAGTCTTCTGGATCGTGTCCTCCATAAAAGGTAAACATTCCTTTTCCTTTGGTTCCGTGAATATACCGTGCTTCTCTATTTATTTTACTTTCTCCTAGCACCAACACCGTTGGTTTCACGAAGTTTCTATCAAAAGAAGTAGTTTGTCCCATAAACCCTTTTACAAGTTGCGTATGGTTTTGTGTTAACATGGTCGGAACAGGATCCCATTTTGCCGAATATTCTTGCAAATAAAAATAATCTGATGTTTTGGGGATTCTACGTTTACGAGTCATGTCTATAGAAGAAAACTCGTAGGTAGTTGGATTCCGAACCAACGTATAATCCTTAAAAGCAAAGGTTTTTGAAAAATCTAATTTTGCTTGATAGTTAGGTTCTGATGCATCTCCATCAAACATAGATTCTGCAATATCAACTCCTTCAGCAGAAAGTGCAATATCAAAACTATCTGCTGCAGAACACATAGCAAACATAAAGCCACCACCAATTACATAATCTCTAATTTTTTTAGAAACGGCTAATTTCTCTTGGGATACTTTATCGTAGCCTAGCTTTTTCGCCAATGCTTCTGCTTTTTTCTTGCGTTCTATATACCATGGTACTGCTCTAAACGAGCCATAAAAACGACCGTACTGCCCTGTGAAATCTTCGTGATGTAAATGCAGCCACTCATATAATAACAATGCGTCCTGCAATACTTCTTCATCATAAATGACATCAAACGGAATCTCTGCATATTTCAACACCATGGTAACAGCATCGTCCCAAGGCATTTTATCTTTGGGCGAATACACCGCTATTTTTGGTGCTTTCTCTAAGGTTACTGCATCTTGGTTTTTTGAAGGTGATGCAATGTCTTGTAATATTAATTGTGCTTTTGCATCAGAAATTACTTGATATGAAACTCCACGAATTTTACATTCTTTAATAACCACATCTGAATTCTCTAATAGAAATGCGCCGCCATCATAATTGAGCAACCATTTAGCTTTTATATTGTTTTCAAGAGAGAAAAAGACAATACCGTATGCCTTTAAATGATTTTTCTGATTCTCGGCACTCATTGGTATGTAAATGAAAGATGCCCAAATTGAATTGGTTATCAGTAAAAATGTGAATATGGAAAGGAGTTTTTTCATTGAGAAAACTAAAATACACAATTACATGATTGCAATTGTGTATTTAACATTTTTATAAGTTTAATTGTATCTAGAATGCTAATACTATTTAAAACGGCACATCACCGCCATCATCTTCAATACCAAAAGCATCTTTCGGGCTGATAAATTGATCTGGAGACACATTCATACTAGATTGGAATTCACTATTGCCTTGTTCCTCTAAATCTGAGAATAATGCTAAATGTCCAGTAAACTTCAAACGAATATTGTCCAAACCACCGTTACGATGCTTTGCTACAATAAACTCTCCTTGTCCCTCACATGGTGTATGCTCATCGTCGTCCCATTCGGTAACACCATAATATTCTGGTCTAAATATAAATGATACAATATCTGCATCTTGCTCAATGGCTCCAGATTCACGTAAATCAGATAATAAAGGTCTTTTAGATCCTCCACGTGTTTCTACCGCACGCGATAACTGAGACAATGCAACTACCGGAATTGCTAATTCTTTTGCTAATGCTTTTAAGTTTCTAGAAATGGTAGAGATTTCTTGTTCTCTATTTCCTCCAGAACCACCAGCTGTCATTAATTGCAAGTAGTCAATTACTATTATTTTTACGCCATGTTGAGACACCAAACGTCTTGCTTTTGCACGTAAATCGAAAATTGATAAAGAAGGAGTATCATCTAAAAATATAGGTGCATCAGATAATTGTTTCACTTTTACGTTTAACTGCTCCCATTCGTGTGGTTCTAAGTTTCCTTTACGCAGTTTTTCTGATGTCAATCCTGTTTCAGAGGAAATCATACGCATAATCAACTGTACAGAAGACATCTCTAAAGAGAATACTGCTACTGGATGATTAAATTTAATGGCCATGTTCTTAGCCATAGAAATTACAAAGGCTGTTTTTCCCATACCAGGACGTGCAGCAATAATAATTAAATCGGATGGTTGCCACCCAGATGTCAATGCATCTAATTTCGAAAACCCTGTTTCCAAACCAGACATTCCTTCTTGGTTTGATATTTCTTGAATTTTCTTTAAAGCTTGTTTTACAAGTCCCTCTGCTCCTTCAGGTCCTTTCTTTAAGTTTCCTTGTGTTACTTCAAATAGTTTTCCCTCGGCTAAATCTAGCAAGTCAAAAACATCAATGGTTTCATCGTAAGCATTTTCTATAATATCACTAGAAATAGAAATTAATTTACGTTGAATGTATTTTTGGATAATAATACGTGCATGGTATTCAATATGTGCAGAAGAAGCAACTTTTTGTGTTAGATTGATCAAATAGAAATCACCACCAACTAAATCTAGCTTTCCGTCTTTTCTTAACTGAGAAGAAACCGTTAATAAATCTGTAGGTTCAGAATTTTGGAACAGTGTATAAATTGCAGCATAAATTTCTTGGTGTCTTTTATCATAAAAAGCTTCTGGATGCAAAATATCAATTACATCATCAATCCCTTTCTTATCAATCATCATAGCACCTAAAACAGCGAATTCTAGATCTAAGGCTTGAGGTGGAATTTTTCCTTTTTCCAACCCAACAACTCTAGCGTTATCTATCTTTTTACTAGGCACAAATTTTGTTTTTTCCATAATAACAAATGTAGTTTTTTAGGTTGATATTTAGAATGAGAAGTTTCATTTTCTTTATCCACAATTTTTGTTCACTAAAATGTTATTAACCTGTTAATAACATCCCAAGATTCAATAATTTAGGTGTTTTTAAGGCTCTAAATTGATGCGGATTTCCGATTGGAGCATTGTTGAAAAAGCAATCTCTTTTATTTTGATGATAGAAGTGTAACTTTTTAGCGGTTTTAAATAGTTCTCAACTGCGATCAAACTGATATTTTTTTTGAATCCATTTTTAAGTATGAAACTCCTAAGAATTTAGCTATTTTTGAGTCCATGAAAAATAAAAAACTCAATATATATCTAACCCTTTTGTTAGGAGTTCAAATTGTATTTGTACAAATTATAAGCAAGTATCCGAGTATCATTGAAACCTATTACTCAAACGGAGTTTACCTTTTTACGAGTGCCTTTTTACGCATGCTGTTTGGTTGGATTCCTTTTTCTTTTGGAGATCTTTTAATTTTCTTATTGGTCTTTTTATTTTTACGATTTCTCTATCGATTGCTTAAAACAAGGTTTAGAAATAGTAGCGATAAACTACTGCAATTACTAGCTGTTGTCTCTTTATTATATGGTTGTTTTTACTGGTTTTGGGGGTTCAATTATTTTAGAGAACCATTGGCAAAAAACTTAGGTTTTAATGAAACTACCTATACCACAGAACAACTTGCTACAGTTACAAGAAATGTTGTAGAAAAGCTAAATACAATTCACCTACGGATTACCAAAAATGATACGTTAGTTGTAAAAAATCCATATACACAAAAAGAAATGTATGTTCAATCCGTTTCTGGCTATGCTAATTTAGCAAAACAATATCCGCAGTTAGCGTACAACCATACATCGGTAAAAAGTTCTTTAATGAGTTTATTGCAAACCTATAATGGCACTTCTGGCTACTTAAACCCTATTACAGGAGAAGCACAGGTAAATGATATGATTCCTAAAACTGGATATCCGACCACTATATGTCATGAAATGGCGCATCAAATTGGCTTTGCTGCAGAAAATGAAGCCAATTTTGTTGGTTATTTAGCTGCGCTGTCTAATGATGATGTCTATTTTAAATATGCTGCCTACAGAATGGCGTTTGGGTATTTAATTTCTGAATTACGGAAACATGACTCAACAATTTTTAAAGAAGTACTCTTAGCAACCAATGCAGGAGTTTTAAAAGATTATAGAGAAAGTAGTGTCTTTTGGAAGCAATACCAAAATCCAATAGAACCCTTTATTAAGAAAGGATACAACTCTTATTTAAAAGCCAACAAGCAATCTAAAGGAATTCAATCTTACAATTATGTTGTTGATTTAATCATCTCTTATGCCAATCGAAAAACTGGCTAGAGTTCTTAAAGTTGTGTTAAAGTGCTTCCATTTTATACGTTAACAACTTTGTTCTCAATAAATTTATAAAATAAAACAAACCTAACTAATGAAAAAAACACTACTATTATTCTTTTTTCTGTGCGCTATTGTGGTGCAGGCTCAAGAATATTTCCCAACAAACTCTGGTATTAAGACTACAGAAAACACAACTGTTGCTTTTACCAATGCAAAAATTTATGTGACTCCAACTCAAATTATTAAAAAAGGAACATTACTTGTAAAAGAAGGTAAAGTTGTTTCGGTTGGTAAGAATGTAAAAATTCCAAAAGGAACAAAAATCGTAAACCTTTCTGGAAAGACCATTTATCCTTCTTTTATAGAAGTCTATTCGACTTTTGGAGTACCGAAACCTGCTTCATCAAGAAATCGTAGTAGAATTAGACAATATGAAGCGAATAGAAAAGGCTATTATTGGAATGATCATATAAGACCAGAAACCAATGCGTTTACTAGTTTTAAATACGATACTAAAAAAGCAAAAGAGTTATTAAAAGCTGGCTTTGGTGTTGTAAACACACATAAAGCGGATGGAATAGCTAGTGGAAACGGAGTTTTAGTTGCTCTAAATTCAAACTCAACCGATGCGTATAGGATTTTAGATACCAAATCTGTAAACTATTTTTCTGTAAATAAAAGTAAACTATCAAGACAAGCATATCCAAGTTCTTTTATGGGTACAACAGCCTTGCTTAGACAAATGTATATGGATGCAGATTGGTATGCGTCTGGAAAAACTACAAACAAAGATCGTTCTTTAGAAGCGTTGCTTGCGAATAAAAATCTTTCTCAAATATTTGACGCAGGTGGAAGTAACTTACAAGCGATTAGAGCAGATAAGGTTGGTGATGAAAGTGGTGTACAATACAGCTTTGTAGGTTCTGGATATGAATATGAGAATATTCAACAGATTAAAAACATGAATGCTACGATGATTGTTCCAATCAATTTTAGAAAAGCATACGATGTCTCAAATCCATATTTAGCAAATGAGTTAGAATTGAATGATATGAGAAGATGGAATCAAGAGCCATCAAACTTAGCTATTTTAGCTAAAAACAATGTAAGCTTTACAATTACTACACATACATTAAAATCGACTGGTGGTTTTCATAAAAACATTCAGAAAGCCATTAAATATGGTTTAAACGAAACGAAAGCCTTGGAAGCTTTAACAACCATTCCTGCAAAATTGTTAGGGAAATCTAATGAAATAGGAACGTTACAAAAAGGAAGCTACGCAAATTTCTTAGTTACTTCTGGAGCTATTTTTGATAGTAAAACAAAAATTCACGAAAATTGGGTTCAAGGAAATAAACATGTTATTAATGACATGAACCTTGTGGATGCAAGTGGAGAGTATCTATTAAATTACAATAACAAGAGTGTAACCTTAACTATTTCTGGTGCCCCAGGAAAGCAAAAAGGAGCGCTTAAGAATGGAGATAAAAAATTAAAATCAACGTTTTCTTTTAAAGACAACTGGGTACAAATTACACTAAACAATGAAGATAACAAAACGAAATTTACTCGTTTTGTAGGTACTCTTTCTGGACCTAGAAATTCTTTTGTTGGAAAAGTAGTTGATGAAAACGGAAACGAATCTACTTGGACAGCCTATGCAGGTGTTGTAAAAAAGAAAAAAACTGATAAGAAAAAGAAGGCTGAAACTACTACACCATTTATTTCTCCTGTCACCTATCCAAATGTTGGTTATGGTTTTACTACAAAACCGAAACAAGAAACAATATTATTTAAAAATGCAACTGTTTGGACAAGTGAAAAAGAAGGCGTTTTAACCAATACGGATGTATTATTAAAAGACGGAAAAATTGTTCAAATAGGAGAAAACTTAAAAGCTCGTGGCGCAAGAGTTGTTGATGCTACTGGGAAACATTTAACTGCTGGTATTATTGATGAACATACACACATTGCACTGTTTAATGTAAATGAAGGCGGTCAAAACTCTTCTGCTGAAGTTACTGAAGAAGATGATATAAATCCCGCTGACATTAATATCTATAGAAATTTAGCCGGTGGTGTTACTTCAGCTCAATTATTACATGGTTCTGCAAATCCAATTGGCGGTAGATCAGCAATCATTAAATTAAAATGGGGAGAAACATCTGAAAATATGGTGTATAAAAATGCACCTAAATTTATCAAGTTTGCTTTAGGAGAAAATGTAAAACAATCTCGTTCTACAAATGGTGTTCGATTTCCGCAAACTAGAATGGGTGTAGAACAAGTATTTACAGATTATTTTCAGAGAGCAAAAGAATATGAAGTACTAAAGAAAAGTGGAAAACCATATCGTAAAGATTTAGAAATGGACGTTTTGGTGGAGATTTTAAACAAAGAACGCTTTGTAACTTCGCACTCTTATGTACAAAGTGAAATTAATATGTTGATGAAAGTTGCTGAGAAATTCAACTTTAACATCAATACGTTTACGCATATTTTAGAAGGATATAAAGTTGCTGATAAAATGAAAGCTCATGGAGTTGGCGGTTCTACCTTTTCAGATTGGTGGGCTTATAAATATGAAGTAAACGACGCAATTCCTTTCAATGCTGCAATTATGCACAATGCAGGTATTACAGTTGCTATTAATTCTGATGACAGAGAAATGTCAAGAAGATTGAATCAAGAAGCTGCAAAAACCATTAAATATGGTGGAATGACAGAATTAGAAGCTTGGAATATGGTCACAATCAATCCTGCAAAACTATTACACTTAGATGCAGACGTTGGAAGTATTAAGGTAGGAAAAGATGCTGATGTTGTTTTATGGACCGGACATCCAATGTCTATCTATTCAAAAGCGGAAACTACTATTATTGATGGAACCGTATATTTTGATTTAGCGCAAGATTTAGCGCAAAGAAAAGTGGTTAAAAAAGAACGTAGTTTGTTAATGAACTTGATGATGAATGAAAAAAACAGCGGTAAAAAAACACAAGCTCCTAAAAAGAATATTAAGAGAGAGGCGACCTGTGAAACTGGTATAAATCAATTAAACTAAGAAAATTATGAAAAAACAACTTATATATAGCATTCTATTTTTCTTGTTAATTGGAAATAGTTTTGCACAACAAACTCCAGCTTCAAAACAAACAACTGCTTTTTCTATTGAAGGAGCAACAGCACATTTAGGAGATGGAACTGTAATAGATGATTCTCTAATCATGTTTGCAGATGGTAAGATTACTTTTGTAGGTTCTGCAAAAATGAAAATAGCTAGAATGGGAACCGTTATTAATGCCAAAGGAAAGCATGTATATCCAGGTTTTATTGCAGCAAACTCAACATTAGGATTGGGAGAAATTGATGCTGTAAAGGCTTCAGTTGATTTTAGAGAAATTGGAACTATGAATCCACATATTAGAAGCTTAATAGCTTACAATGCCGAATCTAAAGTAATTGAAAGCATGCGTCCTAATGGGGTTTTAATTGGACAAATTACACCAAGAGGTGGACGAATTTCTGGAACATCATCAATAGTACAATTTGATGCTTGGAACTGGGAAGATGCAGCTATGAAAATTGATGATGGCGTTCATATGAACTGGCCGAGTAGTGTTACTTTTGGTAGATGGTGGTTAGGAGAAGATCCATCAGCAAAACCAAATAAAAAATATGCTAAAAGCATTGCTGACTTGGTTGATTATATCAATAGTGCAAAAAATTACTTAGACGGTAAAAAATCGCCTAAAAACCTAGAGTTAGAAGCTTTAGAAGGAGTATTAAATGGTTCTAAAAAACTATTCATACATACACATGGAGAAAAAGAAATTACTGATGCTGTTCATTTTGCAACTAAATTCGGACTCAATCTAGTACTTGTTGGCGGAGATAATGCATATAAAGTTGCAGACTTATTGGTTAAAAATAAGGTTCCTGTAATTTTAGAACGTTCACATAGAATTCCGAGTGGAGACGATTCTGATTATGATTTATCTTACAAATTAGCAAAATTATTACTAGACAAAGGAATTGTTGTTGCTGTAGGAATGGATGGAGCAATGGAACGTATGAATACTCGTAATTTACCTTTTTATGTAGGTACGTATGCAGCATACGGAATTGATAAAGAAGAGGCTTTAAAAATGATTACTTCTAATGCTGCTAAGATTTTAGGAATTGATGATACAGTTGGTACACTTGCTGTTGGTAAAGATGCAACGCTGTTTATTTCTAAAGGTGATGCCTTAGATATGAGAGGAAATATTCTTTCACATGCTTTTATTCAAGGAAGAAATTTGAGTTTAGAAACACATCAAACAAAACTTTGGAAACGATATTCCAATAAATACAAAAACCAATAACCTAAAAAAAGGCGCTGAATTTTCAGTGCCTTTTTTTTGTTCTTTTTTATAGCATCGAATTTATAGACATTTTTTTCTAGATGGTTTTTTTCAAAACGTATTGATCCTTGTTTCCTTCTTTAAATTCATAAAAAAACAACTTGGTTTATGGATTGAATATAGATACATTTGTGCTGTATGAAAGAAATTTACAGTATCCAAAACCCAACCATAAAAAACATCTTAAAACTTCAAGATAAATCTCGTGAACGTAAAAAATTGGGATTGTTTATTATTGAGGGGAAGCGTGAAATTTCTTTAGCCTTAAAAGGGAAGTATACCATAAAAACGTTGTTTTTTTGTGAAGGATTTATTACTGTAGATGAAATTCAGGATTTTATAAACGAGCAAACTGAAATCATTTCCGTTTCAAAAGATGTGTATCAAAAGATTGCATATAGAGATACAACAGAAGGAATCATTGCTGTTGTACAAACAAAAGAATTTACATTAGAAAACATACAATTCAACACTTCTACTCCACTTATTTTAGTTGCTGAGTCACCAGAGAAACCAGGAAACATTGGTGCTTTATTGCGCACTGCAGACGCAGCAAATATTGACGCTGTTTTGATAGCAAATCCTAAAACTGATTTGTACAACCCTAATATTATTAGATCTAGTGTAGGCTGTTTATTTACCAATCAGATTGCCACAGGAACATCAGAAGAAATTATACAATTCTTACAAGAAAAAAACATTGATATCTATGCAACTACGTTGCAAAACTCGAATGAGTATCATAAAGAAGATTATACAAAAGCAACCGCTATTATAGTTGGCACTGAAGCTACCGGATTAACAGCAGAATTTAGAGATGCTGCAACACAAAACATTAACATACCAATGCAAGGGGCAATTGACTCTATGAATGTGTCTGTAGCTGCTGCCATTGTCCTTTTTGAAGCAAAAAGACAACGAGGTTTTTAACTATAATATATCACATTAATTAAGTTTCAAATGCAAACTACTACATTATTCTACATCCTTATTGCAATTCTTGTCATCAATTTTATAATTGATAAAATTTTAGACATCTTAAATTCAAAACATTTTGATGATGCTATTCCGAGTGAATTAGCAGATGTATATGAAAAAGAGGAATATGAGAAGTCACAAGCCTACAAAAAAAAGAATGCTAAATTCGCTAACATAACAGGGCTTTTTTCTTTAGCACTTACACTTGCCTTTTTCTTTTTTGACGGGTTTAAATACATCGATGAAATTGCTAGAAGTTATAGTTCAAATACCATTGTAATTACACTTATTTTCTTTGGAATTATACTGATTGGGTCTGATATTATAAATACGCCTTTTTCCATTTATAAAACATTTGTAATTGAAGCAGAATTTGGATTTAATAAAACAACTAAGAAGACTTTTATTTTAGATAAAATTAAAGGGATGCTTATGACTATTGTTCTTGGTGGTGGTCTTTTAGCACTACTTGTTTGGTTCTATGAATTTGCAGGCACAAACTTCTGGATATATGCTTGGGTTGTAGTGGCGCTATTTTCTGTGTTTATGAACCTGTTTTATTCTAAATTAATCGTTCCTATATTTAATACCCAAAAACCATTAGAAGAGGGCGAATTAAAATCTGCTATTGAAGACTATGCTCAAAAAGTAGGGTTTACAATCCATAACATATTTGTGATTGATGGTTCTAAAAGATCAACCAAAGCAAATGCCTACTTTTCTGGATTTGGAAAACAAAAACGAATCACATTATACGACACCTTAATACATGATTTAGAAACTGAAGAAATTGTTGCTGTTTTAGCACATGAAGTTGGTCATTATAAGCGTAAACATATCGTATTTAATCTTACATCTTCTATTATATTGACTGGTTTTACACTTTGGATGCTATCATTATTTGTGAGTCTACCTATTTTTTCTGAAGCGCTGGGTGTTACCATTCCGAGTTTTCATATTGGCCTAATCGCATTCGGAATCATCTATTCTCCAATTTCTGAAGTTACTGGTTTGTGCATGAATATAATGTCTAGAAAGTTTGAATATCAAGCTGATAATTACGCAAAAGAAACATTTTCTGCAACACCATTAATCACTTCATTAAAGAAACTTTCTAAAAATAGCTTGAGTAATTTAACACCACATCCTGCATATGTTTTTATGCATTATTCACATCCAACGCTATTAGAAAGACTCAAAAATTTAAATAGATAAGTATTTCATCAAAAGTTAAAAAAAGCTTTGGTCAATTCAGAATTTATTTTACTTTTAGTATATGGCGTACACGGCAACTATAGAAGCAGAAAATAAAGAAATTGCAAAACGATATAAGGATCTTTTAAAAGGTACGTATCAAGCATTATCAACAACTGATAAAAAGCTAATTCGTTCTGCATTTGATATTGCTGTTGAAGCACATTCTAATCAACGCAGAAAAACTGGAGAGCCTTATATTTATCATCCAATTGCTGTTGCCAAAATTGTTGCGTATGAAATTGGATTAGGCGCTACTTCTATTGCTGCAGCTTTATTGCATGATGTTGTTGAAGATACAGTCTATACTATTGAAGATATTGAGCGAATATTTGGAGAAAGTATTGCTCGTATTGTAAGTGGATTGACAAAAATATCTCGCTTAAACAAAAGTCAAGACGCTTCCATTCAGGCAGAGAATTTCAGAAAAATGTTATTGACATTAAACGATGATGTTCGTGTAATATTAATAAAGATTGCTGACCGTTTGCATAATATGCAAACAATGGATTCTATGCCAGAGTACAAACAAGTAAAAATTGCATCAGAAACCTTATACATTTATGCACCATTAGCGCACAGACTTGGGCTGTACAACATTAAAACTGAACTAGAAGACTTAGGGCTAAAGTATACCGAACCAGAAGTATATACCGATATTTTAAGCAAAATAACGCAGAGTAAAGAAGAACAACAAAAATACATTGATTCGTTTGCTGCAACCTTAAATGAAGGACTTAAAAAAGAAGATTTCGAGTATGATTTAAAAGGAAGAAGTAAATCTATTTTTTCTATTCGGAGAAAGATGCGAAAACAAAATGTTTCGTTTGAAGAAGTCTACGACAAGTTTGCAATTCGAATCATATTTAAACCTGTGTCAAAAGATGAAAAATTTGATGCTTGGAAAATATATTCTATCGTTACAGATTACTTTAAACCAAATCCTTCTCGCTTGCGGGATTGGATTTCACAACCAAAATCTACAGGGTACGAAGCATTACACATTACTGTAATAGGTCCAGAAGGTAAATGGGTGGAAGTACAGATTCGTTCTGAGAGAATGGATGAGATAGCCGAAAAAGGATACGCAGCACATTTCAAGTACAAGCAAGGAAAAGTAAAAGAAAGCGGTTTAGAGGCCTGGTTAAATAAATTAAAAGAAACCTTAGAGAATCAAAGTGTAAATGCAGTTGATTTTGTAGAGGATTTTAAACTGAATTTATATTCAAAAGAGATTTTTGTCTTTACGCCTAAAGGCGATTTAAAATCACTTCCAAAGGGAGCTTCTGCATTAGATTTTGCGTTCTCAGTGCATACAGATGTTGGCTTAAAATGTAGAGGTGCAAAAGTAAATGGCAAACTAGTACCCTTAAGTCATGAACTTAAAAGTGGTGATCATGTAGAGGTACAAACATCTTCTGTTAACAAACCAAATGTTAGATGGTTAGACTTTGTTATGACGGCAAGGGCTAGAACGAAGATTAAAACAGCATTAAAAGAAGAAGAAAAGAAAATTTCTGAAGAAGGGAAAGCTGTTTTAATAAGAAAACTACGTCATTTAAAAATCACGATGAATGATAGAGTTGTCAACGAAATGGCAGCTTATTTCTCTTTAAAAACAAGCTTTGATTTATTCTACAGAATTGGTAACGGAGCTATTGATAACACACAGTTAAAAGCCTTCGTTAGCCAGAAGAACAATGCCTTTATAAGTTTCTTTAAAAGCAGGTTAAAACGCTCACCAAGTAAAGAGCTGATTGATAAAGAAGAGGTAACTAGTAAGTTTGATGCCTTAGTTTTTGGTAAAGAAGAACAAAAATTAGAATACACCTTATCTAAATGTTGCAACCCTATTTCTGGAGAAAAAGTTTTTGGTTTTCTTACGATTAATGATGGTATAAAAGTGCATAAAATGAATTGCCCGAATGCAATTTCTTTGCAATCTAATTATGCATACAGAATACTGAAATCAAAATGGATTGACACCACTAAACAAGAATTTAAAGCCATTTTAAAAGTAAGTGGAATCGATGAAAAAGGAATTGTTAACAATCTAACTAGAATAATTTCGAACACAATGGATGTATATATTCACAATATAAATATCTCTGGAGATGAAGGTGTTTTTGAAGGAAAACTATCCGTTAGTGTGAAGAATAAAGCGCAATTAACCAAGCTAATTATTAGCATAAAAAAAGTAGAAGGTGTGAAAAAAGTAGAGCGTGTTAATACAATGTAAATATCATTTAAAAAAAAGAGCATTTTTATAGAGAAATAACCCTAAATTTGTCGTTTCGCTAAATTCAGAAAAAATGGGTACAAAAGAAAACCAAGATGTTGTAAAAAATGTCTTTACTACATTTTTAGAATCTAAAAAACATAGAAAAACTCCTGAAAGATATGCCATCCTTCAAGAAATTTATGATTTAGAAGATCACTTTGATATTGAGTCTTTATATATAAATATGAAGAACAAAAATTATCGAGTAAGTAGAGCTACACTATATAATACCATCGATTTATTGTTAGATTGTGGATTGGTAAGAAAGCACCAATTTGGTGGTCAAAGTATGGCTCATTATGAAAAAAGTTACTTCAACAAACAACACGATCATGTTATTTTAACAGATACTGGAGAAGTAAAAGAATTTTGTGACCCTAGAATTCAGATTATCAAAAAAACCATAGAAGAAGTTTTTGACATTGATATTCACAACCACTCACTTTATTTTTACGGGACAAAAAAGCAAACTAAACAAAACTAACAACACACACATACACACACAACTAATGGCAGTAGATTTATTATTAGGATTGCAATGGGGAGACGAAGGTAAAGGAAAGATTGTAGATGTTCTTACTTCTAATTACGACATTATTGCGAGATTTCAAGGTGGCCCAAATGCAGGACACACGTTAGAATTTGATGGAATTAAACATGTTTTAAGAACAATTCCTTCTGGAATTTTTCATAAAAAATCTATCAATGTAATTGGAAATGGAGTTGTTATTGACCCCGTAGTTTTTGTACAAGAACTTGACGGATTGGATAAATTTGATTTAGATTATAAATCAAAATTAATCATCTCTAGAAAAGCACATGTTATTTTACCAACACACCGTTTGTTAGATGCTGCTTCTGAAGCATCTAAAGGAAAAGCTAAAATTGGTTCTACTTTAAAAGGAATTGGTCCAACATACATGGACAAAACTGGTAGAAACGGAATTAGAATTGGTGATTTAGAATTACCAAACTGGAAAGAAAAATATAGAGCTCTTGCAAACAAACATGAAGCTATGATTAGCTTTTATAATGTAGATGTTCAATATGACTTAAAAGAAATGGATGCTGAATTTTTTGCTGCTGTAGAGCGTTTAAAAGAATTACAATTCATAGATAGTGAAGAATATTTAAACCAAGCGTTAAAAGCTGGTAAAACCATCTTAGCAGAAGGAGCTCAAGGATCTTTATTAGATATCGATTTTGGAACATATCCTTTTGTAACTTCTTCTAACACGACAGCTTCTGGTGCTTGTACCGGATTAGGTATTGCTCCAAATAAAATTAAGGATGTTTATGGAATTTTCAAAGCATACACTACTCGTGTAGGTTCTGGACCTTTCCCTACTGAATTATTTGATAAAGTTGGATTAGAAATGGCTAAAGTTGGTCGCGAATTTGGTGCTGTAACAGGAAGACCAAGACGTTGTGGTTGGCTAGATTTAGTTGCACTTAAATATGCTTGTCAAGTAAACGGAGTAACTCAATTAATGATGATGAAAGGTGATGTGCTTTCTGGGTTTGATAGCTTAGAAATATGTACATCTTACAATTATAAAGGTGAAATAATTACACACTTACCTTATAATATTGAGCCTGAAAACATCACACCGATCTATACAAAATTTGCTTGTTGGAAAGAGGATTTAACTCAAATGACTGATGAAAGTCAGTTTCCGAAAGAGTTGAATGAATACATCGCATTCTTAGAAAAAGAATTAGAAATTCCTATTAAAGTAGTTTCTGTTGGACCAGATAGAAAACAAACGATACACAGATAAACGTACTAATTATACTATAAAAAAGCCTCTTTTAATTCTTTAAAAGAGGCTTTTTTGTGCACTAAAATGAACTAAGAGTAGGTTTAAAAATATTTCTTTTTTGATTTATACACAATTCTTAAGGTTGGTAAAACAATCCATAATAATAATAATAAGGTTGCATTCGAAACAAACATTTCTAAATTAGTTCCAAATAATTTTTGAAAAACTGCGCCTGTATATCCTAACAATGCAGAGATATCTAGTTTTAATAACACTACAGCTCTAGAGATATTAATCGAATTATAAAAATGGGTCTTCTGTAAAAGTGTCGTTAAGAATTCTTCCACTCAGCTAAAATCTCTTTAGCAAAACCAGTACATTGTACAAATGTGTCTTTAATGTGATCAATCGTTGTTTTTGGGTTGATTAAACACATTCTTAATACCACTTGGTTTTGTAAAATTGTAGTCACCAATAACGCTTCTTTTGAGGCTACTATTCTTGCAGAAATTTCTTGATTTAATTTGTCTAATTCTTTCTCTGTTAAGTTCAATCCAAGCGGATTGTATCTAAAATTTATAACCGCTAAGGTTGCAGGAGAAACAACTTCCCAACTCTTACTTTTACGCAATAGCTCTTCTGTTTCTTCCGCTAAATCGATATTGTATGTTACTGCTTTTTTAAAGGCATCTAACCCATACGTTTTAATAGACATGTAAAACTTTAATGCTCTAAACCTTCTTGTTAATTGAATTCCGTAATCATAAAAATTAATTTCAGATTCATTTCCTTCAATATCTCTTAAATACTCTGGTTTTTCTGAAAAAGTATTGCTTAACCAAGAAGAATCTTTCACCAATAAACATCCAATTTCATAGGGTTGAAAAAACCATTTATGAGGGTCTACAGTTAAAGAATCTGCGCGTTCTATTCCTCGTAATGTTTTAGCTCCTTTTTTTGATAAAATTGCAGCACCACCATAAGCGCCATCTACGTGCATCCAAAGATTTTCTTTTTCACAAATATCTGCTATGCTCTCTAAATCATCTACCGTTCCTGTATTTGTTGTACCTGCAGAAGCAATAATACAAAAAGGTTGGTTTCCTTCTAATCTGTCTTTTGCAATCGCATTCTTTAACTTATTAAAGCCGATTTTAAATTCTAAATCTGTCGGAATTATTCGAATTTGTTCTTTCTTAAAACCAAGAACACGAATCGCTTTTATATTTGATGAATGTGCTTGATCTGATAAATAAATAATCGCTTTAGAAAAGTCGTCTCCACATTTAATTCTTCTTGCAGTAACTAAAGCTGTTAAGTTTGCCATAGAACCACCGCTTGTAAAAAGTCCTCCTCCTTTTTTAACAGGAAAGTTAAACATTTTTAACAGCCAGTTCATTGTTACAATTTCCAATTCAGCTGCAGCTGGAGAAACAATCCATCCACCAGAAAAAATATTAAAACCTGTAGCCAATGTATCTGCCAACGTACTTATAAAATTACTGGGTCCAGGAACAAAAGAAAACGATTTTGGATGCGTCGTTAAATTACTATGCGGAATCACATTTTCCATCACAAAATCTAACACTTCATCAGCAGGCATTGATTTACCTGGAGCTTCCTGTAAAAAAAGGCTATCCATTTCCTCTCTAGATCCTGAAGAAACAGGACTTTTAGATTCAATAGTATCAAAATGCTCTACTAGAATATCAATTACTTTATATCCATAAGCTTTCATTTCTTCTTTAGACAAATCGAATGGTGCTTTCATTGTTTTCTTTTTTGCAAAAATACGCCAACTAAATCGCCTAATCATAATAATTGTCATAGTATTTATCTATAAATCAAGTCAATTTTGCATTTAAATACATGTACTACAAATGAATAATATAGATATAAAAACTGTAGCTGATGCAGTAACAGAAAACATAAAAAGAGTACATATGAAAAAGGAGGAATTGATTTTATTTCCTTTTATAAAAAAACTAGTACACGCACATAGAAATAACACTGATTTAGAAACACCTCCATTTGGAACCGTTGATAATCCTAGTTAAAATGAAGGAAGAAGAGCGTGATGCTGCTGGAGACGTTTTTAAAAGAATTAGTGAGCTTACAAACACTTACCAAACTCCAGAAGGAGCTTGAAATACTTTTAAAGCGTTTTATGCAAAGTTAGAAGAATTCGAAGCCGATTTACATCAACATGTGCATCTAGAAAATAACATCTTATTTCCTAAGGCAACGTACTTAGAAAGCATCGTTGAAAAAGCCTAAAAGAGAACGGAGTAGAATTTTCACTTTTCTTTAATAGGTAGGAATAATCTTTTCACTATTTTTGTTAAAAATACAGTGTCAGTTTGAAACATCTCTTCTTTTTCCTTTTTATTATTTCATCTGTAACTAGTTTTTCGCAAGGAAAACTAGTACATATAGAATATTCTGGTGTGACCACTTTTGATGAAGAAAAGTATCCAGGAGCGACCATTTTAACTAAAGATGCAAATCGATTGGTTGAGATTCATCATGATGGAGCAATTCTAACATGTATGCGTGCAATTGTTTTTAAAAAGAAAAATTTATTTACCGCTTTTGGAACTGTTTTAATCAAACAAGGTGATACCATTACACAAACGAGCGATTATGTAGATTATAATGGAAATACCAAAATGATGTTGTCTAAAGGGAATGTTGTTTTACGGGATCCAAAAATGACGTTGACTACTGATACCTTAAATTTTGATAGACAACTACAGCTTTTATTTTACAAGCATAATGCCGTTATAAAAGATGAAACAAACACCTTAAAAAGTAAAGTAGGAACTTATTTTTTAAAAGAAAAAAAGTTTGTCGCAACGACTAAAGTGCTTGTTACAAACCCAGAGCATGTCTTAGAATCTAATCATTTAGATTATTATACTGATTCTTCTTACGCCTATTTGTATGGACCATCTACCATTACTGGTAAAGACAATATTATTTATACTGAAAGAGGTTTTTACAACACCAAAGCAGAGATTTCTCATTTTGTAAAAAACGCGACCATTTATTTTAAAGACAGAACCATTAAAGGAGATAGTTTGTATTATGATCGGTTTAAGGGTTTTGCTTCTGCAACGAAGAATATAAAAGTTACAGACACCGTTCAGAACTTTGTAGCAAAAGGTAATTATGCTGAGTTTTTCGAAAAAAAAGACTCTGTTTTTATTATTGATAGAGCGGTTGCTATTTCTATACTAGAAAAAGATTCTTTGTATATTCATGGAGATACGTTGTTGGTTACAGGAAAAGCATCAAACAGAATTGTGCGTATTTATAATGATGTAAAAATCTTTAAGTCTGACTTGCAAGGAAAGTCAGATTCTATTTATATGAATCAAACTACTGGGTTGACAAAAATGTATACCAACCCTATTTTATGGTCTGGTAAAAATCAAATTACTGGTGATAGCATTCACCTATTAAACAACAAAAAAACTGACAAGTTAGATTCTTTAAAGGTTTTAAATAATGCTTTAATTGTACAATTGGATACTATTATTGATGGTGTTTCTACCTATAATCAAATTAAAGGGAGAAACATGTATGGGAAATTTATTGACGGAAAACTAAAGCACTTTTTAGTAGAAGGAAATGCAGAAATGGTCTATTACAACAGAAGCGAAGAAGGCATTTTAGAAACAATTACCAAACAAGAATGCAGTTCTATTGAGTTTACATTAGACGACACAAACAATATAGAATCTGTTACTTATATTAAAAAACCTGAAGGAACTTCGTATCCGCCAAAAGACTTACCAATTACCGAAAGAAGATTAAGAGGTTTTATTTGGCGAGAAGATGAACAACCAAAAACAATGGAAGCAATTTTTGGTGATGACAAAAAGATCCCTGAAGCTATTATTGATGCTAAAAAATTGAGTCTTAAAAAGAAAAAAAAGCTCGTTTTTAAAAAAGTAAAGCGATAATATGAAGTCCGATTTTTTCACATATCAAGCACAGACTTCTCCTCACCCACTTTCGTTAGAAATTTCTCATGCTAAAGGCAGTTATGTGTATGATACAAATAACAAACCTTACTTAGATTTTATCGCAGGGGTTTCTGCAAATACCCTAGGTCATAACCATCCCAAAGTTTCTGAAGCAATTAAAAAACAAGTGGATTCATACACACATGTTATGGTGTATGGTGAGTTTATTCAGAAACCACAAGTAGAGTTATGTAAAGCATTGGCAGCTACAATTCTGACTAAAGATTGTGCGGTGTACCTAACCAATTCGGGTACAGAAGCTACAGAAGGTGCTTTAAAATTAGCCAAACGTTTTACAGGTAAAACAGAAATTGTTGCTGCTAAAAATGGCTATCATGGCAATACACAAGGCGCTATGAGTGTGTGTGGTGTTGAAGAACAAAACCGTGCATTTAGGCCTTTAATACCCGGAATTAAGTTCATTGAATTTAATCTTGAAAGTGACTTACAGAAAATAACAAAAAAAACGGCTGCTGTTATACTTGAAACCATACAAGGTGGCGCTGGTTTTATAGAACCTACCAATAACTATTTACAAAAAGTACAACACCGTTGCAATGAAGTTGGTGCTTTATTGATTTTGGATGAAATACAAACAGGAATTGGACGCACAGGAAAATTTTGGGGATTCGAAAACTATAATTGTATTCCAGATATTATTGTAACCGGAAAAGGATTGGGTGGCGGAATGCCAATTGGTGCTTTTATTGCCGAAAAAAAGGTAATGAATGTATTACAAGACAGTCCTAAATTAGGACATATTACTACTTTTGGAGGACATCCTGTAATTGCTGCTGCTGGCTTGGCAACTGTTACTGAAATAAACAATTCTAATTTGATACAAGAAACACTCCTTAAAGAACACTTTGTTAGAGGTTATTTACAACATTCTGCAATCAAAGAAATTAGAGGAAGAGGATTGATGCTTGCTGCTATTGTTGAAACGCCAGAAATCGCTTCTCAAATCATTCTAAAATGTATGGATACCGGATTGCTGCTATTCTGGTTATTATTTGAAGGAAAAGCCATTAGAATTACACCTCCGTTAACTATTTCTGACGAAGAACTAAAAAAAGGATGTGACTTACTTCTTAGCGCTATTAACGAAGTAGTTTAGCCTATTTTACACTACATTTTTTGCTATTCATTTGGAAACGATACCGATAGACATTGTGTTTTTTTCGTAGATTTACAATGCTATGATTTATTGAAGGTTAATTTAAAACTATTTTTACCAAATGAATGTTTCCCTTAAAAATCAAAGAATCCTCGTTACAGGAGCTTCCCGAGGAATTGGAAGAGCCATTGCAAAGCAACTTTCCGAATCTGGTGCTGAGGTAATCATCCACTACAATTCTAACAGGTCTGAAGCTAATAAATTGAAAAATGAGCTTCAAAATCCAAGTTTTACAGAGTCATGTGATCTTTCGGATTCTTCTCAGGTAAGTGGCTTCATTCCCCAACTTGTTAAGAAATATGGTCCAATATCCGCACTTGTAAACAATGCAGGAATTTCCCCAAGTGCAGCAGATTCATTACCAACGGATGAATGGTTAAAAATTTGGGAACAAACCTTCTCTGTAAACACAACGGCTGTCGGGGTTTTATGTAAAGAATTTGTCGATCAAGCCAAAATTCAGCAGAATGGTCGAATCGTAAACATATCCTCACGAGCAGCTTTTCGTGGTGATACAACAGATTATATAGCCTACGCCGCTTCCAAAGGAGCGATTGTAAGTCTCACACGATCAATTGCTAGATATTATGGAAAACAGGGAATCAAAGCATTTTTGATTGCGCCTGGATTTACTAAGACAGACATGGCAAAAGCTATCCTAGAAGAATATGGTGAAGATTTTGCTTTGAAAGACATTGCGCTGAATGAACTTACAACTCCCGAAGATATCGCACCCATGGTTGCCTTGCTTTGTTCTGGGTTGGCAGATCATGCGACCGGAACGTCGATTGATATCAACGCCGGGTCATACGTCCGGTAAAACGCTCAAGCCTGAAAAACCTATTTATTTCTCGACAAATAATACAACAGAATTGTATTACGATTTAATAAATTATAGATCTAAAATTGTTTACACTTATTCAACCTTAGCACTAGAGTTATTATATTACGACACTGTTTTTACTTCAAATTTACAGCAACAAATAGCGTAAACATTACAAACACAAATAAAGTGACTAACATGGATATTAAAATCACCAAAAAAGATAAATAAAAAAGTAATTAATCAACTTATTAACAGTAATAAACTAACCATTAAAGATAAAATTATTTTCCTGAAGATGAATCAAATGTTTTAGCCTACTTACGAAATGATGTACTTAAACAACGCAACTAATTCTGTACAAAACCATTATACACAATTCCTCCTATTTCCAAAAAATTAATTACTTCTTGGAAACGTTTTAAGGAGAAATTGAATAAATTCGTTACAATAAACAAAGCTTAAAAACTCAGATACATACTGAACTATCAAAAAATGTTACTCAGAATTAGAAGATTGTAACAATTATAGAAATTCATAGTCATTGTTATAAAATAATTAAAATGTATATTAAAACTGTAAAAATCATAATGGCAAGTTTGCTATTCTTCATTGGTAGTTATTGCTTTGGACAAGAAATGAACAACAAACAAATCAATTCCGGTTCCGGCAGTTTCTTAATGAAAGGAGGCTTCAATCATGAAAAAGACTCAATAAAAGTACACTATTACAAGCCGCAAGATTATCAATCTAATTTTTCTGTAATTATTGTGCTTCCCGGTGCAGAAAGAAATGGTGACGGTTATCGTGATAAATGGATTGATCTAGCAGAAAAGCATAACCTTTTAGTTTTATCTCCTTCATATTCAAGAAAATACTACCCAAAAACAAATCATTATAATTTAGGGAGGCTTCCAAAATCTTCATTAATAAATAGATCTTCTCAAAAGAGTACTGCTAAAGTAGAATGGATTTTCGATGATTTTGATAGAATATTTGATATCGCTGTCAAAACAGTTGGTTCTACCGAGAAAAAATATGACATTTTCGGCCATTCCGCAGGTGCACAAACAGCACATCGCCTGGTAATTTTCAATCCTGAAACCAAAGTAAACCGTATAGTAGCGGCAAATTCTGGATGGTATACTTTACCTGATTTTAATACAGAATTCCCTTATGGTTTAAAAGGAGTAGCTCTTACAAAAGAGGATTTAAAAAAATCATTTAAGATGAATCTTATCATTTTAACAGGAGAATTGGATAACAAGGATGAAACAAGAGGGGATTTGAGAAATAACGAGCAAGTAAATATTCAAGGGCTAGGAAGAGTGTCTAGAGGTAATTTCTTCTATAAAACAGCAGTCAAAGAAGCAAAAAAACTTAACTGCACGTTTCTTTGGAAAAAGAAAATCGTAAAAGGAGTAGGGCATTCTTCTAAGAAAATGTCGACTGCGGCAGCTGAATACTTATATTCTACAAAGAATTAAAGTGTATAGTTAATTGCTAGTTCTAGCCTATTTACAAAAAGCCTTAAAGCAAAAAAGCCTCACAAATTGTGAGGCTTTTTCTTTTATAGTTCAAATAGCTTATGCTTCTTGCAATTTCATATCTGTACTTTCAAAAATCTTATCAGCAGAACCCGCAATAAAACCAGAATACAATTCGCCATTTTCCATAGCGTGCCTAAAAGCAAACTCATAATAACAAGAAGTAATTTCTTTGGTTACTTCTTTAAACGCAACTGGTATTTTATCTGCCAATACACTAGATTGCTCTAATAATTGCGCTGGAGTTCCTTTAATTTCTCCACCAGAAGTATTCATTTTGAATCCGTTTTCTTTTACAAATTCATTTACGTCTTGTAAAGAATCAAACGTATCTAATTTATTTACATCCACCGTAAAGTGGTTAGAACAGAAACCGTTTACATACAACCAAGCTGCATATTCTGTTTCTGCTTGTAATTTTTCATACACCTCAAAAGAAGGTTGCTCCCACAAACGTCCTTTAAAAACCAATTCACCAGAAGTTAATTCTTCTTGTGGTATTGCATCAATCATATTTTTCACTGCAGCTTGCAATTCATAAGAAAACTCGGCTGTTTTTAATTGACTGATAAATACTCTTGGCGCGTTTTTATCTGTTGCATGTTCAAAGTGTTTTGCATACAATTTCTTCGCTTCAAAAGTATAATCTCCACATTCTTCATAACCAGCAGCAATAAATGGTTTTGCCAATACTTCAATATTTACTCTCGGATCATCAAAAGTCCTAAAAGCAACATGATCATTAAAGATGCTGTTTCCTTTGTTGATGAATAATTCTTTTATTTTTTGAGCAGACGGTGTTCTTTCCGTGTACTCATTCCACAAGTTGTCAAAAATTTCTGTAGTTGTCATTGTTGTTTTATTTACCCTGCAAAAATAAACTGATTTACTTTATTAATACGCATATTATAAGTAAATTTACACTCAAATAAATCATTTTAAGTTGATTTGGTTTTATTTTAACTTAATTACAGTTATTTGACAGTATTCAATTCAACATATTCTTATGGAAAGTCAATTTGATTATACAGACAAACAAATCTTACAAATTTTACGTAAAGATGCGCGTAAAGCCTATTCGCAAATTGCAGAAGAACTCAAAATTTCAAACTCTTTAGTACATCAACGCATTAAAAAACTAACCGAAGCAGGTGTTATTAAAAATGCTGAGTTTGTGTTGGATGAAAAAATGTTGGGTTTTAAAACCAAATCATACACCGGAATTCGATTGCGAGAAGCTCGTTTTGCTGAAAGTGTTATGAAAGAAATGGAGAAAATTGATGAAATTGTAGAATGTAATTATGTTTCGGGTAATTATGCCATATTTATTCTGATATTTGCACGAGACAATGAACATTTACGTGAAGTTTTATACGAACAAGTTCATTTAATAAACGGAGTTGCTGGTACGGATACATTTATTTGTTTCGATACTGGTTTTAAAAGGAATATTCCTATTCAATAGTACACAATGATTGACCATAAACAATTAGAATCTTTCGGAAACACATTAGTTGGCGAGTTTCATTTTGACAACCTACATAAAACAATTTATGCAACTGATGCTTCTGTGTATCGTAAAATTCCGCTAGCAGTTGCCTATCCAAAAAGCGTTGCAGACATTCAGCAATTAATAGCTTTTGCAACAGAGAATAACACAACATTAATTCCGAGAACAGCCGGAACATCATTGGCTGGTCAATGCGTAGGAGACGGAATTATAGTAGATGTATCAAAACATTTTACAGAAATTATTTCGTTTGATTTAGAACACAAAACAGTTACGTTACAACCCGGAGTTATTAGAGATGAATTGAATCTCTTTTTAAAACCACATGGGGTGTTTTTTGGCCCAAACACCTCAACCTCTAACCGTTGTATGATGGGTGGAATGGTAGGAAATAACTCCTCTGGAAGCACGTCTATTCGCTATGGCGTTACCAGAGATAAAGTAGTTTCTGTTGATACTATTTTAAGTGATGGAAGCTTGGCTACGTTTTCAGAAATTACCTCTAAAGAATTTCTACAAAAACTTGAAGAAGATACGCTAGAAGGTAAAATATACTCCTCAATTTACAATGAGCTGGTTTTTGATTCAGCCCAACAAGAAATTAAAAAGGAATTTCCAAAAGAAACCATCCACAGAAGAAATACAGGTTATGCTGTTGATGAATTTTTAAAATCAGATTTATTTGGAGGAAAAGAACCAACAATCAATGTTGCAAAATTCTTATCTGGTAGTGAAGGAACGTTGGCTTTTTCTACACAAATTACAATTCAATTGGATGTCGTTCAGCCAAAAGAAAGCATTATGGTTACTTCTCATTTTAACAGTGTAAATGAGAGTTTAAAAGCAACCGTAATTACCATGAATCACAACTTATATACCTGTGAATTGATGGATAAAGTGATTTTAGACTGTACAAAGAGCAATCGAGAACAGGCAAAAAACAGGTTCTTTTTACAAGGTGATCCTGGAGCTGTGCTAATGTTAGAGGTTTGTGCAGATACTCTTGAAGAAGCAGAAATATTAGCGAATGCCTTAATTGCAGAGTTAGAAGAAAAAAAGATGGGATATCACCATCCAAAAATATATGGAGCTGATATCAATAAAATATTTGCTTTACGTAAAGCGGGCTTAGGTTTATTAGGGAATATGGTTGGAGATCGTAAAGCCGTTGCTTGTATAGAAGACACGGCTGTAGATTTAAACGACTTGCCAGATTTTATCGAGGAATTCACCCAAATAATGGATAAGTATCAGCAAGAAGCCGTGTATTATGCACATGCTGGAGCAGGTGAAATTCATTTACGCCCTATATTAAACTTAAAAAAATCAGAAGACGTTGTTCTTTTTAGAAAGATTACTACAGAAACTGCCAAATTGGTAAAGAAATACAAAGGGTCATTTAGTGGAGAACACGGAGATGGAATTGTACGTGCTGAGTTTATTCCATTAATGATTGGAGAAGAGAATTACCAGTTATTAAGAAGAATTAAAAAAGCATTTGATCCCAATAATGTATTTAATAAAGGAAAAATCACAGACGCTTTTCCAATGGATAAAAGTTTACGTTCTGAGATTGACAGAAAGGAACCTGTCATTAAAACCATTCAAGATTTTTCTGCAAGCGAAGGAATTTTAAAGCTTGCCGAAAAATGTAATGGCTCTGGAGACTGTAGAAAACCTACATCTGCTGGCGGAACTATGTGTCCGAGTTACAGAGCTACAAAAAATGAGAAAGATACCACAAGAGCAAGAGCAAATGCCTTGCGTGAATTCTTAACCAATTCAGAAGAACCAAATAAATTCAACCATAAAGAACTAAAGGATGTTTTCGACTTGTGTATAAGCTGTAAAGCATGTGCATCAGAATGTCCAAGCAATGTAGATGTTGCCGCTTTAAAAGCAGAATTTCTATATCAATACCAAGAAACAAACGGGTACTCTTTTAGAAGTAAAATGTTTGCCAATAATGTAAAATACAACAAATTAGGAAGCATCACTCCTAGGCTAACAAACCTGATGTTAAATACGGCATTCGCAAAAGCGATATTGGGTGTGTCTCAGAAAAGAAGCATCCCGAAATTAGCTTCAAAAACATTTAGCAAATGGTTTGCAAAACAAGAGAAAGCAGTGCTTTCTAAAAAAGTGTATTTATTTAATGATGAGTTCACTAACTATTATGATGTAGAAATAGGAAAAGACGCAGTAACTGTTTTAGAAAAACTAGGCTATTCTGTTGTAGTTTTAGATCATAAAGAAAGTGGTCGTAGTTTTATTTCTAAAGGGTTTTTAAAAGAAGCGAAAGAAGTATGTAATGAAAATGTTACGATTTTTAAAGACCTTATTTCAGCAGAAACTCCTTTAATCGGAATTGAACCATCAGCAATATTAACGTTTAGAGATGAATATATTCGATTGGCAGATAATAAAGAAGCTGCTGAAAAAATCGCAAAAAACGCTTTTACTATTGAAGAGTTTTTAAATACTGAGCTTCAAAATAAAAACATAGATGTAACGGTGTTTACAAACGAGTCTAAGACACTAAAAATTCATGGACATTGTCATCAAAAAGCATTGTCTAGTACCTCAGCAAGTTTCAATATTTTAAACATTCCAGAAAACTATTCAGTAACCATTTTAAATACAGGTTGTTGCGGAATGGCAGGGAGTTTTGGATACGAAAAGGAACATTACGAATTGAGTATGCAAATTGGAGAAGACACCTTGTTTTCTAAAGTGAGAAACTGTGCTACAGACACAGAGATTGTCGCTGCAGGAACCAGCTGTAGACATCAAATTTTTGATGGAACCACCCGAATTGCAAAACATCCAATTACCATTTTAAAAGAAGCACTTAAACAATAACACAATTATCAGTTACCAATGAACACTACTACTTGGTAACTGATAATTGTCAACTGGCAACTGATAATTGAGTTTCATTTTTGTACATTTAAGAACTAATCATTCTACTGTGTTCAAACAAACTAAAATTACCTCAATGTTTGCCCTTGTTATTGCGGGCGAAGCTATTTTTTTACTCCCTTTTA
>JBLFXB010000007.1:0-41531 GCA_047611925.1 Polaribacter sp.
AATTGTTAACCGACAAAATCAAAAAACGATTGACATTTATCTAAAAAATGGATTTGAAATAGTGGAATCTATTATAAACTCTTTTCCGAATGGACATTCTGTTGAAGATTATAAAATGGAAAAAATACTGATAACCAAATAAAAACGATTTGCCAACACCGTGTAAAATTAATTGCTAGTACAAGCTTACTTACGAAAATCCTCGCGGATTTTCTAGTTGGTTTTGTATTTACTAAATTAGGTGCTTAAACATGCAAAATATCTTATACAAACCGTTGTGCTTCATTAAGATAAACCACTAACCAATGATTAAATTCTTTAGAAATAAACGATACGAACTTATGGAGAAAAGGAATACTGGAAAATATTTTAAATATGCAATTGGTGAAATTGTGCTTGTTGTTATAGGAATTTTGATAGCATTACAAATAAATAATCTTAATGAACAGCGAAAAGAAAAAATCAAAGAGCAAAACTTATTGATACAATTAAAGGAAGATTACCAATCTAATTTATTGCAATTAGAGGAAAAAATTGAGATGCGAAATATTATCATATTTAGTTCACTTAAAATTCTAAACATTATAGATAATCCAAAAAAAAGCGATAGAGACAGCCTGATTACCTATTTATCAATCATAAAAACAGATCCTACTTTCGACCCAATCGAGAACGACTTAAACAGTTCAGGAAGTATAAGGTTGATTCGTAATAAAAAATTAAAAAGTTCACTATCAAATTGGACTTCAGATATTGTAGCCGTTAAAGAAATGGAGAATTTGTGGACTGATGTTATTCAGCTGTCAATGAGACCTCTATATATGAGTTTAGGCATTACAAGAGATTTAGCGCAAGACTTTTGGAGTAATAAAAATATAGAAAAGAGTTATTTATTAGATAAAAATTCCAACGTGAATGAAGTGGCGATTGGAAAATCAAAATCAAGTTCCTCTTTAACAGAAATTACAAACAATAGAATTATTGAATCCTTGGCAGCTACTGGCGCTGGTATGAATAAATTAACAAACCTTCAATCTAAGGCACTTCGCAATAGGATTATTGAAATTATAAATTTAATAGATAGTGAAATAAACTAACGAAATGCTACATTAAGCTTTATGAAATTTATTACTAGTTCTAGCCTACTTACGAAAATCCTCGCGGACTTTCTATTCGGTTTTTATTTGCTAAATTAGTTGCTTGAACACGCAACTAATCACACACAAACACGTTATACTCTCCTACTTCAATGATCTAAAAATTTAAAATCAACCATTTAAAGCAGTTATCAATTTAATGACTTTTAGTTTCCTTTTTGGAGCATAACAAAGTTCTAAATCAAGCTTTTTTAGATGAAAATCCTTTTCCAACATTTCTACCAAATTAGTTAAAGCATACATTTGATTTTTTAATGCAAAAGATTTATATTTTTGTGCGTATTCAGTCATTAGATCAATGCTGTTATTTATAAAAGTAAATAAATGGTCTAACGAATGAAATACAAACCCTCCATTACCTTGTGAATACTCTTTAAAGACAAAATCAATCTTATTATCGAACGCTTGAATGTTATTTAAAATTTTTCTTCCTGTTATGGATGGAAAATATAGATAGTTTTCACGATAACAATTATAAATTTGTGATTCTAGATTAGACAAACTTATAATATTGTCTTTTATCAATCTCTTTAATTTAAATTGAAATGCTTTTGCTAAAGTTTTATTAGGAAACTTAATCATCTCATTATTACCTAAAGATATTTCAATGTTTTTATTCTTAGAAAAGCTTACTTGTATTGTAGGGTTTTTCATTATACTTTTTTTTTAAAAAGCTCCTGAAATTATGAAGTAATTGGGTTAATTGTTATGCTCGAAAGTGTAAAAAAAATTTTAGGACTTTTTTTTGATTTAAGAATAAAAAAATAGCTGAAATATTAAAAATCAGCATTTTAGGTATTGTTTTCTGTTTTACCTATTGTAAATTATAGTACATTTTATAAATAGGTTTATCCTGTGGATGAAGCTATTTATAACACAGATGGCGCGTTGGAGAAATTATGATGTTTAGTACTGCACATTCTATTTATAAAAAAATGATAGCTATAATTCTATACTATGTAAAATATCCCAGAAGCATTTGTTTTCATTAGAATAATTGGAACTTGGGGCATTAAACTAATAAGCGGTTTGCTTCGCAGAGTTATTTAAAACATTATGTATCTATAATTAGCCGTTATGTAAAATTACTCGGTCACATACTTAATTTATAAAATAGAAATAACGCGAGTAATTATCCAACGCTTGCCAGCGCCAAAAAAAAAAGCTAACCTTTTTGCATTGTATTCAAAATCGTTAATAGCTTACAATTACTATTCATAGATACTTTTCTGCATCTCACCTACACATTAACTTGTTTAGTCTAAATTAAGAATCAGTTTTTTATGAATACAGTAAATTTAAAAAGAATGTAAAACCAATAATTAAGTGTGATTAAAGATTTTAACGTCTTGCTAATTGAAGATAATTTAATAGAAATGATGAAAATAAAAAAACCCCTTTCATTATTAAAATTAGATCATAATATTTCTTTTGCCAAATAATGTATAAAAAGAACTAGAAATGTTAGAAGATAAAAAGATATTCTATTCACACTAAAAACAACTGTATGTTACAAAAAATAATAACCAGAAACAATATTACAATTCATGGCACTGGTAGCAAATCTATGTTTTTGGTTCATGGATATGGATGTGATCAAAATATGTGGAGATTTATTACTCCTCAATTTAAAGACCATTACAAAATAATTCTTATTGACCTTGTAGGCTCAGGAAAATCAGATGAGAGTTTGTATG
This sequence comes from Polaribacter sp., assembly GCA_047611925.1. Classification (GTDB taxonomy): domain Bacteria; phylum Bacteroidota; class Bacteroidia; order Flavobacteriales; family Flavobacteriaceae; genus Polaribacter. The sequence continues at coordinate 2,855 of JBLFXB010000007.1, forward strand.
ATTACGATAAGTATAGTTCACTTGAAGGTTATGCTGATGATATAATCGAGATTTGTGATGCCTTAAACTTAATGCATGTTTGTTTGGTTGGGCATTCTGTGAGTGCCATGATAGGGCTTCTCGCTGCTATAAAAAGGCCTACTCTCTTTAAAAAATTAATTATGATTGGTCCATCTCCACGATATATTAATTGTGAAAATTATTTTGGTGGATTTTCTCAGAACGATATTGACGATCTTATGGAAACTTTAGATTCTAATTATTTAGGTTGGTCTAGCGCAATGGCGTCTGTTATAATGGACAATCCTGATAGACCAGAATTAGCAGCAGAATTAGAAGAAAGTTTTTGTCAAAATAATCCTAAAATAGCTAGACATTTTGCAAGAGTAACTTTTCTGGGAGATAATAGAAGTGATCTTAAAAAGCTCACTACTGATACTCTTATAATACAATCTAAAACTGACGCTATTGCATCTATCAAAGTAGGACAGTTTGTACATGATAATATATCTAATAGTAAACTTGAAGTGTTAGAAACAACGGGCCACTGTCCACACCTTAGTGCACCTAGTCAAACGATTGAGGCTATGAAAAAACATTTAATATAGTTGGTCACAAAACCAGAACAACTAATGATTTACAATATAGATTATAAAGAACTTTACAACAACTTTCCTAGTGGCTATTTTTGTTCATTACCTGATGGTACTATTATTGATTCCAATAATAGGTTTTTAGATCTAACGAACTATACTCGAGAAGAAGTAATAGGCAAAAAAAAGTTTACAGATTTTCTGTCTCAGGGCGGTAAAATATATTTTGAAAACGTTTTTTCCCCAGCATTAAAGTTAAAAGGAACAATAGAAGAAATAAATTTCAATTTTATAAAAAAAGAGGGTATTAAATTCCCTGTTCTCATTAACTCAGTGGAAGTTAAAGATAAAGAGGGAATTCACTTGTTTACTCAGTCTGCAGTATTCAATATTTCTCAAAGGAAAAAATATGAACATGAACTTTTAATAGCTAAAAGAAAGGCAAATGACCTTTCTAATGAATTGATAGATATAAATAAAGAATTACTCAGTCGTGCCGAATTAATTTTGAAACAAAAATCACAATTAGAGGAATTCAACCTGCATTTAGAAAACAAGAATAGGCAGCTTTCAAGTTTTGCGCATATCGCATCTCATAATTTAAGAGCACCTGTTAGTAACCTTATGGCATTAAAGGATTTATATAAAGAAAGTACAGATTTAGAAGACAAGGGCATGCTTTTCTCTAAAGTAGAAATAGTTATAAGTCATCTTAATGAAACATTGAGTGAATTAATTGAGTCGGTAAAAATACAAGGGAATATAGGCATTAAACATGATCCTATTATTTTTGATTTCATTTTTCATAAAACACTAGAGATTTTAGACAATCAAATATTGGATTCAAAAGCAGTAGTAACCTCAAACTTTTCTGAGTCCCCTAATATCGAATATCCAATACTTTACATGGAAAGTATTATGCTAAACCTCTTGTCTAATTCCATTAGATATAGTTCACCTGATCGTATTGCTAAGATTCATTTCAGCACAGAGATTAATAATAATGAAGTAATGTTTATTGCTAAAGACAATGGATTAGGAATAGATTTACAAAAACATGGGCATAAACTTTTTGGACTAAATAATACATTCCATAGGCATCCAGATTCTAAGGGAGTTGGGCTTTTTATGACTAAGACCCAAATAGAAGCAATAGGTGGTTCTATAACTGTAGAAAGTGAGGTAGATAAAGGAACAACTTTCAAAATAGTTTTAAAGAAAAACAGATCATGATAAGAAAACGACCTTTGATTGGTATAATAGATGATGATAAAATATATCAATTCACGTTAACGAGGGTTATTAATTATAATAAACAAGCAGAAAGGGTTATTACTTTTTCGGATGGAGAAAAAGCCATTCAATACCTTGCTGATAATAAATCGATTAATGAAAATATACCAGATGTTATTTTTCTTGATCTCAATATGCCAATCATGGATGGATGGGAGTTTATGGAAGAATATGCAACCATAAAAGCTGATATTAAAAAAAAGGTAAACATCTTTATGTGGAGTTCTTCAGTTAATCCTATCGATATCGAGAGAGCAAGTGAAATAAGTGAAATTTCTGATTACATCATAAAGCCTATAAAATTAGAGGACGTAAAAAGATTTTTTGAGAAGTTAGAAACCTTGTTATAATTTTAACTTAGGTATCTGGAAATATGAAAATCTAGTAATAACTTTCGATTTCACCAAAGCTTAAGTTACATAACGCATAACATTATAGAACATTTTATAACAATTAGTATAATAGCGCTTTTGGGCGATATTTGACATAATTACAGATATAACGTCTTTAGACATATATCGATAGTAATTATGTCAAGCTAATTGTGGCTTCGTAGTTGTATTTATTATTGTGTAGCTATAATTCTCTATTATGTAATAGTCTCTGGAAAATTTATGGCAGCAGATGTTGTAAAAGCTATAAAAGCTAACAATGGAGAATATAAAATCACAACAGTTCAAGGAGGAGTTTTAACAGCTTCATTAAGTGGTGCTAATGTTATACTCACAGATACTAAAGGAAATAAATCAAGAGTAGTTACAGCTGATGTAGATGCTTCTAATGGAAGTTATTCATGCTATCGATATAGTAGTTATACCATAAACTACTAGATTTATGATTGGTTGGTTAATAGCAGAAAATCCATTTCATTTAGTGATGAATTTTTTTTGTTTAACAATAACGATTATAAGTTAAACGTTTTGTATCTTTATACCATATCTTTATTAATAAAAATACCACTTAAGATCTACTATTATGTTTGGATTATTTAAAAAGAAATCAGAAAAAGACAAGTTGTACGAGCAATATCAAAAACTGACTAAAGAAGCACATAGTTTGTCTTCAACAAACAGAAAACTAAGTGACCAAAAGGTTTATGAAGCTGAAGAGATTATGAAACAATTAGATAAGTTAAAGTAACAAATGGCTAAAGAAAAGAAACCTGATAATGTCGTTTATAATACTGAGACTCAAAAGTACGACGCTTACTTAAAACCATATGCAACAAGTGTTGGCGCTCCAGTTATTACAACTACAGATACTGTTGCTTGGAAGAACAGAAGCGTTAATAAACTAAACCATAAAGTTCAAACTAAATTTAAAGAAATCAAAGAACAATATGAGCAGTTAATGCAGGAGTTTGAAGATAATAGATTAATACACGATGCAAAATTCACTTTTGAGCCTATAATAGGTCAACATTATCATTTGTACGTGCGTGATAATGGCGATAATTTTTTATCCATTATTGCACCAAACGAATGCAATTTTAATTCATTAGGAAGTTTCTATTTAAACGCAGATCAAATATGGGAAAAAGTAGTTTAAATATTATACAAGAAAATGATTTTACAGAAAGACAACTAGACCGTATTATAGAAATGGCTTGGGAAGATAGAACACCTTTTGAAGCGATAACATTTCAGTTTGGCATTTCAGAAAAAGAGGTTATTAAATTAATGCGTGGCAACCTTAAAGAATCTAGTTTTAAACGTTGGAGAAAACGTGTAAATAGCGCAGTAAGCACAAAACACTTAAAGAAACGAAGCCAAGATATTACGCGTTTTAAATGTACCAGACAACGGGCTATTTCTGGTAATAAAATTAGCAAACGTTAATGCAAAATGATACAAATACAAAATTGCATTTTCCAACAGAATATGATGCTATATTAGAGAGAATAGCAACTATAGATCCTGTTGGTTATGGCAAGTCTAGAAATTATATAGATGGTGCGGTAAGTTATTTATCGCCTTATATTTCTCGTGGTGTTATTTCTACAAAATTTGTCTACCAAGAATTATTAAAGCGTAATTTTCATCCAAGTCCTATATTAAATTTCATTCAAGAACTAGCTTGGCGAGATTACTGGCAACAGGTTTGGGTATCGAAGGGAGAAGGTATAAACCAAGACTTAAAGCATATTCAAGAACCAGTTGTAACTAATGGAATTTCCGCAGTTATCAATAGGGCTAAAACAGGAATAGATGTTATAGATACTGCTATTAATCAATTTTACAAAACTGGATATTTACACAATCACTTGCGAATGTACATTGCATCTATTGCGTGTAATGTAGGCCAAAACCATTGGAAAATGCCTGCTCAATGGATGTATTATCATCTGCTCGATGCAGATTGGGCTAGCAATGCATTAAGCTGGCAATGGGTTGCTGGCGCAAATAGTAATAAAAAGTATTACGCAAATCAAGAGAACATTAATAACTTTTGTTATAGCAATCAAACAGATACGTTTGTCGATGTGTCTTATGATGATTTTGAAAGCTTACCAATACCAGAAAGCTTATTTCTTTCAGAAATATTAGAATTAAGAACACCACTTCCAAAGGGAAGAGATATAGAGATAAACACAAAGCTCACAACGCTTATTTACAATTTTTATAATTTAGATCCTCTCTGGAAAAAGCAATTGTCTGCAAATCGTATTCTTTTATTAGAGCCATCACATTTTAAAAATTATCCAGTATCTCAAAAGTCTATTGACTTTATAGTTGGTCTTGCAAAAAACATAGAAAATATTCAAATATTTGTAGGTGAATTTAATGAACTAACAACTACACATAATTTAGAGCGTATTTATTACAAAGAGCATCCTTTAAATAATCATTATAAAGGTATTGAAGAACAAAGAGATTGGTTGTTTTCTGTTAAAGGTTACTACCCTTCTTTCTTTGCTTTCTGGAAAAAATGTAAAAAGGAAATCATATTTTGAATCAAAAAGTTATAAATATCGTTTGGTTAAAACGTGACCTTAGATTACAAGATCACGAACCTTTGCATAAAGCAGATCAAGCTGGTATTCCATATATTATTATATACCTTTTCGAACCCAACATTATTGAATATCCAGATACAAGTCCTAGGCATTTACAGTTTGTATATCACTCTATAAAATCACTTAATAACCGCTTAAAAAAATATAATCGTTGTGTTGATGTATTTTATGGAGAAGCCATTGAGAGCTTTAATTTTCTTAATATAAATTATAATATCCAACAACTTTTTAGCTATCAGGAAAGTGGTACAAAAACCACTTGGAAACGTGACAAACAAATCAAACAATTATGTATTAAAAGTAACATTGTTTGGAAAGAAAGCCAACGCGATGGTATTATAAGAGGACTTAAAAACAGAGATACTTGGAATAAGAGATGGCACGCTACAATGCACGCACCTATTATAAAAAACAACTATTCAGTTTCAGAACTAAATACACTAGAACATTCATATTTATTACCTTCAGAATTAGTTTCTAAATTAGAAAACTATCCTAAAAAATATCAACCTGCAGGAGAAGAAAATGGGTGGCGTTATCTTAAGTCTTTCGCTCAAAAAAGAGGCTTTAATTATCATACACATATTTCTAAACCTACAGAAAGTAGAATCGCTTGCAGTAGATTGTCTCCTTATTTTGCTTGGGGAAATATAAGCATCAAGCAAGTCTTTCAGTTTGTAGGTACACATCCAAATGGAAGTGCAAACAATCGTGCATTTTCTGGAATGCTAACACGATTGCATTGGCATTGTCATTTCATCCAAAAGTTTGAAGTAGAATGTATTTATGAAACGTTATGTATCAATAAAGGTTATGAACTGTTAGAGCACAAAAAGAACGACACATATATTAAAGCTTGGAAAACAGGACAAACAGGTTATCCTCTAATAGATGCCTGTATGCGTGCTGTTGACCAAACCGGATGGATTAATTTTAGAATGCGTGCCATGGTTGTTTCTTTTTTAACCTTAAATTTAGATCAAGATTGGCGAGATGGTGTGTATCATTTAGCACGTCAGTTTTTAGATTATGAACCTGGTATTCATTATCCACAATTTCAAATGCAGGCAGGAACCACAGGCATTAACACCGTACGACTTTATAATCCTGTAAAAAATTCAGAAGAACACGATCCTAAAGGTCTATTCATTAAAAAATGGATTCCTGAACTAGAGAATGTTCCAGAAAGGTATATTCACGAACCTTGGACAATGAGCGCTATGGAGCAAACTTTTTGTGGTGTTACCATTGGTGTAGATTATCCATCGCCAATAGTAGACCTTAAAGCAAGTGCTAAAATGGCTAGAGATAAAATCTGGGGACATAAAAAGCATCCAGCAGTTACCGCTGAAAAAAATAGAATTTTAGCAACGCATGTAAATAAAAGACGATGAAGAAAGCACATTTACCTAAAAAAATATGCTTGGTCTGTAACAGACCTTTTACTTGGCGTAAAAAATGGAAAAAGAATTGGAAGAAGTGAAATATTGTAGTGAACGTTGTAGAAGAAATAAAGCATAAATGAAAAAAATAAACCTAGTTTTTCCGCATCAACTTTTTGAATCGTCTCCACTTTTAGAGAATGGCTTTCCTGTATATATTATTGAAGAATTTTTATTTTTTAGGCAATTCAACTTTCACAAACAGAAAATAGCCTACCATAGAGCTACAATGAAACATTACGAAGCTTTTGTAGTTTCTAAAAATATTGAAGTTGCTTATGTAGAATCAATAGATACTATTTCAGATATCCGAGAATTAATTCCGTTTTTAAAATCGAAAGGCATTACGAATATTAACTATATAGATCCTGTTGATAATTGGCTTCAGAAAAGAATTGAGAAAGGTTGTATTGCTGAATTTGTTGAAAGAACTGTCTTTGATTCGCCATTATTCTTAAATACTAAAGAAGATTTACAGCCTTTTTTCCGAAGTGATAAAAAAAAATACCATCAAACTTCTTTTTACACAGATCAAAGAAATAAAAGGAATATCCTTATTGATTCAGACGGAAAGCCAACTGGTGGAAAATGGACTTTTGATACTGAAAATAGAAAAAAATATCCATCAAAAAAGATACCACCAGCCATTCAGTTTCCAGACGTTGATTCCTTTTACAAAGATGCTAGTGAATATGTAGAACAAAACTTCTCAAAAAATATTGGGCAACTAACCGAGAACTCTTTATATCCAACAAATTTTAAAACCAGTAAGCAATGGTTTCAGGAGTTTTTAGAACAACGTTTTTTAGAATTTGGTACTTATGAAGATGCTATTTTGGCTGAGAATTCAATACTAAATCATAGTGTATTAACACCTATGCTAAACGTAGGTTTAATTACACCAACAGCTATTATTGAGCAAAGTGTCACTTTCGCGAAAGAGAATAATGTACCTATTAATTCATTAGAAGGTTTTGTGCGTCAAATAATAGGTTGGCGCGAGTTTATACGTGGTATATATGAAAGCAGAGGAAGTGATGAACGTACACATAATTTTTGGGGGTTCACAAAAAAAATTCCCAAATCGTTTTATGATGGAACAACAGGAATATACCCAATAGATCAAACCATTAAAAAAATATTAGAAACAGGTTATTGTCATCATATTGAACGCTTAATGGTCTTAGGTAATTTTATGATGCTTTGTGAATTTGATCCAGACGAAGTATACCGTTGGTTTATGGAACTCTTTATAGATAGCTATGATTGGGTAATGGTGCCAAATGTTTATGGAATGAGTCAGTTTGCAGATGGCGGATTAATGGCTTCAAAACCATATATAAGTGGTAGTAATTATTTAATGAAGATGAGCAATTATAAGAAAGGCGAATGGCAAGCCGTTTGGGATGGTCTTTTTTGGAGATTTATGGATACACATCGCAGTTTCTTTAAGAAAAACCCTAGATTAGGAATGTTGATTTCTATGTTTGATAAAATGCCACAAGAAAAAAAATTAATACATATTTCAAATGCTGAAAAATATATACAAAGTTTAACTTTCTAAATAAAAAAAATGGTATTTAATACAACCTATAAAAATGAAGATTATAACCAACAAAGTCTATTGCTCGTAGGAAAATCGTTTAGCTTTATAGAACGAATAAAGCAAGGAGGGATTGGCTCAAGCAGATTAATTATTAACTCAAAAAGCCCAAAATTAGATCTTGGAAAATTAAAGTTTGGAGAAATAGATTACGGTAATATAGAGCTTCGCCCAAAAGGTGTTGTTGTACATTATACAAGAAAATTAGAGCGTTTCTCTTGGATTATACCTTACTATAGATTGGTTATTTACAACTCTCAATTTTTTAGCATTCATGCCAATGGAAACTTTATCCAATTTTTAAAAAACAAGAATTACAGTACTAACAAAAAATTTATTGATAAAATGATTGATATAAAAAATGATTATTTAAATCTTTCTTATTATGATTCATAAAATAAAAAACCAATAGAAAAAACTTAAACTAGCTAAAGAATTTTTATTTATTATTAATCAATTTCTTATGAATAAAAAAGAGTATAAAATACATATTATAGGTGCTGGAGTAAGCGGACTAATAGCTTCAAAAGTTTTAGAAGATAATGGTTACAAACCAGTTATAATTGAAGCGACAGATCGTGTTGGTGGAAGAGTTAAAACTGACATTGTAGATGGTTATCAGTTAGATCACGGGTTTCAAGTATTGCTTACTACCTATCCAAGTGCTCAAAAATATTTAAATTTTGAAGTTTTGGAATTACAGTATTTTCTTCCTGGAGCAACTATTTTCAGTAACGGTAACCAAAAAACTATTGGAGATCCATTAAGGAATATATCTTTACTTTTTCCAACCTTATTTTCTGGTATAGGAACGTTTTCAGATAAATTAAAAATATTGAAACTGAATACCCTTTTAAAGAAAACAACACTCAATGAAATCTTCGCTAAAACTGAAAAAACGACACTTCAGTATTTATTAGATTTTGGTTTATCTGAAGAAATGATTTCTCAATTCTTTAAGCCTTTTTTTAGCGGTATATTTTTAGAACCTAATCTAGAAACATCTAGCAGAATGTTTGAGTTTGTTTACAAAATGTTTGGAGAAGGTTATGCTACATTGCCTAAAGCTGGTATTGAAGCGATTCCAAAGCAATTAAAAGCTAATTTGAAACTAGCTACATTTCAGTTTAACACAAAAGTTAAGTCTGTAAAGGATCGAAAAATAATACTGGAAGATGGAACTGAACTAGAAAGTGACTTTACAATTATTGCCACTGAAGCTAGCAAACTTGTCACAAATCTAAAAAACCAAGAGATTGAATGGAAATCTTGTGATACGCTATATTTTGAAACCAATACCAGAACTATTACAAAACCGCTTATTGGACTTATAGCAGATGGTGATGCGCTTATTAATAACATATTCTACCACACTAGTATTTCATCAAAATCAGTAGGTAAAAAAGAGTTATTATCTGTTACAGTTGTGAAAGAGCATGGTTTATCTCAAGAAGCATTAAAAATGCGTGTTCAAAAAGAATTACAACACTATTGTGGTATAGATTCGTATACTTTTATAAAACATTACGAGATAATACAAGCATTACCAAAGCTAGATGGATTACAGTATGAAATGCTTCCCTCGGAAACGGGATTAACTAACCGTGTTTTTCTTGCTGGAGATACACAACTAAATGGTTCATTGAATGCTGCAATGATTTCTGGAGAAAGAGCAGCTTTAAATATTGTACAAACCATAGATTCTGGAGTATAATTTGACTAACTTACTTAAATTAATTAAAACAATATCTACTTTAAAAAATAACTTAATGGAATATCTAATTAATACAATCAAAATTGTAATTGCCATAAGTATTATAAATGTATGGTTATTTCGCATCAAAAAATCTACAGTTTGGAGAGGAAATAATGCAGATAATATGAAAGAAGAATTTAAAGTTTATGGTTTGCCTGAATGGTCGATGTATATTGTTGGTGCCTTAAAAGTACTGTTCTCATTAGGTCTTTTGATATCGATATACTATAGCCAATTAGAAATACCATCGGCATTTGGTATTGCATTTCTAATGCTTGGAGCAATATTAATGCATATAAAAATAGGCGACCCAATTAAAAAGTCTTTACCTGCATTTATATTTTTATCATTATCCTTAATAGTTGCTCTGATTCAATAAATTAAAGGTAAATATTTAGGAAGTACACAAACAGATAGCCATTAAAAATCATAAAGATAAATGATGGTAAGCATAGCATAATTGAGTCTTTAATCTTCAGTCTTACCATAAAACCTAATAGCATTTGGATGGTTAGTCCAGCACTTGCTATAACTCCTATTAGAGGGCTTATGAAGCTAAAAATCAGAGAAAACCCAGCAACTATTTGTAAAACTCCTGTTATTTTTCGTTGTGTTTTACTAAATTTAAAACGAAGAAACTCTTGCTTCATTTTATTAGAAAACAAACAACCGTATCCATAAAATAAAAAAGACATTGCTGAGAAAATGATTAAAATAGTATGTAGTGTTTTCAAATTACAGTTAATTAATATCAGTTTCGAATAGCTCAGCTATTTTTTAAATAAAATACTATTATTAAAACCAAAATTACACCCTTTTAAACTGATTATTGAAACTATCAGCAACTTTATAGAAAAAATATGGATTCTTTACAAGCATAAATTTTAATTGAGTAAAATCAGAAAATAGCTTCGTATCGTTTTATAAGTTCTAAAGAAGTATACTCTAATACTTTTTGGAGTGTACTTTCAAGAACAATTGGAGGTGCAACACCTGCTTTTTCTGCTTGTAACCATCGAGATATGCACAAACACCATTTAGAGCCAGCTACAAGTCCTGGGAATTTCCATTGTGGTATTGGCGTAATTAAATCGTTTCCTTTTAATTTAGTGTAATTTAAGAATTCGGAGGTCATAATTGCACAAACAATGTGAGTACCTGTATCTTGATACATTGTTCTGCAATACCCATCTCTAAAATATCCTGTTGAATGATCTGTACAACACGGCTGTAATTCTGTACCTAATACATTTAATTCCATAATCTAAAAAGCTGGTTCAGGTCTTCCTTTTAAACGTTTTTCAATTTTTTTCTTCTTTGCAGTTAAACGCTTCATTATATCCATTAAACCGGTGTCCTTAGACTTTTTATAAATCTCGTTCAAGGCTAGTATTATACGCTTTGCTTCTCTAGATGCAACCACTCTATCACTTGTAGACATATGGCTCATTTTTGCATTCTCAAACTCTATTGCTTCGTTTATTAATTCCATAGCATTATGTTTTGTTTGTTATTCTATAAATATAGTTAAACAAAATACATGTTCAAAGATTATATAATTGATTATGGTTATTTCAAGATTGGTTTTAGTTATGTGAAAAATCAAAAGAAATAATTTACTTCCATTTATACTATTTAGCTTTATTTATAAAATCACCAATAGGGCTTGTTATATATCCTCTATGGCTAAAATAAAGTATTTGATTAGATCAAGAATTCAAACATTAATTAGTCATTACACGCACATTACGCTTCCCTCCTACGTCATCTCGACTACGCTCGATACAGGCTCGCATAAAAAGTGTTCTATTAACATTGTAGAAGAAACTTTTTAGAATAATTTTTTTTAAGAAACTGTAGTATTCCAAAGCGCCGGCTGGCCCATTCACTAAAAAGGTCTACCAGACCTTTTCTTAACGTTCTGTCCTGCTTTTACCAAAGCTCATTTACATAACGCAGCACATTATAGTACATTTTATAAATAGGTTTATCCTGTGGATGGAGCTATTTATAACAAAGATGGCACGTTGGAGAAATTATGATGTTTAGTACAATCTTTCTATTTATAAAAAAAATGATAGCTATAATGTAGTATTATGTTAAATATCCCATAAGCATTCGTTTACATAAGAATAATTGAAAATTAGGTCATTAAACTATTTATTCCTTTAATTGAACCATACATATCTTTTGTGATATAAAGCAATGAAATTTTTAAATAGGTAAAAAGAAAAAGCACAGGGACGCTAAAATAAGTTTATAAATATAAATTTCAACTTCATAGATTTCAAAAACAGCATCAAACTTTGTGCTTGATGCTGCTCATTATTTGAATTTCTTTTCAGATTATCTCTTTATAGGAATTTTAATAAAACTATCAGAAAACCATTTGATAATTAGAGGTTCTTTAGCGTCGCTCTTAACAGTTTCTGTACTAACATCTTTACCTGAACCATAATTGATTTGTGCAAAGGGGTGTTTTAATCCATTAATAACAATTACTAGTCTGCTTCCTTTTTTAATTTTTTTACTTGTCATTCGCACATTCGTAAAAGGAAAACTTGTTTTTGTATTTGGAGTTAGCAGCTCCCTTTTTTCAATATTTTTTGAAAGACTCGCTCTACCAACAAATGGCAATGATAAACTATGAAATTTGCCATCTGTAGTTTGCTCGTACCATAAAATATTACAATCAAAATCTTTTTTATTAATTGCTATTTGAAGCGCTCCATGAAAAGAACCACTTAATTCCAAATCTTCTTTAAATACTTCTGTTGCAAAAGAAAACCCTTCACCAATAGTTATAGATTCTGATACTATATTCCGTCCTCCGCTGGCATTCCAAGTATATTTCCCTCTATCAGAAAAATCAATTTTCTGCTCTAAATAATTGTTATAATTAGCTTCTTTAGCTAACGTAAAATGTTCGTTTACACCTAAATTCCCTGAATCATAAGTTGATTTAAACTTTACTTTTGAACGCATTTTACTAAAATAATAGGTAAGTGTATCGTTGGCAGTTTTGTCAAATGATGGTGCATGTCCCCAAGTATTGCTACCCATAATTTGATAATTAATTTTATCCTTAAGAATTGTAGGTTTTTTAGCTTCCTTAAAAATATAATCAAACCAATCAAAAATGACATCTGTTATACTAATTTGAGCAACCTTATCAATTTCATAACCAAGTATTTTTTTTTCAGGAATCCTTTGAGCTCCGAAATGTGTATAAGGTCCAATTAACAAGTAATGTTCTGCATTACTGTTGTATTTGTAGTGTTCTTTTAAATAATATAAAGAACCGATTTGCCCTCCATCATAATAACCCGTTGTGTTTAATATTGGAATGTTGATATGAGAAAAATCCTCCTTATAGGGAATCATGCTTTTCCAATATGCATCGTATGTTGGATGTAATAGTTCTTTATTAAATTTCTTATTTGCTAAGCCATCTAAACTGTCCATGGCTTGATAAGCGACTCCTTTTTCATACCATTTCATATTCAAAGCATTCCAGCGTTTATTATTGTAATACAAAGTGGTATCTAAGTATTTATTATTACTTACATAATGTGGCCATGGATAATGAAAGTTTTGATAAATACCGTTTTCCATAGGCTCTGCAATTCCAGGTGCAACAGCAACTGAAGGCACAATTGTTTTTAAAGCCGGATGCACTTTATCTTTCATAGAAGCCCATTGGACAAAACCACTATAACTACCTCCATACATTCCCACTTCTTGGTTATTCCAAGCCTGTTTACTGATCCAATCAATTACATCATAAACATCTGTTGGTTCATGTTCATAAGGAACAATTTTATTTGGACTTAATCCTTTTCCTCTTGTGTACGAAACGATTCCTACATATCCTCTATCCGCTGCTTGTTTCGCTATGTTTATATCCGTTTTACTTGCATAGATAGTGTGAAATAAAATGGCTGCAGTTGGTTTTGTGATTTTTGAATTTCGAACTACTATTGCATGGATTTTGGATCCATCTCTTACATCTATTAAAATACTATCTTGAACCAAATAACTGATTCCCTTTTCTTTTACAATACGTGATTTTTGTACTGTTGATTCTTGCGAACATGAATAAATCGCTACAGATAATACTAACAAGATTAAAAGTTTACATATTGTTTTGTTCATAATTAATGAATTAATTTGTTATTTATACAGCAAAAAAAGATAAAATTTATGGTTACCAAAAGCAAAAGTACAGCAGCGTAAGAATAAGTTTATGAGCGTGAAATTTAATTTCTTAATTATGAAAACTATTCATTTTATTAAAAAATGTTTGTATTTCTACAAGCTATTCCAATCTTTAAATTTTACTGATTGACGACTAGATACTTCTACTTTATCTCCTGTAGTTAATATTATTTGCAATTTATTATTGAAATAGGGGTGAATTTCTTTTATGTAATGTATGTTAATCATTTGACTTCTATTAACACGAAAAAATACTTTAGGATCTAATTTCTCTGCTAATAAATTTAAAGAACGTTTAATCATCGCTTTATCTGAGCCAAAATAAAGGCGTGCATAATTTTCTAGAGACTCAATAAAATGAATATCCGTTAGTGGAATAAAATGACAATTCTCACCATCTTTTATAAATATCTTTTGATGCATTGGAAAAGTTGTCGGCTCTAATGTTATCCTTTTAGATAATTCTATTTTTACCTTTTCAATAGTTTTAGAAAAACGTTCATCTCTTAAAGGTTTTACTAAATAATCCAACGCATTCATTTCAAAAGCTTTTACCGCATATTGATCATAAGCAGTAGTAAAAACCACATCTGGTACATTTGTTAATTCTTCCAATAAATCAAACCCAGATTTACCTGGCATATGAATATCTAAAAACAAAATATCTGGCTTTAATGCTTCAATTAAAGTAATGGCCTCATCCACATGACTCGCTTCTCCAATAATTTCAAACTCTTGATGTTTTACTAATGCGCGTTTTACTTCTTCTCTTGCTAAACGCTCGTCATCAATGATTATGGTTTTATATGTTTTCATCGTCTGTATAGATTGGAATTATTATTTCAGCACAGACATGGTCATTTTCATTCTCTGTTAAACTAAAACTAGCCTTACCTTTATATTGAATTTCTAGGCGTTTTTTTAAATTTTTTAAACCTAATCCAACACTTTTATTTTGATTAATTACTCCAGGATTCTCAACTGTAATATAAATATTGCTATCCTTCTTTTTAACATTCAAGAAAACAGCGCCACCTCCAACATTTAAGTCGATTCCATGTTTAATTGCATTTTCTACTAACAACTGAATACTTAACGTAGGGATTTTATAATTAATTACTCCCTCATCAATATTAGTTTTCAGTTGAAGTCGTTCTTCAAAACGCATCTTTTCTAACTCTATATAATCTTTCACTAAAGATAATTCTTCATTAATAGGTATTAAATCTTTGTCTTTTTCGTACAAAGATGACCGCAATAAATCTGATAATAAATCAATTGCTCTTCTTGCAACGTTAGGATTTTCGATTACCAATGATTTAATAGAGTTTAAGGAGTTGAATAAGAAATGTGGATTTAATTGAGCCGATAAATTATCTAATTGAGCTTGTTTAGCTATTAAAGATAATTGAGCATTTTCTTTAGCCGTAACAACTTCTTTTTGATAGTAATGATACAAGTGATACGCCAATATCCAAATAGACATTAGTCGAAGTCCTGTAAGTAAAATTGGATCCCAGTAAATGATGGCTTCAAAGAAATTTTTACCCTCGCCTGCAATAAAAGTCCAGTACGCATACCATTTTAAATTGTTTATTAATACATATAGAACAGCTAGTAAAATTATAGCAGGTACTAAACGGGTTAGTAATTTTTTTATGGGTAAACTACTCCATTTTGCTTTTAAGGCAAATCGTCTGTACATATGTGTTAAAAATATTCCTATAGAAATGTCTAATACATAATTTAACAACGTATAAAAAATGCCGTAATTATCTCTTGTATATACTGTATAAGCCCAATAAACTGAAACGATACTCCATCCTATTAATTGACATTTCCAATAAAGAGATATACTAGTATTACTATTATTTTTTCTTTTGATATCCATTCTTAGGCAAAGCAACGAAATACTTTTAAATAGTGAAAGGAAAAGTACAGGAACGTAAGATAAGAGGTTTAAGTGTTTTTTATAAAAACTATATTCCATTTCACACACATTATGCCTTCCCTCCTACGTCGTCGCATAAAAAGTGTTTACTCGCTCCACTTCCTATTTGATAAATAGGAGCTGGTGAATCTTGAATGAGTTTGGCTTTCGCTTAATCTCATCCTTCGATTTCATTAACATTGCCAGAAGAAGCTTTTAGATTAAATTTTTTCAAGAAACTGTAGTATGCCAATGCGCCGACTGGCTCATTCGCTAAATTAGCCCACTGGACTAACTCTTAAAGCTCTGCCTTGCTTTTAACCAAAGCTCAAGTTACATAACGCGGTACATTATGTAAAATTGCTTTAAACTATAAAGTTTGTGTTTTATTGTAATTATGTAGACAAAAAACTATAGTTATAAATTATTCTCATAATCCATACTTTGGTTTAATACACGAACAATCAAAATATCAATATCTGTAGCCAAATAAAAAACAGTATGAGATTTATAAGAAAATCGTTTTAGTAATAACATAAATTCTGATGCATCACGTCCTAAGTTTAGATTATCTGTTAATATTTCAAAAACCTCATGAATTCCAATTAAATAACTTTTTGCGTGCTTCACACCAAATGTTTCAATTCCGTATTCATAGATTTTTGCAAGATCTATTTCAGCCTTTTGAGATATTTTATAAACGCCCATCTGCTCGCATACGTTCTTCAACTTCTTTCATTATATCTGGAACAGTCTTATCACTAAGACCACTATTCATTCCTTCTGTTATAGCAGCTTTAAGTGCTGAAAATTTAGCGTTTTTTGCTTGATCTCTTCTTACTAAATCACGAAGATATTCACTGTCATTTGTGTATTCTCCTGTTGTAATTTGAGACTTTATCCATTTATCTTGTTTTCCTGTAAATGTGATTGTTTTTCTTATTGTTGACATAATAAATTGTTTAAATAATCATACTATTGGTGTAATATACAATATTCATAGAACACTCCAAAATTAGGAACTATTAATTAATATTTAAACAACAATTCCCATTCCATACACATTCCCACCTCGCTTCTGTCGTCGTTTCGTATAAAGAGTGTTTATTCACAAGGTTAATATTGTTTTAGAGGAGTTCATGAATCTCGTAAACTCGATTTAATTAACATTGCAGAAGAAACATTTGAGAAGAAAAAAAATAAAGAAAATGATGTAATAAATTTTCACTTTTACCAAAGAAAAGTAACATAACGCGGTACATTATAATACAAATATTAATGTAAAAAAAAGAACCAAAGTGCTCTAATTGTTCGTTAAAGGTCATTTTAAAGAAGTGTATTTCATTTCTTTAATATCGTCGTTTATTAAAAGTTCATTTAAAAAAAGTAGATGGTCAATAAATTCTAAAGAATCTTCAAAGTGTAAATTATCAAACATTTGAGTAGGGTAATTTGGTTTTTTTCATTTCCGGAATTGTTGTTTTGCTCATATAATTAATTTTGTTTTAAAAAAAATCCCGAAGCAATGTGCTGTGAAACTATTATTCACGACCTTAAAACACTCCTTTACTTCTATTTATCATTTTTTAACTGTTTGAATTGTTATTTTATAGTCTTAAGATCAATTAATTAGGTTAACACTGCCCTCCTATTTTTTTAGTAGGCTTCGAATATATATGCACTAGGTATAAATACCTGTTTTTATTACTATGTGTCTTAACTACATTTTCGGAAGTGTAACTACCTATAATTTTATTACATTAGCACTAAAAATTGATAAAATACCCAAAAGTTCCTTTTATCGGGAATATAAACCCGGATAACATTTTGTTTAGCAAAAAGAAGGCAGGGTAAAACCTACCATGTAAATGAAGGGTAAGTTGAATATAAATGATGACGCAGGGTTAGAAAGATACGCAGATGTGATGGGAGCAAAGGCTTTAAAAATATAAAATGACAAATCCTCTAGAAATACAAAAGCGAATTTGAAAGGAAAATATTGAAAAAAATTGAAGAAAAAATAAAAAAACGTATTAATCAGTTAAATAGAGATTAAGACAACAATTTAATAAGGTCGGAATAAGCCGAATGAGACCTAAAAAATCGAAGTAGGTATACGTTTATAAATAAGTAAAGTTATGAAAAAAAGTTTTTTAATTGTAATTATCGGGATGTTGTCATTAGGAATGTCCATGAATTCTTGCACATCAGGAGGATCAGCCGAAGAATATGAAACTGATTCAAGAGACCAATTTGTTGGCACGTGGAATGTGGTCGCTGACGGGAGTATAAATAGATTAGAGAACGGCTCAATTGAGGGAACTGAAACTATTAATGGGGCAACAACCATAAACATTTCAAAATCTGGGGAGAATGATTTACTGATTGACGGAAAAATATATTCTGTTAATGGTTTATTCAGTTCTAATACGTATACTGAACCTGTTAACAACAATGGTTATATTGGATCAATGACTTATACAAGCGTTGGTACACTAAGTGTAGATAATTTTACAATCGTTACTACTCTGACCGGTACTTGGACTAATGCTGGTAGAAATGGAACTTTTTCTGGAAGTGTAGCATATGTTCTAACGAAATAGATACTAAGTAAAAAACACAGCTAGAACAACAACGCTGGAACATCATAAACACCTTAAGGGGTAAGATTGATGCATAGGTGTCGTTATAGAGTCACTTCTATCTCGAGCTTGGGCTTGTGAGTAAGGTAATCTATTTAATTACATTATATATTAATAGAGTCTTTCTCCTAAACATAGGAAGGAAGACTCTATTTTTTTTGCGAATAAGGAAACCCGTAATGAGGTTCAATTAATGGGTTGTAATTTTGGCTATGCCGTGATCGCTAGGCAAATAATAAAATGAAGATATTTGCCCATAATTACGTGTACACCTAGGTGTTTAATGAGTGTGTTTACGGGCTGCTCCTTGCCACAAGAGTATAAAATTATTTAAAGGAATGTATTTAAAACCAATCATCCACTGGATAATCAATTTTAAATAATCTATACACTTGTTAACTATAGAACTTCAATTAATCCTTTTTTTAATGTTTTATTATTAGGTATTTTAAAATTGATACTCAATCAATTCTTTAAAACAACATATAATAGCTTCTTTTATTTATACTCTTTACTATTCAAAGAAGGAATTAATAATAATAATAAACTAGTAGATACTTTTAAATATTGATAAACCATTCCATACACATTACACTTCTCTTCTATCGTCGTTACGTAAAAAGCGTATTCCATTACATTTTTAAAGAAACTTTAGTATTCCAAAGCGCCGGCTGGCCCATTCACTAAAAAGGTCTACCAGACCTTTTCTTAACGTTCTGTCCTGCTTTTAACCAAAGCTCAAGTTACATAACGCAGAACATTATAGTACGATTGTATTGTTTTGTTATTAAGAGTGGTTTATCCATTTGTAAGCTATAATGATATTACGTTAAATATCCCATAAGCATTCTATTCCATAAGAATAATTGGAACTTGGGTCTTTAAACTATTATAATGTTTGATTCGCAGCTTTTAAAAACAATTGTAGCTATAATTCGACATTATGTAAAATTCCTCTTGCCAAAAACGCTCGATTTCTTTTTAAAAATAATTATGCTGTCGCATAAGGAGTATTACCTTTTTAAAGAAAGTTTTATAGTAATTTCCTTATTCCAATAAAGATAAAAATCAACAATGTATACCATATGAAGAATGAAATAATCGCATCTTTATAGCCCAAAACCAGCATGGCACTTATTATTAAAAGTTGAAACCCTAAGCCAAAAATTGAGATTGCTGACATAAAGAGATTCGGAAATAGTTTGCTCTTATATGCACTAGGATCTAGTCTGTGAATTACTTTATCAAAAGTACCATAAAAAAATTTATACAAAGCAAATAGTACGTTTACACTTTCTTGTGTTTCTCCTTTTAAAGCTATTGGAATATCGTGTTCGAATACTCTACTCGTGGTATCACCATTTAAATTATTTCTGAGAATAACATAGTAATAATTATATAAGGTTCCTTGTAATTGAATTCCCAAGAAAGCAATAAAAGTATAGATAAAATGGGCGTCGGTTGTATACCATAATGCCATAAAAACTAATAAATTTAGAATTATATCCGAAACAGAATCAAGATAGCGACCTGTATAAGAAGGCGTGTTTTTTAATCTTGCTAACTCACCATCAGCAGCATCTAAAATAGATTTTAATATTAAGAAAAATGCAGCAAACCATAAATGGTTGAAAAGCATGCAATAGATAGCTATCAATCCAGCAATTACAAACCAAATAGTTACGTGTATGGGGGTAATTGAAGTATCTTTTAATAAATTGGCTATTAAACGTGCAATCGGTCTTCCATAATCTGAGAGATCAATAAACTTATGTGTACTTGGTAGTTTCGACATCCTAACCTGTTATGTTTTTTTGGCTAATTTAAGTACTAACCTAAACAAATATATTTTAACTTTTTCAATTAATTCAAATAAAGTTAAAATATTGTTTAATAAATGTGATTAAAAGTTAAACAAAAATAGTATATTTATGTAATTATATTTTATTAAAACGATTTAGAAGAATTATAGAAATGAATAAAACTGCTATAATACGATGCGAACACTTCAACGCTGCACATAGATTGCATAACAATGATTGGAGTGCTGAAAAAAACCGTAAAATTTTTGGCAAATGCAACAACCCTAATTACCATGGTCATAATTACGATATAGAAGTTAAAGTTATTGGCTTTTGTGATCTAGAAAGTGGTTATGTGATTGATATAAAAATTCTTTCAGACCTTATTAAAGAGAAAGTATTAGATCGGTTTGATCATAAGAACTTAAACTTAGACACACAAGAATTTAAAACTTTGAATCCGACAGCAGAAAACATCGCTAAGGTTATTTACGATCTTCTAAAACCAGAATTAAGTACAGGACTAGAATTAAAAATTAAACTTTATGAAACAGCAAGAAACTATGTTGAATACCCATACTAAAGAGGCTGTGTACGCTGATTTTTCTGAAGAAGAAATTGGTGACGACCACCTATATACAGGTTTGAAAACCCCTATGAAAGCAAATGCCTTTGCAATATCTGATGTAGAGAAAAAAGAGAAAATCTCTGAATTGTTTGCGCAAATAATGGATGTAATGGGCCTTGATTTAACAGATGATTCGTTAAAAGGAACGCCAAATAGAGTTGCTAAAATGTATATTGAGGAAATTTTCTCAGGATTAAATCCAAAGAATAAACCGAAGGTTGCTCTTTTTGACAATTCCTATAAATACAACCAAATGTTGGTTGAAAAGAACATTACTTTTTATTCTAATTGTGAGCATCATTTTGTGCCAATAATTGGTAAAGCTCATATTGCTTACGTATCATCTGGTAAAGTTATTGGACTTTCTAAATTGAATCGGATTGTACAATATTATGCTAAACGTCCACAAGTACAAGAGCGTTTAACGAATCAGATTGCCATAGAATTGAAAACCATTTTAGAAACCGAAGATGTTGCTGTTATTATCGATGCAAAGCATTTGTGTGTTTCATCGCGCGGAGTTAAAGATGATACTTCAGCAACAGTTACCTCTTATTATGGAGGGATATTTAACGAACCGCATAAAATTGTTGAACTACAAAATTATCTTAGTCACTAATTAGACTATCAACTATAGTAAATACTTACAGATATGTTTGGAATATTTAAAAATAAGTCACAAAGAGAAAAGTTATACGAGCAATATCAAAAACGTACAAAAGAGGCACATAGCCTTTCTACAAGTAACAGAAAACTAAGTGATCAAAAAGTTTATGATGCTGAAGAAATTATGAAAAAGATAGAAAAATTAACTTAACAGATGGAGAATTTAAAGAAGCCAGATAACGTTGTATATAATTTAGACACTAAGAGATAAGATGCGTTTCTAAAGCCTTATGCTACAAATGTTGGTGCTCCTGAAATTATTAAGCCAGCAGATACAATTGCATGGAGAAATCGAAGTATTACTAAATTAAATCACAAAGTTCAAACAAAATTTAAAGAATTAAAGGAGCAGTATCATCAATTAATACATGAGTTTGAGTATAACAAATTAGCATACAGTGCAAAATTCACATTTGAACCTATCATCGGTGAATACTATCATTTGTATGAAAGAAGTAATAGAGAAACCTTTCTATCTATAATTGCTCAAGATGAGTGCAATTTCAATTCACTCAGAAGTTTTAACTTAAACAAAAAAAAATTCGGTAAAACTAATTTAGCGAATATTTTTCATGTCTTAATGTCTTAATAATTTTTGTTTTTTTAAAAGCAGGACTATGAGTTTGAAAAGTAATGGATCAAAATACCGCATTACTTTAGCAATGAAAGTAAATAAGACTATTTACTTTTGACTTGGATAGTTTTCTTGTTTAGATTTCTTGCTTGAGATCAAAACATTCCAAACAGTTAATCCAATGTATAGAGAAAATATTATTCCGCCAATTATAAAGAATCCTATGCTCATATTGTTCGTCTTTGTCTAATTGCAATGGCAAATAATAATATTGTGCCTGGCCAATGTGCCGAATATTGAGCTTCAGCTGTCATACCTAATAGTCCGTAACCAACAGAATATAGTAAACAAAAAAAAGCTAGAATGATAGGATACCATTTTAAAATAAAAATTTTCATATTTAATTATTTAAGTAATATTTACATAACACCAAACGTTATGTTCATCTTAATGTAAATATACTTAAACAAAACTCAAGTAGCAAATTTATTTTACAATTGGTGTTTAGCAGTGTATTGTCAGAAAGACAATTAGCTTAGATAGACATTCTTCCTAAGATGGTAGTTCTATCAGCTATTGGTTTGGGAATGACTTTGGTTTCTACAGTATTGTTTAAGAAGAATATTATTGCGATAGAGTAATTTTAGTATGATATCCTGCACAAAAAAGTAATTACGCCCATTTAGTAGTATATTTGCCCATAATTATTCTAAATATTTTAATAACGGTCAGCTCTTTATTTCCTATGCCTTTTAAAAAACTACATTCAGATATAAAAGAGATGCTTGAGTCTCAAGAAATAACCATACCAACTCCTTTTCAGAAAGCGAGTATTCCTGTCATAAAAAGTGGTGCAAACATCTATTGTACAGCGCCAAAAGATAGTGGAAAAACAACTACGCTAGTACTTACTACCTTGCAGAAATTAAAATTTGAGGCCGTTGGAAATATTCCAAGAGCTATCGTTTTAGTAGAGAATAAAGAAAAAGCACAGGAGACATATGATGCCTTTTTTAAATACACTAGATATAAATCGATACGTGTTTATTTATGTGATGAAAAGCTTCATATTGACATGCTAAAATCAGAAATATTTGATGGTGTTGACATTCTTATTTCTACACCTAAAACCATGAATAAATTGTTTTCATTAAATGGTTTAAATGCTACTCAATTACAGATATTTAGTATCGACGATGCAGATTTTTTAGTCCAAAACGCTCCACTTACTGCTTTGATGGCGATTACTCAAAGTCTTAATAAATGTCAATTTGTACTATATTCAGAAAAAATGAATCCAACTCTAAAACGCTTTGAGTCTTATTTTATGCAACATTCTAAAATAGTGGCTATTTAGAGGAATATGTACTAAATAATACTATTTGTAGGTTTAAGTAACCGCTACTTTTATCTGGAGTTTATAATGCACAAAATCGAAATGTAAAATACCCCGAAGCATTCTCTTTCTATACCATATTGCGTCGTTATATTCTCAGACATGATATTGTTCATGTTGTATTATTTTAGTTGGTATTTATGAATACATTGCCCTTCCCACTGACTCAAAAGGTTTATAACTACTGGTGTTTTAGATTATTACAGCTACTACATACTTGTAGAACGGAATAATACTGCCGCTACCAAAAGATTTGCAGTTTCAAAACAATCGAACTATATTTACATAAATAGGTTTATTCCATATTTATATTATGATGAAATTCAAATACTTTGCTGCTTATATTATACCACTTTTAGGGTTACTTACATTTAACACAACGGGAATTTATGCTTATATAGGGTTATTTATTTTATACATTTTGGTCCCTGTTTTAGAACAGATCCTTCCAAAAAATACGTATAATTTAAATAAAGTAGAAAAAGAGCTAGCAAAGGAAGATGTGTTTTTTGATTTGGTTCTGTATCTTTCTGTACCTCTTCATCTTTTTATTGTTTATGAGTTTTTAATTACTGTTTCTAACACAGCATTGCCTCTTACAGAATTAATTGCATGCATTTTAATGATGGGAACTATTCTTGGTGTAAATGGAATTAATATTGGTCATGAATTGGGACACAAAACAGAGCATACAGTAAAGAGAATTTTAGCTCACATAATGCTATTAACAGCTATTCAAAATCATTTTATACCCTATCATAATGGTGGACATCACAGGGATATTGGAACACCAGCCGATTTCACGTCTGCAAAAGAAGGAGATATTTTTTATTTATTCGCACTTCGTTCTCAAATAGGTGGCTATTTTAAAACGTGGAAGCTAGAAGCACAGCGACTTAAGGGTAAAGGTAAAAATAAACTGTTAAATCCTATGATTATCTATACACTATTACCTATCCTTTTTCTTTTTGGAATCTATGCTGTTTTTGGATTAAATGTGATGTTTATCTACTTCATTAATAGCGTTTATGGTATTTCTATATTGGAGGCACAAAACTATTTTGCACATTATGGTTTGCGTAGAAAAATGCAAGAGAACGGAAGATATGAACGTGTAAAACCAAAACATTCTTGGAATTCAGACCATATTATAGGAAGAGTATTGCTATTTGAACTAACAAGACATTCAGATCATCATCATATGGGAGCAAAACCATATCATTTATTAGAATCAAAAGAACACAGCCCAAATCTGCCTTACGGGTATCCAGCGATGCTTGTACTCTCTTATATTCCGTTTTTGTTTAGACCAATAATGAAAAAACAACTAGCGCTCTACGAAGCTAAATAGTGTGTTTTCAGCATAAAACCCTATACACAGATTACCACTTCACTCTTGTCGTTGTTTTGTGTAAAAGGACTACTAATCTTTTTACTAAGGCTCTGCCATACATTTATCAAAGAAACGGAACATTATGAAACCCTTTAAGTGTTGAGAAAAAGTGACAATGCTTCTAATTTTTCTTGAAGCGGCAAACTGAACTTCGTATATTGCGAGTCATATATTTATTCTTATTTTCAATTGATAAATGTATATTTAATAAGAAAAAAACGAAGACATGACAATACCTAAACTACATTATATCTCTCAGGGAAGCTCTCCAAAAGAACAGCTGGAAAACATCCAAAAAGCCTGTGCATCTGGCACTGAATTAGTGCAATTAGGGTTGGAAAATGTTTCAGAAAAAAAGTTTTTAAAGGTGGCCAAAGAAGCGAGAGAAATCACATCTCATTTTCAAACCAGATTAATTGTTAGCGAGCATTATAAAATCGCAAAAGAGGTTCGTGCAGATGGTGTATACTTCGAGAAAACAGATACCAATCTTACTCTAGCAAGAATACATTTATACACTTGGCAAATTATTGGTGGTGCAGCAAATACTTTACAAGATTGTGAAACACTAATTAAGGAAGAATTTGATTATATTGGTTTAGGTCCTTTTAGAAGTACTACAACTGAAGACGGCTTACCTACAGTTTTAGGTTTAAACGGATATACTGCAATTACAGAAGCGTTAAAAACAGAAACACCAATTATTGGTGTTGGAGGCATCACTACAGAAGATGTTACAAGCATCTTAGAAGCGGGTATTTCTGGAATTGCTGTATCTGAAGAAATTACGCGCGATTTTAATACCATAAAAACATTTAACCATTTGCTTAACACATCTTCAATAGACGAGCAACGCCATACATTTTAATAAAGTAAACACGATATTTAAAAATAACAGAGAATAGTTTTATTTAAGGGTATTTACCAAAACAAGAAACTAAAGATAATCTTACCATTCTACACATATTTCACTACGCTCCTATCGTCGTTTCTGAAAATGAGTGTTTCATTAACATGATTGATGAAATTTTGACATGTTTATTAAAAAAACGTAATATACCTAAGCGCTATCCTGCTCATTCGCTAAATAAGCCTACTGTATGTATTGTTGTTCTCAAAATGTTATAAGGTCGAATAAAACAACTAATTTAGCCTTCAAGATGAAATTAAAACTAAGACAACTTGAAAGGTATTTAAAAGAACCTTATCCATATTATTATAGCAACCAACAAAGGATCGTTTTGTTGTTATTGCTCATTTCACTTTTAAGTTTTAGTTTCTCCTATTTTTTTGAACCTTTCGAAGTCAATACAGCAGAACATAAAATTAATTCTGTTTGGATACTCATAATTCAAGCATTTATTTCTTTTCCGATTGCGTATCTCTATTTGAATTTTGTAAACAGGTATATAAAAAGTGATGTAAATTGGACTCTTGGAAAAGAACTTCTAAACCTATCAATACTCCTTTTATTGGTTGGTATTGCTGGGTTTTTAATCCGTGACATACTATATGTAAACCCTAACAATTGGGCTTTACGCTATTTTTGGGAGGAAATTCGCAATACATTTTTAGTAGGATTTCTTTTGTTAATAATTGTATTGCCACTAAATCTAGAACGATTGATAAACAAACATACGTCTAGTCTAAAAAAGCTTTCTATAATTCCGACAAAAGAATTTAAGAATACTCTTGTTTCTATTAAAACTTCCATACCAAATGAAGATTTTAAACTTCAGGTTAAAGAGTTTCTTTTTGCAAAAGTAGAAAGTAATTATATTGAAGTTTTCACTTCTTCTTCAGAAGGAATTCATAAAATACTAATCAGAATGACACTTAAAGAATTGGAAGATCAATTAAATACTTTTCCAAATATCTTTAAAACACATCGCTCTTATCTGGTAAACCTATATGCAATTAAAGCTACTTCAGGAAATGCTCAAGGGTATCAGTTGACACTAAAAAACTGTTTGGATACAATTCCTGTATCTCGTTCAAACATTACCAAATACAATAGAATCTATGCTTCATTATAGCTGACGTGGGTTGCATTTCGTCACTTTAGCTTGCTGTTTATCACTCAAAAAAAAATACACAACAATTTGTATTTAAGTTTGCACTCGAAACAAAAATAATTGTTATGATAGAAAAAAAACGTCGATATGATTTAGATTGGTTGCGTGTAATTGCAATACTAGCCGTATATCTTCACCATATTGGAATGCCATTTAATGGAGATGGATTTCATATAATGAATACTGAATCAAGTAAAGTACTTGACGACATTATGGTGTTTTTTGAACAGTTTAGATTGCCCTTATTATTTTTAATTTCCGGAACAGGAACCATGTTTGCTTTTTCTAAAAGAACTTGGGTTCAGTTTCTAAAAGAACGTAGTACACGTTTAATAATTCCGCTTATTTTTGGAGTGCTATTTATTGTTCCTCCACAGACATATTTTGAACATATTAAAAATTTCAATTCCTATTGGGATGTTTATACAAGCGGTTCTTTCTTTGAGGTAAATCATTTATGGTTTATTGAAAACCTCTTTGTTTTATCCGCGTTTCTAATTCCATTTATTTTATTCTTAAAATCTTCTAATTCTAATAAACTAATTGCTCTTCTTGATACGATTACTTCAAAAAAGTATGGAGTCTTTTTATGGGCAATTCCGTTAATTGTCATAACCATTTTCTTAAAGAAGATATATCTGAGTGATTCAAAAGACATTGCAAACCTCTCTTCTACTTTTTATTATGGCTATTTTTTTGTTTTTGGAATGTTATTTACTGCGTCAAATAATAGCTGGAATCATCTTAAGTCGTATCGAAAGTTCAACCTTATCGCTTTCGTAATAAGTTTTATTTTATTCTACAGTTATTACCTTTTGCCTAATGAATACATTTCTCCTTATTTTTCTATAAGTAGCAGATGGAATATCTGGTACTTAGTTTGTGGACTAGTTGGTTGGACACTTGTAACTGCATTACTTGGTTATGGTCAGGTTTGGTTTGATAAAAAGAGTACATTACTTAAAAAGTGTAATGAAGCAATTTACCCTTTCTATATACTTCACCAAACAATCATCATTGTATTGGGGTATTATATCATTCAGTTCGAATTGGGTATTGTATCAAAGATTCTATTGCTAGTTGCAACCTCTTTTCCGTTAATTATAATTATATATCGATTCTTGATTTATCCTTTTAAAATACCAAGGATATTATTTGGGATGAAAAAGAACGATAATTAATAACTATTAATCATAGGGATTTTATACACATTATTCCCTTCCTAACTGACGAAGCATTCTCGTGTGATCTACTATCGCGTGAAACATAGATTTTTTAACGTGGTAAGGCATCCCAAATTCTTGAGCTGTTTCTGAAACAATTTTTGTTAGACTTTTATAGTGTACGTGGCAAACATCAGGTAGTAAATGATGCTCTACTTGATAATTCAAACCTCCTATAAGCCAAAATAGCACATTGCTCTTGGGAGAGAAATTACTGGTCGTCGCTAATTGATGTCCATACCAATTATCGTTTATGACACCTTGCTTATCGGGCAACGGAAACTTATTGTCTGGCATTATATGCGCTATCTGAAAAACAATACTCACCAAAAGTCCTGTAACAAAATGCATACATATAAACGCTAATAATATAAGACCCCAAGAGAATGGCACTATTATCATGGGAAGTACAAGCGCATAGGAATAATAAAAAAGTTTCCAAGCTGTCATGCTAACAAGTTCTTTTTTATATTCATTTTTTTCGTTTAAAAACCCCATGTTTTTATAGCGCTTTAAGCGGACAAAATCTTTTGTGGTAATCCAAGATATTGTCGATATTCCATAAAAAAACCAGATATAAATATGTTGAAACTGGTGTACCCAATAATGTTTTGCATGTGGAGAGAATTTCAAGAAAAATGGCGCATTAAGATCATCGTCTGCATGGTCTATATTTGTGTAGGTATGATGTAAAACATTGTGCTGTATTTTCCACACAGTTGCATTTGCTCCAATAAGATTGAATGAATATCCTAAAAGAGTATTTATTTTCTTGTTTTTTGAATACGAACCATGAATCGCATCATGCATAACGCCCATCCCTATTCCTGCCATTCCCAATCCACTTAATATATACAGTGCAAAAAGCATCCAAACAGAACTAACTGCCCCTGATGCAAGTGTTATTAATGGTATAAAAAATAAAGACAACATAATTACCGTCTTCACAACCATTGTTGAATTGGCATTTCGACTCTTTTTATGGGTTTTAAAATAGGTGTTCACCCTACTTCTTAACGTTTTTGAAAAGTCAGCCTTTATGTCTCTAGAAAATTTTGGAGTATTGATAACGGTATTGTTTTTTTGTTGATTTTTACTACTTCAAAAACAGAAATCTATAATTATTTATAAATCATAAATCCGTTTGCTCTTTTATTGAAGCTTTTTGATTTATCAGAATATTAAGACTGAAATCATCTATTAAAGAATAAAGAAAGCAAAGGAGGATTAAAAAAAAGCATTCTAAACTATTAACCTTACAAAGGTAGGCTAATTTAGTATTGGTTTTTTTATATTCAATAATTGATTCAATCAATTATTGAAATCAATACGTTCTCATTCCCGTTTTTGCTTGTATTGATTCTCATTAAAATACTTAAAAATTAGTACGTTTTATAATTCCAACATCTTCTAAAAAACTATATTCGCGCCATGTGGATGTATTTAGGATTATTGGCAGCACTTTTTTTGGGATTACACAATTTATGTAAGAAACATGCAGTGCAAGGAAACGAGGTTTTACCTGTGCTTTTGGGCACAATTGGTACAGGGTTTTTAGTATTGCTACCTTTTTTTATTGGGTCTATATATTTTCCAGAATACACCAAAAAAATAGGTTTTCATATTACAAGTATCCCTTGGGAAACACATGGTTTTATTTTTATAAAATCAATGATTATGACCGCATCTTGGGTATTGGCATATCAAGCGTTAAAGCACTTACCAATAACCATCGTTACTCCAATACGTTCAGCAGGACCTTTCTTTACCTTTATCGGTGCGATACTAATCTACCAAGAGCGTCCTACTTTTTTGCAGTGGATTGGTTTTTCTTTGATTATTTCTTCAGTAGTACTCTATTCTAAAATAGGAAAAAAAGAAGGCATCAATTTTAAGAGGAATAAATGGATATTTGCCATTATTGGTGCAACATTCTTAGGGGCTTCTAGTGGTTTGTATGACAAGTTCTTAATTCAGAATTTAACACTAAACCCACAAACATTACAATTTTGGTTTTGTTTGTACACTCTGTTAATTTTACTGGTCATTTTAGCTGTACTGTGGTTTCCCTATCCTAAAAAACGAAAAAAATTTACTTGGCGATGGACAATTATTGCTGTTGGAATTTTATTACAAGCAGCCGATTATTTTTATTTTAAAGCCTTGCAAGATCCTGAGGCATTAATTATGCTGCTATCTGCTATAAAAAGAAGTCAACTACTAATTGCCGTGGTAATAGGTGGTCTTGTTTTTAAAGAAAAAAATAAACGTAAAAAATTAATCCCATTAGCAGGCATTATGATTGGGGTATTTTTAATTTTATTTTAATAAACTACTAAAAAAAGACGAATTCCTTCTGTAAATATTGTCGCTTTATGAAATCGTTATCCTACCAATCAATAGGGAAATAATCTTTCAAGAATTTTCCACACCAATGTTTACCGTTGTTAATTCCGTCAATTAATGGATCCATTACTCTTGCAGCACCATCAACAATATCTAAAGGTGGTTGAAAATCGTGAATGGCGACTTTCTTTTTAGATAATTCCGCTGGGTCTTCATCGGTTACCCAACCAGTATCTACAGCATTCATATAAATTCCTGATTTAGCAAAAGTGGATGCAGATGTATGTGTTAACATATTCAAAGCTGCTTTTGCCATATTAGTATGTGGATGTCTATCTACTTTTTTAAATCGATGAAACTTCCCTTCCATTGCTGTAACATTGATAATGTGCTTTTTACCCGTGTTCTCTTTCTTCATTAAATTAGACAAGCGATTACATAAAACAAAAGGTGCCACAGCATTTACTAGTTGCACTTCTACCATTTCTGTGGTTTCAATTTCACCTAATTTTAATCTCCAACTATTGGTTTTCCTTAAATCTACTTGTTGTAAATCGGCATCTAATTCGCCTTCAGGAAATACTTCTGCTGTTTGTAGTGAATTGTCAAAACTATACGGGATTTGAGATAATTCTGCTGAATTACGTAACCCAATTCCAGGTTCTGGACCATGCCAAGTTACTGGCAATACATTGTTCTTACTCGTTCTTGAAGTAGACACACTTAAGTTTGTCAATTCGTCTAAACAACTGTTATGATCCTTTAATAAGGTTTGTGCCAATTTAGGAAGTTTATCTACTGGTAACTTTTCATTTTCCATCAAATGGAAATAAAAACCTGACGGTCTTCTTACTGTTTGTGCAGCATTATTAATTAATATATCTAAACGATCGTATTTTTGCTCTATATAATTACAGAAAATCTCTACACTTGGTATGTGTCTTAAATCAAGTCCGTGAATATGCAAACGATCATTCCAATCTTTGTAGTCTTCTTCTTTAGAAAAACGAATGGCAGAATCTGCAGGAAAACGTGTGGTAGCAACAACAGTAGCGCCAGAACGCAATAACATTAATGTAATATGATATCCGATTTTTAATCGAGAACCTGTAATTACAGCTACTTGATCCTTTAAATCCGTAGTTTGAAAACGTTTTGCATAATTTAAATCACCACAGTCTTTACACATCGTATCGTAAAAATGATGCAATTTGGTATATACTGCTTTACAAACGTAACAATTTCTTGGGGATTCTAATTCTAAGGTATCTTCAGAAATTGCAGCTGCTCCTAGTAATTTTGGAGCTACAAATAATGCAGCTTCACGTGCAGAACGAATTCCTGTTGATTTTCTTGCGTGGGTATCTTTTGCAATCATTTTACGTTTCGCAGCTTTTTTGGCATCTTTTCTTCGACGTTCAAATTCAGTACGATTCGGTCTCGTTAATTCACCTGCAGCCTTAAAAAGGGCTACTCTTTGTGCTTCTGGGATTTCGAAAAGTTGATTGGTATCATCTAATAATTTCTGTAGTGTGGTGATACAAGATGTTATATCTAGATTCGATTTTTCTTCACTCATATCAAACTACTTCTTTTTTATTGTTGGATGTTTCAGTAATACCCTTATGATACCATACAGGCTTCATAAGTCTGATTTTTATCTGGGTGCAAAATTACCTCTTTTTAATGAATTTACTTTTAGTAATGGGCAATAAAAAAAGCCCAACAATAAATTGATGGGCTTTTTAAAAACATTAAGTATCTAATTAGATAACTTTTACGTTTACGGCGTTTAAACCTTTGTTTCCTTCTTGTAGATCGAATTCAACTTCGTCACCTTCACGAATTTCATCTATTAATCCAGAGATGTGTACGAAGTGATCTTTATCAACTCCTTCTTCAGTGATGAATCCAAATCCTTTAGATTCATTGAAAAATTTTACTGTTCCTTTACTCATTGTAATGTAATTTAATTTATAATACTTATTAATATGCAAATATGGCACTAATTTTCTAACAAGTAAAACATTAATGCACTTCTTTTTGTTTTTTTATATCAACCCTAATTATTTTTACAATACTGATTCACAAATACTTACTTCTTATTTTTAGGGTTCTCTACTTTTGAAGCAGGAATATTGCTTTGTGCTAAGTGGTTTGCCAGTACTTTTTCAATCAATTCTTCTTTTGTTAAATGATGAAATACCGTTCTTACCTTTTTTCTAAACACTTCTGAAATGGTGCGATTTGGTTTTGTCTTAAATATTTTCTTTGCCCATAACAATCCATTATTTTCTTCAATGCTTTGTGCATCTGCTTTTTTAAATTATTGCAAAACTAGTCCTAAGTAACTTAAGGTATAATTATACTGCCTAACAAAGTTATACTCTAACATCGTATGGCGTAAGCCAACGAACTGCTGTCATATTCTGTAATTTAATAACGAATTACACCTCTTTTCGCAACACTTCTAGTGGTGGACTTTTTAAAACACTTCTAATATTGCTTAAACCAATCAATAAAACCAACAGTGTAATTCCAGGAAGAAACACTAAAAATGGTACAGCTGATGGAATAAATGGCTCTTTGAATAGCAATGTTGCTAACAATTGACTACTAACAAGCGACAATAAAACTCCAACCAAACTCCCTATCATTCCTAAATACACATATTCAAACGCTGTAATTTGTAAAATTTGAGAGCTCTTTGCCCCTAAAGTTCTTAGTAATACACTTTCCTTTATTCGTTGATACTTACTGTTTCTAACTGAACCAATCAACACAATGATACCAGTAAGAATACTAAAGAATGCCATGAAATTAATAACCCAAGAAATTTTATTTAAGATGTCTTCAATGACAGTATATATCTGTCGTAAATCTAATATTGAAATGTTTGGAAAGCTTTTTACCAAATCTCGTTGCAAGTCAGCAGAACTCTCTTCATCGGGTACATAAGTTGTCAGCACATTAAATTGTGGAGCATCTTCTAATACGCCTGTTGGAAACACTACCGAGAAATTAAGTTGCATTTGCCCCCAGTCTACTTTTCGAATACTTCCAATGGTAGTTTCCATTAAAACTCCTTGTACATTAAAAACTACTTTGTCCCCTATATTTAAACCTGTATCTCTTGCAATATTATCAGCTATAGAAATCGGAATAGGCTCCCCTTTCTCTATTGATACTGTCCAAGTTCCCTCTAAAAGCTCTTCCGAAGCTACTAATGAATTCCGATAGGTGACTCTAAATTCATGATTTAATATCCACCGACTCCTTCTCATTGAAGTACTGTCTTTGCGAAGATCATTTACAAGCTTTCCTTTGATGCGTTGCATACGCATCGTTATAATAGGAATGTTATCAATCACCTCCAAGTCTTTTGGAAGAATTGTATTTACGACCGCATCTTTTTGATTGCTTTGCACATCCATTAAAATGATGTTCGCAGTTTTTGAAGTATTCTCAATGGATGTTTTTGCTAACAGAATATCTTTGGTAAAGTATAAAGTACTAATCAAAAAAGTTCCTAAACCTATGGCTAAAATCAATACCATGGTTTGGTTGTTTGGACGAAATAAGTTCAATAAACTCTGTCGTTTTGTAAAGCCCCAATTGCTTGGGAAAAACCTTTTAATGATTTTCATAAAAAGGCTTGCAATTCCTGCCATGATGGCGAACGTTATCAAAATACCGATTGTAAATACCAATCCGTTTGATGCATCTTTCAATAACCAAAATGAAAATAGAAAGATAAAAAGTATGATGGCTGCTAAGGTGAAAAGCCGTGCTTTTCTGGGCTTTATCAAATTCTCATCTGTTCCTCTTAATACTTCCAAAGGGGAAACATACCAAGTTCCTAATAATGGCAACAGTGCAAATAGCACCGACATTAAAACCCCTAATGTAATTCCTATGATTAAAGGCTGTGCTGTGATTGATATTTCGATATCAAATGGTAAAAACCCCTGCAAAATATACGGAAATGCATATTGCAATCCAATGCCAATGGTAGAACCTAAAAGACCACCTATCAAACCAATGCCAACAATTTGCAGTAGATAAATTAAAAAGGATTGCTTTCTCGTAGCTCCTAGACATTTTAGTACGGCTACATTCTTCAATTTTTCTTTGATATAAATATGAACAGAACTCGCAATTCCAACACAACCCAACAACAGCGCAATGAATGCTGCTAGGTTTAAAAACCTGCTCACATTCTCATAATTTCTACCTAAGCGAGCGCTAGTACTTGTATGTGTGTCTAAATCTGCATTTTCATCATCTAAAATAGGATCAATTTTTTTATCCAATAGCGCCAAATCCATTCTTGGTGGAGCTTTAAAAAAGTATTGGTACTCTTTTCTACTACCTATTTGTAGCAATTCTGTTTCGTCTAGAAAGCGAAAAGGAATCAATACCGTTGGTGCAACTGAGGTAGATATAGCAGTACTTCCTGGAATAGATTTTAACGCTCCAATGATAGGAAATGTTAGCTTTCCTAATTTAATAGAATCTCTAAGTTTTAGATTGTATTGTAACATTAGGGTAGCATCTACAACTGCTCCACCTAATTGCTGATAGTTCGTTGCTGCGCTTTTTGGTTTGGTGTCTAAAGTTCCATAAAGAGGAAAGTTCCCTTCTATAGCACGAACTTTTACTAATTTAGTTCCGCCATTTTGTGGAAACGCAGCCATTGAAACAAAATTAACTTCTGAAGCTGAAGGTTGTAATGAATCTATAATCGATAGTACTTTTTCAGAGGGAAATTTCGGGCTGTCAATTATAAAATCAGCTCCCATTAAAGCTTTCGACTGACTTTTAATATTGTCTTTTAAATTTTCACTAAACAATTGAATAGAAACAACTGCAGCAATTCCTAAAATAATAGATGCCATAAAAAGCATCAATCTAGAGATGCTTGCTTTTCCATCTCGCCAAGCCATTTTAAATAGCCACTTTACTGGGGTTTTTGAAGATGAATTGCTCATTAAATTGCCAATGTTTTTTCGTTTGACATAATTTTCCCTCCTTTTAGTCTTAATATTTGCTGTGTTCTATTCGCTAAATCTAAATCATGTGTAATGATAACAAGCGTAGTTCCAGCTTCTTTATTCAATTCAAAAAGTAATTGAATTACCTTTTCGCCTGTTTCTTCATCTAAATTCCCCGTAGGTTCATCGGCAAATAAAATAGAAGGTTTGTTTGAGAATGCTCTAGCTAAAGCAACACGTTGCTGCTCTCCACCTGATAATTGTGATGGGTAATGATGAGAACGATCTGTCAATCCTACTTTTTTCAGCAAATTCAACCCCACTTTTGTAGCATTTTTTTCACCTTGTAACTCTAAGGGTACAATTACATTTTCTAATGCAGTAAGTGTTGGTAGCAGTTGGAAGTTCTGAAATATAAATCCAACTTCTTTATTGCGTAATTGCGCGCGTTCATCTTCATCTAAATCTTGGAGGTTACTTCCACATAACTCTATAGAACCATCACTAGGATGATCTAAACCTGCACACAATCCAAGTAAAGTTGTCTTTCCGCTTCCTGAAGGTCCAACAATAGAAAAGATACTTCCCTTTTCAATATCAAAAGAAATATCTGATAAAACTGTTAATTTTTTTGAACCACTGGTATATGTTTTCTCTAATTCGTGAATCTTTAATATCTTTGTCATAGTACTCATTTAATATATAATTTCACCAAGAAATGCTAAAACTGAAAAATAAACAATTGATTTCAAATTTTAATCATAGTATAAAGAAGATTTTCTTAAAGTTATGTTATTTTTCATGGGTAATACTTTTACTTTCTTGTGGATCAGACACTTCTAAAAAAGTCGAGATAACTGAAACTGCACCAATCCAAACTGAAACTAAGATCACAAAAAATACAGCTTCCAAAACAATTTTATTTTTCGGTGATAGTTTAACTGCTGGTTATGGTTTAGAGGATGTAAATGATGCTTTCCCTGCACTTATTCAATCGAAAGTAGATTCACTTTCCTTAGACTATACTGTTATTAATTCTGGATTGAGTGGAGAAACAACTTCGGGTGGAAAAAGTAGAATTAACTGGGTGCTGAATCAAAAAATAGACATTTTTGTATTGGAATTAGGTGCAAATGATGGTTTGCGCGGTGTTCCTTTAAAAGAAACAAAAGAAAATTTACAGGCTATTATTGATGCTGTGTTGGCAAAAAACCCAACAACTAAAATTATATTGGCTGGTATGCAATTGCCTCCAAATATGGGGATAGACTATATTACTGAGTTTAGAGCTATTTTTCCAGCATTGGCAAAAAAGAATACATTGGACTTGATTCCGTTTTTATTGAAAGATGTTGGTGGTATTCCTAGGTTAAACCAAGCAGATGGTATCCATCCAACAATTGAAGGTCAAAAGATTCTAGCAAACAATGTTTGGGCTGTTTTAGGGCCAATAGTTAATTTATAAAACTTTAGTTTTTAGACTTATTGTCTGTTTTCGGATTTGACGACTGATTTTGTGCCAAATGATTTGCCAATACTTTTTCGATCAATTCTTCTTTTGTTAAATGATGAAATACCGTTCTTACTTTTTTCCTGAATTCTTCTGAAATGGTGCGATTAGGCTTTGTTTTGAAGATTTTCTTAGCCCATAACAAGCCATTGTTCTCTTCAATGCTTTGTGCATCTGCTTTTTTAAACGGATTAAAAGTAATGCCTAATTCTTTTTCAAAACCAGTAATATTAGCTACTTCTTCTTGTTGTAAGATTGTTAAAGAAAGCCCCTTCGCTCCTGCTCTAGCTGTACGTCCACTTCTGTGTACATATGCATCATAGGTATCTGGTAAATGGTAATTCACAACATATGAAATCTCTTTTACATCAATTCCACGAGCCGCTAAATCTGTAGCCACTAAAATATCAATATACCCTTCTCTAAATTGCCCCATGATTCGATCACGAATTCCTTGTGACAAGCTACCGTGAATGGCACCTGAAGAAAATTTATTAATGGCAAGATTCTTTGCTAATTTATTAACAGCTGCTTTTGTTTTACAAAAGATGATTCCTCTTTCTCCTTCTTTCGAATTTAAAAAATGCAATAACACCTCTAATTTCTCAATAGGTTCTACAACCACATATTGATGATCAATTCCTTGATGCCCAACGGTTGTCATGTCAGCTTCAATCTGAATGACCTCTTTAGACATATAATTCTGAACCATTTGCTTAATTGCACCTGGCATTGTTGCAGTAAATAGCAACGTTCTTCTAGTTTTAGGAATCTCTTTAATAATACTGTCTAACCCTTCTTTTAATGCACTTACCATTTCATCTGCTTCATCTAAAACTAAATACGAAATGTTCTTTACATCTATCGCGTTGCGTTTTATCAAATCTGCCAAACGTCCTGGAGTTGCAACCACAATATGAGTTTCTGATTGTAAACGTTCTATTTGCGGTTTAATAGGAATTCCACCACATACAACTGCAATTGAGATTTCTGAGCTGTTAGCAGCAAAAGAAATCAAATTATTATATATCTGTTGCCCCAACTCTCTTGTTGGTGCTAATATAATTGCCTGAATGTCTGCGTTTTCAGTATCTATTAGTTGTATTAAAGGCAAACCAAAGGCTGCTGTTTTACCAGTTCCAGTTTTTGCCAATGCAACTACATCTTTTTTTTGATTTAGCAGTACAGGAATAGTCTTCTGTTGGATATCTGTAGGTACAGAAATCTTTAGATCGACTAAACTTTGTTGAATTTGTGCATTAACTCCTAAATCTGAAAACTGTATTGACATAAAGTGTTTTTTTGTAATGATATTCTGGCTCGCTTAAATAGCACTAATTAAATTTTAGTGACTCTAACCTTTTTCTTTTTTAAACGTGTATTGTTTAGTTTTTCTACCAAATCATTTGCAATTGTAGCAGGAATTGCAACAAAAGCACAGTCTTGCTTCAACTCAATCATTCCTAATTGATCTTTGGTAAGGTTTCCTTGCTTTAAAAATAAACCAGCAATATCTCCTTTAGAAATTTTGTCTTTTCTTCCGCCAGAAACAAATAATGTATCCCAAAAAACAGGTT
>JBLFXB010000008.1:0-41132 GCA_047611925.1 Polaribacter sp.
AAGAGTATCGTGTTTTTTTGTTTAATCGTTTAACTGATAAAAAGTGGCACAAAGAAAAACTAATTCAGTTTGGATTAAAATAGTAAAATTACCAAATAACTCCCGCCTGTTGCATAAATAAATCTGCTAGTGCATCTTTATTTTGATGCGTCCCAATATAGGCCAGAAAAGTACTTTCTTTAGAATGCCCGGTAATATTCATAAGTAGCGGTGTTTCAATTTTACCATAATAGTTAGACGCAAAAGATCTTCTCATAATATGTGAGGTTACAAACTCATATTTCGGAGCATTTACTATTTCTTTCCTTCGTGTCTTCGGATTGTTTTTAAATCCAGGCACCAATTCATCAATTCTCTCCATTCTACAAAGTGCTTTAATCTGTTTATTAAATACCACTTGAGATACTTTTCTTGGAAATTCATTTTCTAAAATTTTAATAACTAGTGGGTCTGCCACTCCAACAGTCACAGCTTTCTTTCTTTCTTTCTTTCTTTCTTTCTTTCTTTCTTTCTCGACAACTACTCATATTTTCATTGTTAATTGTTCACTAATGGGGTCTTTTATGTATGCAGTATAGGTCGCCCTTACTTATGGATATAGGCTAAATACCTAAAATTATTTTTCACATAAAAGAAAAGGGTTTCAGATATGTAAAAGTGGCCATGTAAAAATAAAATACTACTTTTATATCTTATAAGTTCCGCTATAAAATAGTTTTAAAAGTGAGGATGCATATTGGATTCAAAAAGCAGAGAGACCACTGAAAAGCAGTAAACAGTTTAAGAAAAAAAAATAAGATGAAAGGAATTATATTAGCAGGTGGAAGTGGAACGAGGTTGTATCCTCTTACAAAAGGGGTTTCTAAACAGCTGTTACCGGTATATGACAAACCAATGATATATTATCCATTATCAGTATTGATGTTAGCTGGAATACAAGAGATTTTAATTATTTCTACACCCGAAGATTTGCCAAATTTTAAAAAATTATTAGGAGACGGTTCTGAAATTGGATTAAACTTGCATTATAAAGAACAACCTAGTCCAGATGGCCTGGCTCAAGCTTTTATTATTGGAGCCGAATTTATTGGAACTGATGATGTGTGCTTGGTGCTTGGAGATAACATTTTTTATGGGTACGGTTTTTCAGGAATTTTACAAAATGCTAGAAATAATGTATCTGAAGGTAAATCAACTGTATTTGGCTATTATGTAAATGATCCTGGACGCTATGGTGTTGCAGAATATGATAAAAAAGGAAATGTAATCTCTATCGAAGAAAAACCTACTTATCCTAAATCAAATTTTGCAGTAGTTGGATTGTATTTTTATACAAACGACGTTGTGGATATTGCAAAAACAATAAAACCATCCCACAGAGGAGAGTTGGAAATTACCTCCATAAATCAAGAGTATTTAAAACAAAAAAATCTAAAAGTTGAACTCTTAGGTAGAGGTTTTGCATGGTTAGATACTGGCACTCATGATTCACTAATGGAAGCAGGGCAGTTTATTGAAACTATAGAAAAAAGACAAGGGTTAAAAGTGGCATGTTTAGAGGAAATAGCCTACAATATGAAATACATAGACAAAGCGCAGTTAAATAAATTAGCAGAGCCATTAAAGAAAAATGGTTATGGGCAATATCTATTAAAATTAGCAAAGTAATAAAATGAAGTTTATTAAAACAGACATATCAGATGTTTATATTATAGAACCCTCAGTTTTCGGAGACAATAGAGGTTATTTTTTAGAATCGTATAATCAAGCTGAATTTGAAAAGAGTATTGGTAATATTACTTTTATTCAAGACAATGAGTCGAAATCATCGAAGGGAGTATTGCGTGGTCTTCATTTTCAAAGACCACCTTTTGAGCAAGCCAAACTAGTAAGGTGTATTGAAGGAGAAGTTCTTGATATTGCGGTAGACATTAGAAAAAACTCAAAAACGTATGGACAACATGTTGCAGTGCTATTATCTGGAGAAAATAAACGTCAATTATTTGTGCCAAGAGGTTTTGCGCATGGTTTTGTTGTTTTGACTGATACCGCAACTTTTGCATATAAGGTAGACAATTGTTATGCACCAAAAGAAGAAGGTGGAATTATGTGGAATGATCCTCAATTAAAAGTTGATTGGCAACTCAATGAAAAGGAAGTCCAATTGTCAGAAAAAGATAAAAACTTGTCTTTTTTTAGTGAATTTGAAACTCCTTTTTTATAAATTTTGTCACTTTTAGTGTTTTTTTTTGATTTTTAACCCCGGCCCTAAAGAGAGAAATAAAAAAAAAATAATTTCATCAAATGAAAAATAATCCTTTTAAGCCTGATGACATATGGAAAAGAGCTAGTCCTAAGATTTTTTCTAATGCTAAAAATTTAAGAGAGCGCGCAATAAAAGCAGAAGAAATAATGTGGTTTGAGTTGAGGAATAATAAATTAGAAGGCAACATCCACTGCATATTTACATTGCCGATTTTTATTGTCATAAATTAAAAATGGTAATAGAAATTGATGGTGACTATCATCAAACATGTGAGCAAAAAGAACTTGATATCGAAAGAACAAATGCAATTGAATTACAAGGATTAAAAGTAATCCTATTTACGAATGAGGAGGTTTTTTCGAATGTTTCAAGTGTAATCACTAAAATTAAAAAAAGGATAAAATCTGAGTATTGATTAAAAAATAATAGGAATACACACAATTAGTTGACTCCTTTCTCGCTCCCTTTAGGGTTTGGGGCAATCGAAAAAGAATATGGTTGTTCTCGATATAATTTTATAAAAAAGTCTAGCTTATTTTATAAAATCACTCGAACTGACAGGGTAGTTAATTAATAAAAAAAGGAGTTGATTAAAACAAAAAACATACATATGAAAAATATTTTAGTTACTGGTGGTGCTGGATTTATTGGATCTCATGTTGTGAGATTGCTAGTTAATAAATATCCAGAATATAACATTGTTAATATGGATGTCTTAACCTATGCAGGTAATTTAGAGAATTTAAAAGATGTTGAAGATAAAGAGAATTACACTTTTGTAAAATGTGATATTTGTGATTTAAAGAAAGTATCACAAATTTTTGAAGAGTATAACATAGATTCAGTAATTCACTTAGCAGCTGAGTCGCATGTAGATCGTTCTATTGAAGATCCATTTTCATTTGCCCAAACCAATGTGATGGGAACACTCAGTTTATTGCAATCAGCAAAAGCATTTTGGAATGCCAATTTTGAGAATAAGTTATTTTACCATGTTTCTACGGATGAAGTCTATGGTTCACTCGGTGAAAAAGGCTTTTTTACAGAAGAAACAGCCTATGACCCGCATTCTCCGTATTCTGCATCCAAAGCTTCTTCAGATCATTTTGTGAGAGCCTTTCATGACACCTATGGTTTGCCAACAATACTATCTAATTGCTCAAATAATTATGGTTCGTATCAGTTTCCAGAGAAACTCATTCCGCTATTTATCAATAACATAGTCAATAATAAACCCCTACCAGTATATGGAAAAGGAGAAAATGTGAG
Source organism: Polaribacter sp. (assembly GCA_047611925.1). Taxonomy (GTDB): domain Bacteria; phylum Bacteroidota; class Bacteroidia; order Flavobacteriales; family Flavobacteriaceae; genus Polaribacter. The sequence goes on from JBLFXB010000008.1 coordinate 3,536, forward strand.
AGATTGGTTGTTTGTAAACGATCACGCAAGAGCTATTGATGTTATTTTTCATGACGGAAAACATGGCGATACTTATAATATTGGTGGATTTAATGAATGGAAAAACATTGACTTGATAAAAGTAATGATTAAAACAGTAGACCGCTTACTTGGAAGAGAAGAAGGAACTTCTGATAAATTAATTACTTATGTTACCGATAGAGCAGGGCATGATTTACGCTATGCAATTGATTCTTCGAAGTTAAAGGACGAATTAGGCTGGCAGCCTTCTTTACAATTTGAAGAAGGAATTGAAAAAACGGTTAAATGGTATCTTGAAAATACTGATTGGATGCACAATATTACCTCAGGTGCATATGAAAATTACTATAAAGAAATGTTATAGTTAGGTAAGAGGAAGGTGGCGTAATAAAAATAATCTAAAATAGAGAAAGAGATGTTCTCGATACAATTTTTTAAAAACGCGTCGCTATTTTATAAAATCACTCGAACTGACAGCTTAGTTCGTTAATAAAAAAAAACGTTTGTGAAAGTTAAAATAATTAGTTGACTCCTTTTTCGCTCCCTTTAGGGCTTGGGGCAATCGAAAAAGAAATGTGCTTTTAAAGTAAGTAGGTTTAAACCAAAAATATATTGAAAAAGATTGTGTTAGAGATGTTCTCGATACAATTTTTTAAAAACGCGTCGCTATTTTATAAAATCACTCTAACTGACAGGGTAGTTCGTTAATAAAAAAAAACGTTTGTGAAAGTTAAAATAATTAGTTGACTCCTTTTTCGCTCCCTTTAGGGCTTGGGGCAATCGAAAAAGAAATGTGCTTTTAAAGTAAGTAGGTTTAAACCAAAAATGTATTGAAAAAGATTGTGTTAGAGATGTTCTCGATACGGTTTTTTAAAAACGCACAGTTTATTGTAAATTTGTGATAGAAGCTCTTACAATGGGGATGGAGGTGAGATTTATATATTTGATATGGGGAAGAAAATGATTCATCTTTCTGGTTATAAGTACCATGAGGATATTGAAATTACAGGATTAAGACCTGGAGAAAAACTATTCGAAGAGTTATTAGCTTGTGGAGAAAATACAATTCCAACCTATCATGAAAAGATTATGATAGCAAAAACAGAGGACTTACATATTGAAAACACATTGTTGTTAGTTGATACATTATGTGATACGAATAAGAAAATTGATAACAAGAACTCCGTACGCATTATTAAAGAAATTGTACCTGAATATATTTCTAATAATTCGGTTTATGAAAAGTTAGACACAACTATTCTGAGTTAGTTTTTTTATTTAAAGTTTAAATTATTTTCTAATATGCTAGAAATTAATTTTTATGCATCTATTTACTTAGGTCCTTCTAAATAATTATTACGAAGTGCATCACGATTAACAAAACCATATCTATTTTCGTTTTGTAGCTTTGCGGCTATCTTCTGAACACTTTTACCATATTGTAAGAGTAAAGGAGTGTAAAATCAGCTGAAACAAACAATCTACTTTTTTTTAAAAATCATTATTAAACCTTGTCAAGAGAAAATTATATCCTTTTAAAGGATTTTTAAACTGAACCTCATGTGAAATCAAAGAGCATTTCTATCCTTTATGTAAGCAAATTATAGAACTTTAATAGGAATAGTTTTAATCTATTCGAAAAGGATGTAGTTTGTGTGAGGGTTGTTTATTCAGTTTTGTTATGATATATTTGATGAAATTTAAACGTTTACTATGATTTTAATTGCAGATGGAGGTTCTACTAAAGCAGATTGGATTGCTATTGATAGTAAGGAAGAGGGAATAGATAAAAAAGTAAATAGGTTATATAATGTAACTTCTGGCGATTATGCAACATATTATGAAGCTATATATAAATAACATATGTATACATATATCGTTATTCTTGTCATTTTAGTTATTGCCTCTTATACTTATTTAAAATTAGCAATTAAATTTAAAATTATAGACAAACCTAATCAGCGCAGCTCTCACGAAAAAATAACGGTAAGAGGTGGTGGGATTATTTTTTCAAAAGCAATCTTCCTATTCTTTTTTTTTAATGCCTATCAATATCCATTTTTTGTTTTAGGTCTTTTTTTAATTGCTGTTGTCAGTTTTTTAGATGATATATATACCTTAAGTTCTAAAATTAGATTTCCATTTCAATTTATAGCGGTGTATTTAATTTTATATGAAGTTGGTTTGCCTTTCGATCCTATTTATATGTTTGTTATGTATTTGATAGTGGGTATTGGTATTGTTAATATGTTCAATTTCATGGATGGGATAAATGGGATGACAGGTTTTTATAGTTTAGCTGTGATTTCAGGTTTGTATGTAGTCAATATGAACGAGCAAATTGTTAATTCAGAATTAATGATCTATGTATGTATATCCATTGCCGTTTTTTGTTTTTATAATTTTAGGAAAAAAGCGCTTTTTTTTGCCGGTGATATTGGGAGTATTTCGATTGGAATGCTTATCTTTTTCATAGGTTTTTATCTCTCCTACACCTTGAATTCACCTTTAATATTACTCTTCGTTATTGTGTATGGGGCAGACGCTGGGAACACTTTATTATATCGAAAGTTTTTTACAAAAGAAAATATTTTTAAGCCTCATAGACATCATATATATGAAAAACTGGTAGATGTTAAAAAAATGTCTCACTTAAAGGTGTCTATCTTATATTCAGGGGTTCAGTTGGTAGTAAATGGTGTCATTTATAAAACATATCATTTTGAGTTACAAGCTCAATTTTTAGTTTTCGTAATATTAGCATCCATATTTACGCTATTTTATATATATTTATTTAAGAAATTAAAGATTTAAATTTTAATTGAAAGAAGATGATGAATACTAAAATATTTCTTTCTAAATCAACTTCAGAATTTTCATTAAGTACTATGCGTGCTGATGAACATACTATTTTAGAATTTGAAAAATCATTAGAAAACTACCTGGGAGAAAATAGCCTCGCAGTAGCGTTAAACTCAGGAACTGCTGCAATACATTTAGCCTTAATTCTTTCTGGGGTTGTACAAGATGACGAAGTATTTTGTCAAACGTTTACATTTTCTGCTTCAGCAAATCCTATTACGTACCAAGGAGCAAAACCTGTCTTTATTGATAGTGAAACAGCTAATTGGAATATGTGTCCAATAGCATTAGAGGAAGCTATAAAAGGTAAAATTTCTAAAGGTAAAAAACCAAAAGCAATTATCGTAGTCCATTTATATGGGATGCCCGCTAAAATTGATGAAATAGTCGCTATCTCTAAAAAATATGAAATTCTATTGATTGAAGATGCTGCAGAAGCATTGGGTTCAACATATAAAGGACAAAAATGTGGGACGTTTGGAGATTTTGGAATTTTGTCTTTTAATAGTAATAAAATTATTACTACTTCAGGTGGTGGTGCATTGGTTTGTAAAAATGAAGAAGACAAGCAAAAAACAATCTTTTTAGCAACTCAAGCTAAAGATGAAGCTCCACATTACCAACATTCTGAAATTGGCTATAACTACCGGATGAGTACTGTCTTAGCAGGTATTGGACGTGCTCAAATGGAAGTGTTGAGTCAGCATATTGCGTTAAGAAGAATAAATAATGAATTTTATCAACAGTTATTTAAAGATGTTAATGGAATTACCGTCTTTAAAGAGCCTTCGCAAGATTATTTTTCAAATCATTGGTTGAGCTGTATTGTAATTGACTCAGAAGTCACTGGTTTTACAAGAGAAGACCTACGTTTGCAATTAGAAAAAGACAATATAGAATCGCGACCATTATGGAAAGCCATGCATTTACAACCCGTCTTTAATGACTGTGTCTATTATGGAGGGAACACCGCAGAAAGGTTGTTCAAAAACGGACTTTGTTTGCCTTCTGGTTCTAATTTAACGGATGCAGATAGAGAAAGGATTGAAAAATCGATTAACAAACTAATGCAATTTAATAATTAGGCAAGGAGCTCTCCTTACAATTTGAAGAAGGAATTGAAAAACGGTTAAATGGTATCTTGAAAATGATGAATGGATGCGTAATATTACCTCAGGTGTATATAAAAATTACGATAAAGAGATGTGTCGTTAGGTAAAAGGAAGAGGTGTCGCGTAATAAAAATAATCTAAAATAGAGAAAGAGATGTTCTCGATACAATTTTTTAAAAACGCGTCGCTATTTTATAAAATCACTCGAACTGACAGCTTAGTTCGTTAATAAAAAAAACGTTTGTGAAAGTTAAAATAATTAGTTGGCTTCTTTTTCGCTCGCTTTAGGGTTTGTGGTAGTCGAAAAAGAGATGTGCTTTTAAAGTAAGTAGGTTTAAACCAAAAATGTATTGAAAAAGATTGTATTAGGGATGTTCTCGATACAATTTTTTAAAAACTCACAGCTTATTTTATAAAATCACTTGAACTGACATTTTTGGATGCTTTTTTAACTCAAAAAAAACAGAACAGGTATGAAATCTAAAAATCAATACATTTTTAAAATTTTTAACAGTATTTTTTCTTCATTTCAATCAAAGAATTTATTGTAAATTTGCAGTGTTAACAACAACGATGATTAGAGAAATTTTATTTAAGAGGTTAAACAGGTACACTTCTAGATGGGTAGTTCTTGGGATAGATTTAGTATCGGTTTCCGTCTCATTTATTTTAGCATATTTTATTCGTTTTAATGCTAGTTTTGAATTTAAAACGACTGATTTAATTAGCCAGATTCCTGTTGTTATTGCTTTGGCATTACTATGTTTTTTAGTCGTAGGTTCTTATAAAGGAATTATTAGACATACAGGTATTAGAGATGTATTTAATGTATTCATAGGCTTAACATTACTAAGTGTTATCACCTTCTTTATTGTATTTGTAAATCGTTATTTTGAATTGTTCACTGAGTTTACGATTCCAATTTCAATAATTATCATCCATTACTTTGTGAATGTTTTTGTATTGGTATTAAGTCGATTTGTTTTTAAGTTTTTTTTTGATATTATGAACTCTGAATTAGGTGAGGTAACAAATGTCTTAATCTATGGAGCTGGTGATTCAGGAATAATAACCTATGGAGCTTTAAATAAAGATTCAAAGAGGAATTTTGAAGTGATTGGTTTTATTGATGATGATAGAAATAAAATTAATAAGAAAATTGATCGAATACGGATTTATAGTCTTGAGAAAGTTACTCAAGCCTTTATAAATAAAAAGGATATTAATGAAATTATCATTTCAATTCAAAATATAAAGCCAGCAAGGTTACTTGAAATAACAGATTATTTTTCAAGGTTTAAAATTCGTGTTAAAATAGCACCACATTTAACTACACGGATAGATGGGGATTTTGAAGTAAATCAAATTCGAGATGTAAATATTGAAGACTTATTAGAAAGAACTCCTATATCTATTGACAACCCAATTATACAAAGAGATGTAAATAATAAAATCATTTTGGTAACAGGAGCCGCGGGTTCAATTGGAAGTGAGATTTCTAGGCAGTTAAGTAAGTACAAACACAAACATTTAGTTTTAGTTGATCAAGCAGAATCAGATTTATACGAATTACAACAAGAGCTAATTCAAAAAGGCATCACTAATTTTACTGCTTTAGTCGCTGATGTCAGGGATATAATGAGAATGGAAATCATTTTCAAAAAATTCAATCCACAGAAAGTATTTCATGCAGCAGCCTATAAGCATGTTCCATTAATGGAAGATAGTCCCTATGAAGCTGTTAAAATTAATGTTCAGGGAACAAAAAACATTGCTGATTTATCATTGAAATATGATGTTGAAAGATTTGTATTGGTGTCTACAGATAAAGCCGTGAACCCAACTAATGTTATGGGGGCAACAAAACGTGTTGCAGAAAAATATATCACATGTTTAAGTAAAAAAAGTAGTACAACAAAGTTTACGATTACTCGTTTTGGGAATGTATTAGGGGCTAACGGATCTGTTATTCCATTGTTTAAAAAACAACTTGAAAAAGGAGGCCCATTAACGGTTACTCATAAAGATATTACACGATATTTTATGACAATCCCTGAAGCTTGTAGGTTAGTGCTAGAAGCTGGGACAATGGGAGATGGAGGTGAAATATATATATTTGACATGGGAAAGTCTATGAAGATTTTTGATGTAGCAAAGAAAATGATTCATCTTTCTGGTTATAAGTACCCTGAGGATATTGATATTGAAATTACTGGGCTAAGACCTGGAGAAAAACTATTCGAAGAGTTATTAACTTGTGGAGAAAACACAATTCCAACCTATCATGAAAAGATTATGATAGCAAAAACAGAGGACTTACATATTGAAAACACATTGTTGTTAATTGATAGATTATGTGATATGAATAAGAAAATTGATAATAAGAACTCCGTACGCATTATTAAGGAAATTGTACCTGAATATATTTCTAATAATTCGGTTTATGAAAAGTTAGACACAACTATTGTGAGTTAGTTTTTTTATTTAAAGGTTAAATTATTTTCTAATACACTAGAAATTATATTTTTCTGCATCTATTTATTTAGGTACTTCTAAATCAGTGTTATGAAGTGCGTCACGATCAATAAAAACACACTTGTTTTCGTTTAGTAGCTTTACGGGTATCTTCCGAGTGCTTTTACCATATTGTGAGGAGTAAAGGAGTGTAAATTCAATTGAAACAAACAACCTGGCTTTTTTTATTTGTAATATTTTTAAAAATCATTATTATACCTTTCAAGACGTGCTTATATCCTTATAAATGATTTTTAAACAGGGCTTCATTTATAATCAAAGAGCATTTCTATCCTTTATGCATGCAAATTTTAGAATTTTAATTGGAATAGTTTACATTTATTCTATTCGAAAACGATGTAGTTTAAATTAACATTGTTTATTCAATTTTGATATAATACATTTGATAAAATTTAAACATATATTATGATTTTAATTGCAGATGGAGGTTCTACAAAAGCAGATTGGATTGCTTTAGATAATAATAAAGAAGAAGTTTTTAGAACTAGAACTTTAGGGTTGAACCCTGCTGTTGTTTCTGATGCCGAATTGAGAAATAGAATCATCAATATGTTTCAGTTAATGCAAGTTAAAGAAACTGTCAAGGAAATCCATTTTTATGGTGCAGGCTGTGGAACACCAAAACCGATTGAAATATTAAAAAACATTTTAAAATCTATCTTCATAAATGCAGAAGTCACTATTTCTGAAGATTTATTAGCAGCAGTTTATGCTTCTTCTGGGGATACTGAAGGGATCGTTTGTATTTTGGGAACGGGCTCTAATAGTTGTTACTTTAATGGTGAAATACTAGAAGTAACGAGTCCTTCTTTAGGTTTTACTGTTATGGATGAGGCTTCTGGGAATTATTTCGGAAAAATATTATTAAGAGATTTCTTTTATAAAAAAATGCCGAAAGCAATTACAGAAAAATTTGCAGCTCAATTTGACTTAGAAGTAGATGTGATAAAGTATAATCTATATAGACAGCCAAATCCAAACATGTATTTAGCAAGCTTTGCGAAGTTCATGTTCGAGTTTAAAAGCGAGAAGTATATTAAGAGAGTCATTAAAAAAGGATTTCAATCTTTCTTTCAATATCGAATTTTGCCGTTCCAGAAAGACGCGAGCACCCCAATTTACTTTATTGGTTCTATTGCTTTTTATTTTAGAGATCTTTTGGATAAAGTGGCAGCAAAACATGATTTAAAAATTACAGATGTTATTCAAAGACCAATTGATAATTTGGTGCAATATCACAAAGAGAAAATTAATTTATAAAGATTCTGTAATTCTTTCTAAAGCCATACCACGAGATCCTTTTATCAATAGTTGATGCTTCTTGATTTTAGTTTTTGTGACATGCTTTTTTAAATCATCAAATACTTCAAATTTTAAATGATTAGATGTCGTTTTGTTGAATAATTTTCCAACTAATAGTACATTTGTGAAGTTTAATTCAGTACAATAATCAGAAATAAACTGATGTTCTTTTTCGCTTTCTGAACCTAGTTCAAACATGTCTCCAAGTATCACAATTTTATGTATTGAATTAATCATACTAAAACTATCTAATGCAGCTTTCATGCTTGTTGGATTTGCATTGTAAGCGTCTAGAACAAGCGTATTGCTATTTTTAGTAGTGATTATTTGAGATCTATTATTTGTTGGGATATAGCGCTCTAAAGAGTTTTTAATGTTTTTAGGACCTATATTAAAAAACGTTCCAATGGTAATTGCTGCAGATATGTTGCTGTAATTATAAGCTCCAATTAAATTGGTAGAAATAACTTCATTTTTAATGGTTACTTTTACATACGGGTTCGCTTCCAAAAGGGCAATCGAAGTATCAAAAAAAGCCGTTTTCATTTCGGTTGTTTTACGAACTTGAATTTCATCATCATGATTCACGAAAACAGTTTTCTTGTTTTCTTTTAGGTATGTATATAATTCAGATTTTGCTTCAATGACTCCTTCAATACTGCCAAAACCTTCAAGATGTGCTTTTCCAAAATTGGTAATATATCCAAAATCTGGTGTAGCGATAGTACATAAAAAGGCAATCTCTTTAGGATGATTTGCGCCCATTTCAACGATGCCTATTTCAGTGGTAGGTGTCATTGATAATAAAGTTAGTGGAACACCGATGTGGTTGTTTAAATTACCTAGGGTAGCTGTCGTTTTATATTGGGTAGAAAGAACGGAGTTAATTAACTCTTTTGTTGTCGTTTTTCCATTACTACCAGTTAAACCAATAACTGGAACATTTATAATTTCTTTATGATGTGATGCTAGTTTTTGTAATGTACTAAGAACGTCGTCAACAAGAATGATTTTTGAAGAGGTCACATATTCCTTTTCATCAACGATACTATAATGTGCTCCTTTTTTAAGTGCTTCTTCAGCAAACTTATTTCCATTAAAATTTTCTCCTTTTAATGCAAAGTAAAGAGTGTTCTTCCTAATTTTCCGTGTATCCGTGTCAACTAAATAATGCTGACAATACAATGTATATAATTCTTTCAGGTTCATTTCTTAAATATAAAAAACCTCATTGTAAAATTGATACAATGAGGTTGATTTTTTATTTCAGCTAGTATTATCTTCTAGCGTTTCTCGCTGTACGTTTTTTATAAGTCATTGGTCCAACCCTATCAGTAACGCATCTAAAACCGATGAAATTTGTAGACATATATTCAGGTAGGTGTCTTCTTTGAGCAGGGTCTAACCAGTACGCTCTATCACTCCAAGAACCACCTTTATATACTCTTGAGTTATCACTAATTAAAGTAGAACGGGATTTTGTGTCATATATTTTTGCAATATTTCCAATACTATCTTTTTCTTCTCTAGGAGTTTTTGGAGAATTATACATAGAGGGTTCTCTTTCAAACTGTTGTGAGTCTGATTGATAAAATCGTGAAGAGCTTATATCTCCATCACCTAAGTTTGTGTTATTGGCAACAGAATAGTTTCTTCTCATATAAGCCTCATCTTTTGTAATAGGAACATACTTAATGCTACCTGGTAAATATAACGGAATAATTTTACCATTTTCTAATGTGTCATATTCAACAGAATTTTCGTCTACAATTACAACTTTACCTTCCTCATTAATCATCTTCTTAGTAAAGGTATTTCCCCTGTAATAATTAAAGTCATTAGCTTCAGTGTCAATATGAGATCTGTAAACATCAGCAACCCATTCAGCAACATTTCCAGACATATCGTACAAGCCAAAAGCATTTGGTGGATACGATTTTATTTTAATAGGGATATCAGATCCATCACTACTCCAACCAGGCAACCCACTATAGTCTCCTTTAGATTGTTTAAAGTTAGCTAATTGATCTCCTTTATATCTTTTAGATTTATCTCTTGTGTATTTACCGGCCCAAGCATATTTTTTTCTTCCTTTAACATTATTATACTCTCTAGTCTCAATAATAGATTTCGCAGCATATTCCCATTCAACCTCTGTAGGTAAACGGTATTTTTGAGCCAAAATTCCATCAGAAGAAGTAACTTGTCTTCCTGTAAAAGCTCCTTTTGCAGGTGCTGGGTCCCCTTTTTTTCTTTTTGTATTTCTTGGTAATCCTTTTTTATAAATTGTAGAATCTCCTTCAAATAAAGCGTAAGGATTGTCTAAATATACATCAGTATCAAAGTTGTTTTTTCCTTTAAAATCAATAGAATCCATTTTCCAGATGTTTTTAATAACACCTTTGTCCATTAATATTTTAAGGTTGACAGCATTTGTTCTCCATTTACAATATTGAGTTGCTTGTAACCAACTAACACCAACTACAGGGTAATCTGCATATGCCGGATGACGTAAATAGTTTTCTGATAATAAATCGGTATTTCCTAATCCTTTTCTCCAAACAAGAGTATCTGGCAAAACAGAAGTATAAATATGCTTAAATTTCGGATCAGATGGAGAGAAAATGCTTTTTGTGTATTGCATAAATAATGAATACTCAGAATTTGTTACCTCTGCTTCATCCATATAGAATGACCGGATGTGCATTTTTTTAGGAGTAGTATTCCACTCGAACATCACATCATCTTGAACTTGTCCCATTGTAAATGTTCCACCTTCAATAGTTACCATTCCTCCAGGTGGTTTAGAACCTTCAAAGGATTTTCCTTTTATGTAGTTCCCATAATCAGGGTTGTTAAACTTCCAGCCTGTTAAAGACGAAGTAGATTTTGTAGAAGTCTTACATTGAGTAAAAGTTAAACTAACTAATACTAAAAAAGTAAATTTCAATACGTTTTTCATGTATCTTATTTAAATTTGTTAACGGTTTAATTAAGCCATGCAATTTACAATAATTCTCTTTTCTACCAAGTTAATTGTCTTTTTTATGGCCTTTGTATGTATTCAAATTGTAAACGATTGTTTTTTACCTTTATTATAACTAATCTTGCAATCACTTAAAATAACGTAATAATTATTACGTTATTTGATTTAAGAAATGAAAAATAGACATATCCTTTTTATTTTAATTTTTTGCGTTTTTGCAGGTGCGTATTCGCAAACATCAAGATCTGTACTAGCTACTGGTAGCTGGTATAAGTTTTCTGTAGATACAACAGGTGTGTTTAAAGTAGATATATCTTTGCTTCAGAAAATGGGAATTAACACCTCAAATTTGAATCCAAAAAACATTAAAATTTATGGAAATGGTGGTGCATTGTTACCTCAAAGAAATAGCGATTTTAGATATGATGATGTAGTTGAAAATTCAATTTATGTTGCTGGTGAAAGTGATGGTGTCTTTAATAGTGATGATTATATTTTGTTTTATGCTAAAGGGGCACACGATTGGGTTTTGAACCCCAGTTTAGAAACCGCAGCACATAGGCAGAATATATATTCAGATAAAGCATATTATTTTTTAACAGTAAGTGATAGTGCAGGAAAAAGAATACAAACAGCTTCAAATATTGCATTAGCTGCGACTAAAACAATTACAAAATTTGATGATTTTGTGTTTTATGAAAAAGAAGAAAAAAATTTATTTGCAATCGGAACTCAGTGGTTTGGAGAAGATTTTAGTGTAAATGATTCACAGAGTTTTAAATTCGATTTTAAAAACTTGGATACAAGTTCTCCTGTTCAAGTTAAAGTTAGAGGAAGTGCTATTTCTGCTTTAAGCTCTACCATGAGTGTTGTTGTAAATACACAAAATGCTTTTTCAATAATGTATTCACGTGTAACTAATGGTTCGTTAACTCTAGGGTATGCAAACCACAACGCCTCTAATGTAACTGTTTCTTCCCCAAATATTGATGTCACTATTACCTACAACAATAATGGAAACCCTGGCGCCAAAGCATATTTAGACTATATAGAAGTTAAAGGAAAAAAAAGGCTAATTGCTGATGGGAATCAATTCTCTTTTAGAAGTTTTGAAGCGTATAAAACAGCAGGAGTAGTTGCGTATCAAATAAAAAACAACACGAATATTAGTGAGGTTTGGGATGTGTCAGACTTTGTGAATCCCAAGAAAATAAACAATGTTTCTAGTGATTCTGACTTTGTTTTTAATGCAATTGGTGGTGTTTTAAAGGAGTACATTGTACTCAATGATGGAAATTATTACATTCCTGAAGTCACAGATAATTCTTTAATCAGCAATCAAAACTTGCATGCATTAAAAGATGTAAATTATATTGTAATTACAAATGATGAACTATCTGGACAAGCACAAAGATTGGCTGATTATCATCAAAATAATTCAGGGTTCATTACAAAAGTAGTGTTGCTCTCTCATATATATAACGAGTTTGGTTCAGGTTCTTCTGATGTTACTGCAGTTAGAGATTTTATAAAACATGTTTATTCTTCAAATTCAACTACTGCAGGAAAACTAAAATATGTTTGTTTTTTTGGTGATGGTTCTTATGATTTTAAAGATAGAATTACGGGTAATAATAATATCGTTCCTGTATTTGAATCTGTTCAGAGTTTTAATTTGGCAACTTCATACGTGACAGATGATTATTTTGTTATGTTAGACCCTACTGAAGGGCTACTATTGTCTTCTCATACAGTTGATGTTGCTACGGGAAGAATTCCAGTTTCAACGGTTCAGCAAGCGAGTGAGGTTGTAGATAAAATTTTAAGTTATTACGATAAAAGTGCTTTTGGAGATTGGAGAAATACCATCACGTTGTTAGCAGATGATATTGATCAGACTGGAGAAGGAACGTTGCAATCAGGAATGGAAAGAATTGCGGATTCTATTAAAAAGAATAAACCAATATTTAATATTAATAAAATTTACGCAGACGCGTTTAAGCAAGAAACATCTTCTGGAGGAGAAAGATATCCGCAAGTAAATTTAGCCCTAACCAATGCCATTGAAAAAGGAACGTTGGTTATGGATTATTTTGGTCATGGAGGAGAAGATGGTTTTGCGAGTGAACGGATTCTAGAAGTGCCACAGATACAAGCATTCAACAATAAAAAAACATTGCCGCTGCTTATTACAGTTACTTGTGAGTTTTCGAGATTTGATAACCCTTTAAGAACTACTGCGGGCGAATTGGTCTTTTGGAATAAAAATGGAGGAGCAGCTAGTTTAATTACTACAACAAGAGAGGTGTTTATCTCTACAGGGCAAAATTTTAATGAGCGATTGGTGAAAATATTATTAGAGTTTAATAATGAAGATTTAAGCATTTCAGAATCTTTAATGGCAGCTAAAAATGGATTTACAAGCTTTCAGAAATTCTTTATTTATTATCTAGGAGATCCTGCAATGAAATTGGCAATTCCGAAGCCAAATGTTCGCATTACCAAATTGAATGGAATACCTATAACACAATCTATAGATACACTAAAAGCGCTTTCAAAAGTTCGTTTTGAAGGAGTTGTAACAGATAACCTAGACCAAGTTCTTTCAGGGTTTAACGGAACGCTGTCTACAACTGTTTTTGATAAGCCAATAGAAAAAACCACTTTAGATAATAATGATTTTGGAATAATAATGAATTTTGATTCCAGAGAAAGTAAGTTGTTTAGAGGTAAATCTACAGTTACAAACGGCGTGTTTAATTTTGATTTTATAGTTCCAAAAGATATTAAGATTGCTTACGGAAAAGGGAAGTTGAGTTTTTATGCTTCCGATGAAAATGAAGATAAATCTGGAGCAAATTTTGATATTGTTGTTGGTGGGATTAACCCAAATGCAATAGCTGATACAGTTGGGCCAGAACTAGGTGTATTTATGAATGATGAGTCCTTTATTGAAGGTGGTACTACAAATACATCACCTAATTTAATAATTTCTTTATCAGATGTAAGCGGAATCAATACCTCTATTACCTCAATAGATCACGATATTGTGGCTATTTTAGATGGAGATCAAGCAAATCCAATTGTATTAAATGATTACTATGAAACAGAATTAGATGATTTTACGAAAGGAAAAGTGATGTATCAGTTAAGAGATTTGTCAGTAGGACTTCATGCAATAAAAATAAAAGCATGGGACACGTATAATAATTCATCAGAAGCAACGTTAAACTTCATGGTTGTTAGCGATAGTGGTCTTCTATTAGAAAATGTACTGAACTATCCGAATCCATTTGTGAACTACACCGAGTTCTGGTTTAATCACAATAAACCAAACGAACCTTTAGAGGTGCAAGTTCAGATATTTACAATATCTGGTAAAAGCATTAAAACAATAAATCAAACAGTTCAAACAACCGGAAGCCTTTCACGCAATCTAAAATGGAATGGTTTAGATGATTTTGGGAATCGGTTAGGTAAAGGGGTTTATATATATAAATTAAGAGTGAAATCAACTATTAGTAATCAATACTCAGAGAAGTATGAAAAATTAGTCATACTTTAGTCTAAGAATAAAGAGTACAATTAAATTTAACTAAATGAAAAGAAAAACGTTACTATTCGTAGTGCTTTTATGTGTATTGGTAGGTTCTAATATTCAAAGTCAAACCAATTCAATTACAACAGCAGCACCTTTTTTATTAATAACACCAGATGCAAGAGCAGGAGGAATGGCAGATATTGGAGTAGCAACTTCATCAGATGCTTTTTCAATTTTTCACAACCCTTCAAAAACGGCTTTTAATACAAATCAAATAAGTGTTGGAGCAAATTACACACCTTGGTTGCGTAATTTAGTGGATGATATTTTTATAGGAGGAGTAACTTATGTTAATAGGTTTAGCGAAAATGCTGCATGGGGAGTCGCTTTTAAATATTTCTCTTTAGGTGAAATTGAATTAACAGATAATGTAGGAACTACTATTGGTACCGAAAACCCAAATGAATTGGCGTTAACAGGTACGTATGCTTTAAAGCTAAGCGAAACTTTTTCTTTGGGAGTTGGTTTACGTTTTATCCATTCAAATTATAAATTGAGTGTACAAAACTCAGATATACAGGCAATTAATTCTTTCTCTGTAGATGTTTCAGGGTATTACAGGTCATCTGAAGAAAATTACGGAAATTTTAATGGTAGGTACCGTTTAGGATTTAACATTGCTAACATCGGTCCAAAAGTTTCTTACGTCCCAGGAAACGAAGATTTTATTCCCACTAATTTAAAATTGGGTGGTGGATTTGATTTTATATTAGACGATTATAATATTATTGGTATTAATATAGAAACCACAAAATTATTAGTTCCTTCTCCACAGCCAGATGGGTCTGATAAAGAAAAAGGCTGGATCTCTGGAATGTTTTCTTCTTTTGGTGATGCACCAGGTGGAATTAGCGAAGAAATTAAAGAATTTACCTACGCTTTAGGAGCAGAATATTTGTATAACAATGCTTTTGCTTTAAGAACTGGATATTACCATGAAAGTGAAATTAAAGGGAACAGACAGTATTTTACAATGGGCGGTGGTTTTAAAGCGAAAGCTTTTTCTTTAGACTTATCCTATTTAATGAATTCTTCAAATGTGAATCATCCATTAGAAAACACACTTCGTTTCTCTTTATCATTTGATTTAGGAGAAATTTATGAAGATTATTAGTATCTTCGTTCTTTCACAAGTTAAGTATCTTTATGAAAAAAATTAATGTAGTAGCTTCTGCTACTGTTTATGAAAACGTTTCTGAATTACCTTCAGATATTCAGTTATTAATGAATAAAGCTATAGAGGCAAGAAATAACGCCTATGCACCCTATTCTAAGTTTAAAGTTGGTGTTGCCTTATTATTAGAAAACGATCAAATTATTTTAGGAAACAATCAAGAAAGTGCAGCATATCCATCTGGTATGTGTGCTGAACGTGTAGCTATTTGGAAAGCTAGTTCAGATTATCCGGGAGTAAAAGTAACACAATTGGTTATTACAGCTAGCTCTAGTAACTCTACTGTGGATAGACCTGTTGGTCCTTGTGGTGCTTGTAGACAGACACTTTCTGAATATGAAATAAATCAGAAAGAACCAATTGAAATTTACTTTATGGGAGAAGTTGGTCAAATTGTAAAAACAGCATCATTGTTGTCCTTGTTGCCATTTTCTTTTGATAGCACATATCTATAATGGCATCAGATATTTCTTCTAGAAATAACATTCATTTTATTATTACAGAGTTTTACAAAAAGCTAATAGCAGATGAAAATATGCTTCCTTTTTTTGAGACTATTGTAAGAGAGAATCATTTAGAAGAGCATATAGAAACGATTACGGATTTTTGGCAAGATATTTTATTTCATACATCTATTTATAGTAAGAACGTGTTGCAAAAGCATTTAGATTTTAATAAAAAAACAGTGTTTAAAAAAGAACACTTTACGACTTGGTTGTCATATTTAACAACAACTATTGATGTGTTTTTTGAAGGTCAGAATGCTCAAAACATGAAAGATAGGGCTACGTCTATTGCAATGGTTATGCAGGTGAAAATGGCCCTTTACGATTAATGTAAAATTATGACCAACAATACTGTTATTCTTGAAATTAGGTATGTAATTATAAGAATCCAATAAAAACAGTTAAAACAATCTAGCTCATTTAATATTTCCGTTTAAAAAGCGTTTCTTTGTTAAAGAGGTAATTTTAATGGTGCACGTTTTATGAGTAATTCAAAAATAACAGGAACTGGGTGTTATATTCCAATGGTAATTCAAGGAAATGATACATTTTTAGAACATCATTTTTTAAATGAAGATGGATCTTCTTTTGGTACAGATAATGAAGTAATCATTGAGAAATTCAAATCTATTACGGGAATTGAAGAAAGACGATATGCGTCAGAGAATTATTCGACTTCAGATCTTGCTTTTTTTGCAGCTCAAAATGCAATTGAAACTTCTGGAGTAAACCCAGAAGAATTAGATTATATTATTGTAGCTCATAATTTTGGGGATGTAAAAAGGCCTGCGGGTCAGAATGATATTTTACCAAGTTTAGCGACAAGAGTAAAGCACAGTTTGCAAATTGAAAACCCCAATTGTGTTGCATATGATATTTTATTTGGCTGTCCTGGTTGGATAGAAGGAGTAATTCAAGCACAAGCATTTATAAAAGCAGGTATTGCTAAAAAAGCACTCGTTATTGGAGCCGAAACATTGTCTAGAGTTGTAGATAAATCAGATAGGGATTCTATGATTTTTAGTGATGGAGCTGGAGCTTGTATTGTTGAGGAAACAGATGATGCAGATTCAGGTATATTAAGTCATGCAACTCAAACATTTGCAAAAGACGAAGCGTACTATTTATATTTTGGAAAATCTTTTGACTTGAAATCAAATCCAGAAGAGTTGTATATAAAAATGCAAGGGCGAAAAATTTATGAATTCGCATTAAACAATGTGCCTCAAGCAATGAAGATTGCTCTTGATAAAAGTGAGGTTGCAATTGACGATGTGAAAAAAATATTTATTCATCAAGCAAATGAAAAAATGGATGAAGCAATTATTAAACGTTTTTATAGATTGTTTAAAAAACAAGTGCCAGAAAACGTGATGCCAATGAACATTCACAAATTTGGTAATAGTTCAGTGGCAACTGTGCCAACATTGTTAGACTTAGTGTTAAAAGGGCAGATAGAGAATCAGGAAGTGAATGCAGGAGATGTTGTCATTTTTGCTTCGGTTGGTTCAGGAATGAATATCAATGCGATTGTGTACAAATTTTAGAAGAAAAAAAGCACGTGTATTTCCTCTTTACGTATTGGGGTAAAAAAAATCAAATTGATGCAAAAAAATTTAAATTCTTGTAGTATTTTTGCGCATGCAACAACACAACGTACTTATATTAGATTTCGGATCACAATACACACAACTTATTGCCCGAAGAGTTAGAGAATTAAACATTTATTGTGAGATTCATCCTTATAACAAGCCACCAAAGAATAGCAACGAATTTAAAGCAGTAATCTTATCTGGAAGTCCTTCTTCTGTGAGATCTGAAGACCCTCCGCATCCAGATTTATCTGAAATTAGAGGAAAGAAACCTTTATTAGCAGTTTGTTATGGCGCACAATATTTAGCACATTTTTCTGGAGGTTTGGTTGGTCAATCAAATACAAGAGAATACGGAAGAGCAAATTTGTCATTTGTAAAGAATGATGAGGTTTTTCTTGAGGGAATTTCTACAGGTAGTCAAGTTTGGATGAGTCATTCTGATACCATAAAAGAATTGCCAACAAATGGTTTGCGTTTAGCAAGTACGCACGATGTGGAAAATGCAGCATACAGAATTGAAGGTGAAGATACCTATGCAATACAATTTCATCCAGAAGTATATCACTCTACAGATGGAAAACAATTGTTAGAAAATTTTTTAGTAAAAATAGCTGGAGTAGCACAAACTTTTACCCCAGATTCATTTGCAGAAACTACAATTAGTGATATTAAAGCAAAAGTTGGAGATGATAAGGTCGTTTTAGGATTGTCTGGAGGGGTAGATTCTACCGTAGCGGCAGTTTTATTACACAAAGCAATTGGAAGTAACTTACACTGTATTTTTGTAAATAACGGATTGTTGCGCAAAAATGAATTTACAGATGTTTTAAAACAATACGAAGGTATGGGTTTAAACGTAAAAGGGGTTGATGCTTCTGATCGTTTTATGAATGCTCTTGCTGGTTTAAGTGATCCTGAAGAGAAAAGAAAGGCGATAGGAAATGCTTTTATCGAAGTTTTTGATGCAGAAGCAAATCAAATTTCCGACGCTAAATGGTTAGCACAAGGAACTATTTACCCTGATGTTATTGAATCTGTTTCGGTAAATGGAGGCCCATCTGCAACTATTAAAAGTCACCATAATGTAGGTGGTTTACCTGATTTTATGAAATTAAAAATTGTAGAGCCTTTGCGTATGATTTTTAAAGATGAGGTTCGAAGAGTAGGCGCTTCTTTGGGAATTGATAAAGAGTTGTTAGGAAGACATCCTTTTCCTGGTCCAGGGTTGGCAATTCGTATTTTAGGAGATATTACTCCAGAGAAAGTAGCTATTTTACAAGAAGTAGATGCTGTTTTTATCAACGGATTAAAAGATAGTGGATTGTATGATAAAGTATGGCAAGCTGGTGCTATTTTATTGCCTGTAAACTCTGTTGGAGTTATGGGAGATGAAAGAACTTATGAAAAGGTTGTTGCACTTAGAGCTGTTGAAAGTACAGATGGTATGACTGCGGATTGGGTGAATTTACCTTATGAGTTCTTGCAAAAAACATCAAACGATATTATAAATAAAGTGAAGGGTGTAAATAGAGTTGTGTATGATATCAGCTCAAAACCACCCGCAACTATTGAGTGGGAATAATATACTAAGCTCCTAATTTTTATGTTATATAAATTACTAGCTTTAGAGTTTTTTTCTAAAAGCAGAAACAACAAACTATATGAAGTATTTTAAATTATTAGTTACTTTTTTTATTTTTGCGATGGCTGTATCTTGTGTTCAGCAAAAAAAATACGTTACGTATAAAGTTAAACAAGGGGAAACAATGCGAAGCATTGCGAAAAAACTGGACATTAAAACTAAAGATTTATTACGCTTAAATCCTGATGCTGGTAGAAGACCAAAAGTAGATACAGAGATATTTATTCCTAATAAAAAGACAAGAAAGTTTGTTGAGGAGAAAGAAGAAGTGGCTGTAGATATTGTTGTTAAAGATTCTATTAGTGCTGTTAATGAAATTGAAGAATTAAAGAAAGAGTTTGTTGTACATAAGGTCAGTAAAGGCGATACGTTTTATAGTTTAACAAGATATTATAGTGTGTTAAAATCTGATTTACTTAGATTAAACCCGGAACTAATTGAGGGATTGAAATTGGGAGCTGTAATCAAAATAAAAAAAATAATTGATGAAGAAAAACTAGATGTTATTTATAAAGACATAATCTCTTATGATGCATCTGTGAATTTAGCGTTGCTTTTGCCATTTAGAGCAAAGTTATTTGATACAATCTCTCCACAAGAAATTTTTCACAAAGATCAAGTATTAAATAATATTGTTACAGATTTTTATCTGGGAGCAGAATTAGCAATAGATTCTTTGAGAAATCAAGGAGTAAATGTTGCGTTGACTGTTATTGATACCGAAGATAGAAATACAGTTGTCAATGATTTAATTTCGAATAAAACCTTAAAGAATCAAGATGCAATAATTGGTTCAATTTATTCAGATGAAACTAAGAAATTGGCAAATAGTGTCGGAGTTCCTTTAGTGTTTCCAGTGTTTTCTAAATCTCAAACATCTTTCACATCATCTAGAATAGTGAAAACATCTCCAGATAAACACCTGTATAAAGAGAAATTGTTGTCATATATTTCAAAAGAATATAACAATGAAAACATTATTATTGTTGGAGATTCTACAGTTGCTTCAATAACAGAAGTTAGGCAAATAGCAACTATTTTAAAGCAACATGACTCTATAAACGAGGTACATGAGATCATTCCTCATTATGGATACATTGCTCAGGAGCGTTTTCTTAAAATGATGAAGCCAGACACAACCAATATTAAAAATTGGGTGTTAATTGTAACAAACAATGATGTAATTGCTGCAAATGCCATTAATAGTTTGATTAGTTTTCCTGATCCACCAAAGTCAGAAAATGAAAATGAAGATGAAGAGCCAGCAGAAAAGGTGAATTACTTGGTGAAGCTTTTTGGTTTTGAGAAATCGGATTATGTTGATAATAATAAACTGGCCCAATTAGAATTTGTGCATGTTACAGATACGTATGTAGATGAGAATTCTATAGCTGTTAGGGCCTTTAATAAACAGTATTTAAAAAAGAATAAGGCATTTCCTTCATATTATGCAACCAGAGGATTTGATGTAACGTATGATGTAGTTATGCGATTAGCATCTGGTAATGATCTCTATGATACGTTTAAAGAAGGGGTTTCTTACAGGATAGAAAGTATGTTCGATTTTAATAAAAGACGCTTTAGTATTTCAGAAAATAGAGGATTGTTTCTGTTAGAATATCAACCTGATTTGAGTATTAAAAGAATAGAGTAATTATCCTCTATTTATAAAACAATAAAGCTCCTGATAATCAGGAGCTTTATTGTTTTATAAACGTATTTCAACTAGATTTTTTTCATCTGTTGTTTCATCATTTTAATTTGATCATTTAGCATCCCTTGTTTGTCTAATTTCTTAGCTTCATTCATTAACATAGTTGCTTCACGTTTTCTTCTTTTTGTCATTGCTATACCTGCTAATTGTAGTTTAGCCATTGCCAAATCATGCCCCATAGATAAACCTAGCTTAATTGCTTTCTTTAAATATTTCTCAGCTTGCGTAATGTTGGTTTGAGACAACATAATTCCGTGTAGAAAATTATAATACCCTTCTTGCTTTTTTATTAAAGCAGTACTTGGGTTTTTAATGTGTCCTAGCCATTTCTGTGCGCCAGGGAAATTTTGTTTACGTAGCTGTAAAAAGGCTAATAATATAAATTCGTTTTTAAAGTATAACAGAATGAAAAGCCCAGCTAATAATAGAATAGAAATCCCATTCATTATATGACCTTGAGAAAATTCGAATACAGACCATACAGTGATTAAAGCTGCAATAATTAATTTAAAATTTTTATGAAACATAAAATATTGTTTTTATTTAAAGAAAGCAAAAATAAGGCTTTCTTTTGATTATTGTTTGTCACTTCGAGTGAAATTTCTGTAAAGAAACTTCATATCGAGGAGTTATTTTTTATAATATTTTTTGTACTTAAACCAAGCTGCTACTCCTAATATAGTAACAAAACCAATAGAGTAAAAAACAGCTGTTGGTGTAATTACTTTATCTCCACTAGCATAAGAATGCAATCCAGATAAATAAAAATTCACTCCAAAATACGTCATCATAATAGAAGAATAGGTAATTATTGACCATAAGTTAAAAGTGAATCTACTTCTTAAACCAGGAATTAAGCGCATGTGTAAAACAAAAGCATATAACATGATGCTAATTAATGCCCATGTTTCTTTTGGATCCCAGCCCCAATAACGTCCCCAACTTTCGTTAGCCCACATTCCGCCTAAAAAGTTACCTATTGTTAACATGATCAAACCAATTGTAATAGACATTTCGTTAATTACTGTCAGTTCTCTAATTGCTAAATCTAATTTTTTCTTGTTCTTTTTTGTGGTAAAAATCATTAAGAATAGTGAGAATACACCTAGAATCAAACCTAAAGAAAATGGCCCGTAACTCGCAACAATAATAGATACATGTACTAGTAGCCACCAAGAGTTTAATACAGGTTGTAAATTTGCGATTTCAGGATCTAACCAGTTTTGATGTGCAAAAGCAAGAATAACTGCGGTTAAAAATGTTGTTGCTGCAACTGTTAATGATGATCTTCTTCCGAAGATCAATCCGAATAACATGGTTGCCCAGGCAACGTAGATAATTGATTCATATGCATTACTCCAAGGAGCATTCCCGCTAATATACCAACGTGCTCCTAAGCCCATTGTATGGAAAACAAACAATACAACGATAATTGCAATTAATCCTTTTACTAAATAATTGAATATCTTCTTGTCTGAAAATATTTGAGCAATTACTACAAAAATTAACAAGATTCCAACCAATCCAAAGTATTTAGCTAATCTGCTAAAGATGCTAAACTTGTTGTACGCGATTTCTAGTGCTATTCTGTCATCAGAAGGAATAACATTGACTCCGAATTTTTTCTGAAAGTTCTTAATTCCATCAAGCACTTTATCCGCTTGTGTATAATCTTTATCAACTTTTGCTTTTTGTAGAATTTGTTTGTAGACAGGTAGTACTTGTCTTACAAATACAGAATCGGTTCCTTTAAAATTAGAATTTAGTGTTTCTGGTTGTGAAACCCATTTGTTATTTGGGTCATTTGGGATTGGGAAAATTTTAAAAATATTCCCGCCAATTGCTCCATATAAAAGTCCAACTCTTTTATCAATATTGATAAGATCTTTTTCAAACTTATTTTTGATGTTGTTTTTTTGCGCTTCGGCTACTTGCTCTCTAATTAAGTACTCTCCTTTTTTAGTAAGTAGATCAGATAAACGAGCATGTGTAGCATCTTTAGGAATGCCTAGTTGTTCTCTAATTTTTACATTGTTTTTTTCAAGGTAAATCATTGGAACTTCAATCCAAAATCTAGGATTTTCAATAATAGATAATAAAACCTGACTAGGATTCATTCCTTTGAAAATTTCTTGATGTGTAACTTTTCGAACCAATTCAGAAGCAAAAGTATGTGCTGGTTTCATTCTTCCGCCAGCATCTTGTATTACTAAGCCGTTAAACAATTCTGCATGTTTTGCATCAACAATATTTACTTTTAAAATAGAATCTATTTGTTGAGATGAAATTGCGTGCTCTTGATGTTGCTGCTGTGCAGAAACTGTTAATGAAAGAAATAATAAAGCTGTAATAGTCAATGCTGCTTTTTTCTTTCTGATTTTTTTTAATGATTCTTTTAAAGAATCAAAACGAGTTCCTTTAGCAAACAGTATACAAATCAATCCGAAGTATAATAAAGAATACCCAATATATGTAATCAATGTTCCCCAAAAATCATGATTTACAGATAAATGAGTTTCTTCTACTTCTTTAGTGTCATCATAACTAGATTGAAATAATTTGTATCCCTTATAATCTAAAATGTGATTCATATAAATTCTATAATCAAATGTTTTTTCAGGAGAAATCACCGTTACTTCACTTGCATAAGAAGCAGCACTTTCAGATCCTGGGTATTTTTCTAGTTGAAAGTCTTTTAACTTTACATGAAAAGGTGTTTCTAACGTGTTAGAACCATAGAGCATTCTAAAGTTTAAATTATCAACGATAAGCTGTTTAGAGTTTAAGGAATTGTATTTGCCTCCAGTCAATTCAATTCTTTCTGTTTTGTCATTTGTAGTAACCTCTAAAATAATTAAGTCTGAGCTTAAATTTCTATCATTTTTAGCGCCTCTAACCGTTGTCATTTTTCCTTTCATAACAGGGTTTGGAATAACAAAAGGTAAACCAGAAACCGTATATAATGAACGTAGCTGAAAATCTTGAATAGAATCTTTGGTAACAGTTCCTTTAAATTGATCTGCCATTCTCATGAAAGTTCCATCTGCACCCGTTTTAATTTTTAAGGCATCACCTAAAGAGCTAATATTTATGGTTGCCGTGTTTGGTGCGTCAAAACCAACTAATATATTATGAATATTTTCTACTGTTCCTTGTTTAATATAATGCTCATGTCTAGAGCCGCTGCTAGATTCTACGACAAATAAATAGTTGTCTCCAGCTTCATCTTCAACAAATTTTTGTTCTGCCCACGGAATGTAATCTATCAATTTAAAATCAATATCTTGTCCTTTAAATTCAGTTGAGTAGTTCCAATTATTCTTTCCCCAACCAGATAATAAGATTGGTTCGTTAATTGTTGGTTTTTGTTGGTTTCCATCGTCTATAACAATATTTACATAGATTGTTTCAGATAAAAATTTATTGGTCATTTCTCCTTCTTCGATAACCATAATTCCTTCATAACCTACATAACGAGTAACTCCGGCTCCAATAAGGATTGATAGAAACGCTGCATGAAATAACAATACAGGCCATTTTTCTTTTTTGTATAATCGATATCTAAAGATGTTACCAAAAAAGTTGATTACAAAAAACACCATAATTGCTTCGAACCACCAGGTGTTGTATACTAAAGCTTTAGAGGTTTGTGTGCCAAAATCATTTTCTATAAAAGTGGCTATTCCCATTGAAGTTGCAAATAGGAAAAATAAGACAGCTGTTAGGCGTGTCGAGTACAGAATATTAAATATTTTTTTCATCAGTAAAGTAGTAATGTAAAAGTTCACAAATTTACGGATAAATGCTTGAATTGCTATTTTAAATACGGTTGTTTTTTGATATTATTTTATAAATAAAAAGCTCATTAATTTTAATGAGCTTTTTAGAATTATTTTTTTTGATTAGGAATAGGAGGTGGTCCTTCAGGAATCATTGCTTTATAAATCTCGTTTCCTTTTCTCTTAACATATTCTGCTTTTACTTTTTCAACAAGTTTTTGGTCTTCAAACAAATCGAGCATCGTCATTGACATTGCTTTAGAAGAATAAATCATCCCTTTATGTCCAATGCTCATTCCACCACAAGCTACTACTGCCCAAGAATGCCAAGGTGTATCTTTTGGAGCTGTTGTAACTCCCAAGTTTATGTTTGCTACATTCCAGCTAACATCTCCTACATCTGTAGAACCTCCACCTGGATGATCACGTGTAGCTTCTAAAGGGTTGATGTTGCTATCCATACCTACTTGTTCTTTTTTTGTTTCTTCTTGAATTTTTTTTCCAAAGCTTATTTCTGTATCAGTATATTCAATCTGTCCAAGAAGTTCGATGTTGTTTTGCATTATCTGTCCACCTTCTCTATTGACTAAAAGCTCATAAATACCAGATATTAATGAAATTTTATAATCAACATTTGCCATAATTGCAGCTCCTTCGGCCATCTTCTGAACCTGTTCGTACACAGGCATCATTCCTGAACGTTTTGTGTCTCTAACACGAACCCATAATTTTGAGTAATCAGGTACAACATTTACAACTTGACCTCCATCTTGAATATGGTAATGAATTCTAACAGTTGGTTTTATGTGTTCTCTATAATAGTTTATTCCAGTTGTATATAATTCTAAAGCATCTGATGCACTTCTACCATTCCATGGATCTGCAGAAGCATGCGCTGCTTGTCCGTAAAATTCAACTTTAAAATCTATCAAAGCTAGAGAACTTTGTACATCTGCTTCTATATTTGCTGATGGATGCCAGCTAATATTTACATCGACATCATCCCATATACCAGCATTTACCATCCAAATTTTACCGAAAAATTTTTCTTCACTTGGGGTTCCAATAAACTTTACTGTTCCTTTTATTTTTCCGTCTTGAATCAATTCTTTAATTGCTATTGCAGCTCCTAAGCTTCCCGCACCAAAAAGATTATGTCCACAACCATGCCCAGCTGCACCCTCTTTAAAAGGGGTTTTTATTGGTTGTGCTTTTTGAGAAATTCCAGGTAATGCATCAAATTCACCTAGTACGCTGATAACAGGTTTTCCGCTACCATATGTTGCAACAAATGCAGTTGGTATATTTGCCACGCCTCTTTCAACTTTAAAACCTTGTAACTCTGCATAATCAGCTAAAATTTTTGAAGATTTTGTTTCTTCAAAGGCAGTTTCTGCTAAAGACCATATAGAATCGCTTATTTTAATTAATTGCGTTTTGTGCTTTTCTACAGATTTGATAAGTAGTTTCTTATTTTTAGATATTTTTTTTTGAGAAAAAGAAAATCCAATTTGAAATAAGAAAACTAGAAGGAATAATTTTTTATAGTTTTTCATGATACGTTAATTTTATCAAATATAAATAAAAAAAACAAATCACTAAATTGTTTATTTTAAGAGTTTTAATAGCTGCTAGGAAGATAAAATTATTTAATACTAAAGTAACCTTTCTTCTTTAATTCTTAAAAGAAACTACTCAGCTACACTATCAATTAAAATAGTAAGCATATCAATAGCAGCCTGAGAAATTTTTGTTCCTGGGCCAAAAACACCAACAGCACCAGCATCAAATAAAAATTGGTAATCTTGTGCGGGAATTACGCCACCTACAATAACCATAATGTCTTCACGTCCGTATTCTTTTAGTGCTGAAATTACTTGAGGCACCAATGTTTTATGTCCTGCGGCTAATGAAGATATTCCTAAAATATGCACATCATTTTCTATCGCTTGTTTCGTTGCTTCTTTAGGAGTTTGAAATAAAGGGCCAATATCAACATCGAAACCTAAATCTGCATAGCCTGTGGCAACAACTTTTGCTCCACGATCATGGCCATCTTGACCTAATTTCGCAATCATTATTCTTGGGCGTCTTCCTTCTAACTCAGCAAATTTATTTGCTAATTCAGCGGCTTTTTTAAATAATGGGTCTTCTTTTATTTCTTTACTATACACGCCAGATATGGTTTTATGAACAGCTTTATGTCTGCCAAAAATAATTTCTAAAGCATCAGATATTTCACCTAAAGTAGCTCTTGCTTTTGCTGCTTTAATTGCTAAATCTAGTAAATTTTTATTTTGATGACTATCAGATTCTTTTAAATTTTGGCTTTCTTTAGCAGCGATGGTTAAATCAGTAAGCGTTTTTTCTACTTCCTCAGTATTTCTTGAAGCTTTGATAGCTTCTAAACGTTCAATTTGAGACAAACGTACAGCTTCATTATCAACCTCTAAAATATGTAAAGGATCTTCCTCTTTTAATTGGTATTTATTTACGCCAACTATGGTGTCTTGTCCGCTATCAATTTTTGCTTGTTTTTTTGCAGCAGCTTCTTCAATACGCATTTTCGGAATTCCTTGCTCAATGGCTTTTGTCATTCCACCTAATTCCTCAACTTCTTGAATTAACTCCCACGCTTTATTCGCAATATCTTCGGTTAATTGTTCTACATGATAGCTTCCAGCCCAAGGATCAACAGTTTTGGTAATGCTTGTTTCTTCTTGTAGATATATTTGTGTGTTTCTAGCAATTCTTGCCGAGAAATCGGTAGGTAAAGCAATTGCTTCATCTAATGCATTTGTATGTAAGCTTTGCGTACCTCCAAAGGCAGCGGCCATTGCTTCAATTGTTGTTCTGGCAACATTGTTAAAAGGGTCTTGTTCTGTTAAAGACCAACCGCTAGTTTGACAATGCGTTCTTAAAGCAAGAGATTTTTGATTTTTCGGATTGAATTCTTGCACAATTTTAGACCATAACATTCTACCTGCTCGCATTTTTGCAATCTCTGTAAAATGATCCATTCCAATTGCCCAAAAGAAAGACAATCTTGGCGCAAAAGAGTCAATATCCATTCCTGCTTCAATTCCTTTTCTAATGTATTCTAATCCGTCTGCTAAGGTATATGCTAATTCAATATCTGCAGTCGCTCCCGCTTCTTGCATGTGATAGCCAGAAATAGAAATAGAATTAAATTTCGGCATATGATTGCTCGTGTATTGAAAAATATCTGCAATAATTTTCATTGATGGAGCAGGAGGGTAGATGTACGTATTACGAACCATAAACTCCTTTAAAATATCATTCTGAATAGTTCCGGTCAGTAACTCTGGTTTAACACCTTGCTCTTCTGCGGCAACAATATAAAAAGCTAAAATGGGTAAAACAGCTCCATTCATTGTCATGGAAACTGACATTTCACCTAATGGGATTTCATCAAATAAAATTTTCATATCCTCAACAGAATCTATAGCAACGCCAGCTTTACCAACATCACCTTGTACACGTTCATGGTCAGAATCATACCCTCTATGCGTAGCCAAATCAAAAGCAACAGACAACCCTTTTTGACCAGCAGCTAAGTTTCTTCTATAAAAAGCATTACTTTCTTCTGCGGTAGAAAAACCTGCATATTGTCTAATAGTCCAAGGTCTACGAACATACATTGTAGTATATGGGCCTCTTAAATATGGTGGAATTCCAGCTGTAAAACCTTCATGTAAAAAAAGTTTTTCAGGTGTTTTTTTTGAAATATTTAAAGCGATGTTTTGTGTGTTTTTTCTGCTCATGTTTTAGCTTGTTTAAAGCTTCATAATATTATAGGTTTTAATTTCTAAAACTCTAATTTCAATATTATTCTTTTTAGTTTTAATATATATTATGATAATATAAAAGAGACAAGTTAATCCAAGAATAGCTGCAATAATTACTATTAAATTAAAAGTATTTCCAACATAATGATTAACTCTTCCGTCTAATAAATAGATTAGTCCTATGGCAAAGAAAACGAACCCAGAAATGTAATAAGGAATTCTTTTTATGTACTTTATATTCTCTTTCTTTAATGCTTTTTGTTTTAGTCCATATTGGTGCACTAAATTTTTATCGTCTTCCATGTTTTAAGGGTTATTCGTTTTTTAAGCGTTGCTTCTCGTAAGCTTCTGCTAAACGTTTTTTTATAATTGGGTAGATTAGAGTTTTAACTGGTTTTATTTTAAGAAATGGATAAAACTCAATATCGTTTTTCATTTTATCATCAACATTAAGTTGTTTGTTTGTCCCTAATAAGACTAATTCGTTATTATCAAATTTGTTTTGTTCTTTATTTGCGCTCTCAGTAATTTTTCTTTGAATTACGCCTTCTTTTAGCTGTTTTATAAATCCGCCACCTTTTTCTATCTCTTTGAAAATAAGTAAAGCTTTTTCAGCTAATTGATTTGTAATACTTTCAATGTAGTACGAGCCGTTTGCAATTGTATTAGCGCTTTCAAGGTAACTTTCTTGTTGAAGAATTAATAATTGGTTTCTAGAAATTCTTTCTCCAAATTCGTTTTTTTTATGATACGCAGCATCGTAAGAAAGATTGTTGACTGTATTTGCACCTCCTAAAATAGCACTCATGCACTCAGATGTAGTTCTTAGCAGATTTACATTATAATCGTAAATAGTTTTATTACGAGTACTTGGTTGTGTAAATATATGAGCTTCTTGTTCTGTAGAATCATACTCTTTTAATAGTGCATTCCATAAGATTCTAAATGCTCTAATTTTGGCAATTTCGAAAAAGTAATTACTTCCCATTGCAAAATTAAAATGAAATTTTGATGCAGCTTCAATACCAAAATGGTTTAAATATTCATTTGCATGTGCCAATGTATAGGCTAATTGTTGCGTATGAGTTGCACCAGCATTTTGATATAATGTAGCGTCGACTCCGATTGAATTGCTAGTTTGTTTAACAATATTTTCAAAGGCTAAATGGTCTTCTTTTAAGTTTTTAAACCAATTTCCGTTTTTAGCGAGGTTCTTAATAATGTCAACTTGAATGTAGCAATTCTTTGAATTGATGTAATCAGAAACTTCATTGATAAAAGGAGCGTCTAAAAACTTAAATCTAAAATATAGATGTACACTTTTTAAATCAATGTTTGCTAATAACTGTTTGTAATCAAAGTGATTTACCGCGATAAATTCAATTGCATTCGCACCTTTTGTTAGAGCGTTCTTAGCAATGTAGTTTGCGGTTTTTTCATCATTAATATAGATACATTGAGAAATGTTGAATTTAAAATCAGTTGTATTGCTAGAGTTATTAGCTCTGTCTTCTTTGGTGTAAAAGGGCTTTACAGTAATTCCTTCGTCAGTTTTCCATAATAAAGCTTCATTATAGTCGGCTCCTTTTAAATCCATCTGGATTTTTTGCTTCCAGGCAGATGTAGACGTGCTGTTAAAATGATTAAATAAATTAGTGCTCATTACTTTATGGTGTCAAATTCGATCAAATAAATGTCTTCGTTTTCTTTCTTCATTAAGTATTTTTCTCTTGCAAAACGTTCTAATTGTAAAGAATCTTGAAAAGTTTTTATAATTATTTTATCTTGTTCTATTCTTTTTTTATAAAATTCAATAGCAGTTTCTAATTCTTTAATTTCAGAATTAAATTCTTTGTGAACAAGATAAGAATTTCCATCAAAAAACAACATCCAAATACTAAATCCTACAAGAATTAATACATATCTGTTAGTTGTGATTTTAACTAGTTTCTTTTTCCTAAACTGCTTAAAGGTCATTTAATAGTTTGTTTGTTATTACAGTTCTAACTATGTCAATCGCAACATTATTGTGCCTGTCATTAGGGATAATAAGATCTGCGAAGTTCTTTGTAGGTTCTATAAACTGCTGATGCATTGGTTTTAAAGTATCTTGATATCTACTTAGCACCTCATTTACATCTCTACCTCTTTCATTAATATCTCTACGAACTCTTCTAATTAGCCGTTCATCAGTATCTGCATGCACAAATATTTTAATATCAAAAAGATCTCTTAACTCTTCATTATTAAAAATTAAAATTCCTTCAACAATAACAACCTTTCTTGGATGCGTTTTTATGACATCAGTTGTTCTGTTGTGAGAAACAAAAGAATATACAGGTTGATCTATCGTTTTACCAGCTTTTAACTCTTTTAAATGCTTAATAATTAAATCAAAGTCAATTGCTCTAGGGTGATCAAAATTAATTTTTGATCGCTCATCATAAGGTAGGTTGTCTGTAGCGTTGTAATATGAGTCTTGAGAAATTACACAAACTTCATCTGTAGGAAGTTCTTGTACTATCTTGTTTACGACTGTTGTTTTTCCGCTTCCAGTTCCTCCCGCGATTCCGATTATTAGCATATTATTTTTGTTAGGTTTTAAGAATACTGACAACAAATTTAATAAAAATTCAGTCAATTTTGAGCATAAAAAAAGTCCTTTCTTTTGAAAGGACTTTAAAGAGCCGATGAAGGGACTCGAACCCCCGACCTGCTGATTACAAATCAGCTGCTCTAGCCAGCTGAGCTACATCGGCTTTTGCTTATTTTTAAGCGTGGCAAATATATTATGATTTATGGTATTTACAAACTTTTTTAAGCTTTTTTTTAAAATTTATTTTACAGAAATAATAGGTCGTTTTTATTTGGTGTTTATTGCGAATTAAATCAGGTAGTTAGTTGTTTTTGTATCGAAAAAACCTTGTAGATATTTATGAGGTTTTGTTTGGGTCGAACCTGCGATATTTGTGCTTTCAATGTTAAACGATGGTGCTAAAACATTTTTTCGCTTCTCGTTATTTAATAAGTCTTTCTAGTTTTAATGTGTACGATTTCGTTTTTCATACGTGATGATTCCATCTTTTGTGTTTGTAGTAAAACGATGGTAATATTAATAATGAAAGTTTTTTGTATAAAAAAACCTTGCAAATACTTGCAAGGTTTTGTCGGGGTGGCAGGATTCGAACCTGCGACCTCCTCGTCCCAAACGAGGCGCGATGACCGGGCTACGCTACACCCCGAAAATAGTAAATTTGTAATGTAGTTTGGCTCGAACGAAGTCGAGAGGCTACACGCCAAATATTTCGGATTGCAAATATACTATTATATTTCTATATTGTAGAGCCAAATCATCTTAAATATATCAAATTATGAAAAATAGTATTCGATTAGTAGGTGTCTTTTTTCTTTGTTGTTTTTTTGTAAGTTTTTATAGTGCTCAACAAGAGCAAGCTAAAGAATATGAAATCGTAGTTCCTGATTTAAATATTCCTTGGGGATTTACTTTTTTACCAGATAACTCGATGTTAATTACAGAAAAAGAAGGAAAACTCATTCATTTTAAAAATGGGAAAAAGTATATGATAACCGGATTACCAAAAATTAAAGTCCAAGGTCAAGGAGGGTTAATGGATATTGAATTGCATCCAAATTATAAAAATAATGGTTGGATATACTTTACATATTCATCAGGCAATAGTAAAGGAGCCAATACAACGTTAATGAGAGCTAGAATTAATAGCAATAGATTAATCAATCAAGAAGTATTGTATAAGGCGACTCCAAACACTACAAAAGGACAGCATTTTGGTTCTCGTATTGCATTTGATACAAAAGGATACCTCTATTTTAGTGTTGGAGACAGAGGGAATAGAGATGTTAATCCGCAAGATATTACTAAAGATGGAGGTAAGATTTACCGTTTACATGATATGGGTAGTATTCCTAAAGACAACCCTTTTGTAACTGTTGATGGCGCTAAAAAAGCCATATATAGTTACGGACATCGAAATCCGCAAGGAATGGAAATCAACCCTTTTACTGGTGATATTTGGACACACGAGCATGGTCCACAAGGTGGAGATGAAATTAATAGGATTCAAAAAGGTAAAAACTATGGTTGGCCAAAAGCTAGTTTTGGAATCAATTATAGTGGATCAAGATTCACGGATAAAACCTCAATTCCTGGAATGGAAAGCCCTTTGCATCAATGGACACCATCAATAGCGCCTAGTGGAATGGCTTTTGTAAATTCAGATATGTATCCAAAGATGAAAGGAAACCTATTAGTTGGCTCGTTAAAGTTTAGATATGTATCTAATTGTACTTTAAAAAACGGAAAAGTAGTAAAAGAGGAAAAACTATTA
Source organism: Polaribacter sp. (assembly GCA_047611925.1). Taxonomy (GTDB): domain Bacteria; phylum Bacteroidota; class Bacteroidia; order Flavobacteriales; family Flavobacteriaceae; genus Polaribacter. The sequence continues at coordinate 36,541 of JBLFXB010000008.1, forward strand.
GAAGGTTTAGGGAGAGTGAGGTCTATTGAGCAAGGAAAGGATGGTTTTATATATGTTGGGATTGAGCAATTAGGGATTGTAAAAATCAATCCTTAACAGTTTCATTTATCTTACAAACAGTCAATTGATTTTAATTATATGACTATTATAATTTATCGTGTGAAAAAAGTTGAGAAATACATTTAAAAAAATACATTTGCATTCATAAAATTAGAAACAATGGCAGAAAGAATAAAATGTTTGATTATCGGTTCTGGTCCTGCGGGATACACAGCAGCAATTTATGCAGCAAGAGCAGATATGAAACCAGTAATGTATACAGGAATGCAAATGGGTGGTCAATTAACTACCACTACAGAGGTAGATAATTATCCTGGTTACCCAAATGGAACGGATGGAACTGCAATGATGAACGATTTGCAAAAACAAGCAGAACGTTTTGGAACAGAAGTTCGTTTTGGAATGGTTACTAAAGTAGATTTCAGTAAAGAAGAAGGCGGAATTCATAAAGTGATTGTTGATGAATCAATTGAAATTGAAGCTGAAACGGTAATTATTTCTACTGGAGCTACCGCTAAATATTTAGGTTTAGAAAGTGAACAACGTTTAATTGGTGGTGGAGTTTCTGCTTGTGCTACTTGTGATGGGTTTTTCTATAAAGGACAAGATGTTGTGGTTGTTGGAGCAGGAGATACTGCTGCAGAAGAGGCTACCTATTTGTCTAATATTTGCAGAAAAGTGACCGTATTGGTTCGTAAAGATTTTATGAGAGCATCAAAAGCAATGCAGCATAGAGTTAATAAAACAAAAAATATAGAAGTATTATATAACTCAGAGATTGACATAGTTATTGGTGATACTGTTGTAGATGGAGTAAGAGCTGTAAATAATAAAACCGGTGAAAAAACAGATATTCCTGTAACTGGAGTTTTCATTGCTATTGGTCATACACCAAATTCAGACTTATTTAAAGGAGTTTTGGATATGGATGAAGTTGGGTATTTAATCACTAAAGGAAAATCTACAAAAACAAATTTACCAGGAGTTTTTGCAGCTGGAGATATTCAAGATAAAGAATACAGACAAGCAGTAACTGCTGCTGGTACAGGTTGTATGGCGGCTTTAGATGCTGAGCGTTACATTGGTGCTTTAGAATAATTGTCTACACATATATTATATAAAAAAGAGATTGCGAAAGCAATCTCTTTTTTATGGCATACCATTTTGATAAAGTTAAATGTCCCCCCTTTCATAGTACTAATTATAAAGACCGTTATCAAAAAAAAGATAACGGTCTTTAACAAACAACTAAAATTTAAAACTAATACTATTTAAGAAGCCTTATTAAAGGCTAATTATAGATTTTACTTTTTTTTAGAAACAATATTTATTTTCTGCTTTTACTTTTTCTGCAATTGTATTTCTTAATTCAATTACATTTGGGTAATTCGCATATTTTGTGAAACGCTTTAACCCCATTAACATCATGCGTTGCTCATCTCCTTCAGTAAATGAAACGATGCCTTCTTTTGCATTTTTGTTGATGATTTCTACAGCGTTGTATAAATACAATTGCGACATTGCAATTTCTTCTTTTTTAGATTCTTGACCAAAACGTTTTACGTTCTTTTCAGTTCTTAAAATTCCAGACTCTGCCATGTATATTTCAATCAATATATTAGAAGCTGCATTTAATAATTGTTGATGTTGCTCTAATTCAGGTCCGAATTTCTGCAATGCAGATCCAGCAACCATTAAGAAAACCTTTTTCAATTTGACTAACATTTCTTTTTCTTCAGCAAATAATTCTGAATAATCAGGAGTGTCAAAAGAAGGAATACCTAATAGCTCTTCACCTACAGCCATTGCAGGTCCTAATAAATCGATGTGACCTTTCATCGCTTTTTTAACTAACATACCAACAGATAACATTCTGTTAATTTCGTTGGTTCCTTCGTAGATACGAGCAATTCTTGCATCTCTCCAAGCAGATTCCATCGGAGCTTCTTCAGAGAACCCCATTCCACCAAAAATTTGAATTCCTTCATCAGCACAAGCTTGTACATCTTCAGAAACAGCAACTTTTAAGATAGAACATTCAATAGCATATTCTTCAACACCTTTTAATTCTGCATCTTGATGAGAACTCCCAGCTGCTTCACGCAATGCAATTCTATCTTCAATATTTTTTGCAGCTCTATATGATGCAGATTCACCAATATATGTGTTGGTCGCCATTTCGGCAAGTTTAGACTTGATAGCACCAAACTCTGAAATTGGAGTTTTAAATTGTTTACGTTCGTTTGCATAGTTTACAGCAATACTTGTTACTCTACGTTGAGAATCTAAACAAGCAGCTGCTAATTTGATACGTCCTACATTTAAAGCATTCATGGCAATCTTAAATCCGTCACCACGACCTGCTAACATATTTTCTGCAGGAACAACGGTATCACTATAGAATACTTGACGTGTAGAAGAAGCTCTAATTCCTAATTTGTGCTCTTCTTCACCCATCGTAATTCCGTTTGGATTTTCAGCATCATATTCAACGATGAATCCTGTAATATTTTTATCCCCTTCAATACGAGCAAAAACGATCATCACGCTACAGAAACCTGCATTCGAGATCCACATTTTTTGTCCGTTGATCTTATAACTTTTTCCGTCTTCTGATAACGTAGCAGTAGTTTTTCCTGAATTGGCATCAGAACCTGCACCTGGCTCTGTTAAACAATAAGAACCAAACCATTCTCCAGAAGCTAATTTCGGAACGTATTTTTGTTTTTGTTCTTCAGTTCCATACAACGTAATTGGCATTGTTCCAATTCCTGTATGTGCACCAAAAGCTGTACTAAAAGAACCTGTTCCGCTTGAGATATAATCACAAGTCAACATCGTAGAAACAAATCCCATTCCCATTCCGCCATAAGCTTCAGGAACAGAAACACCTAAAAACCCTAATTCACCAGCTTTACGCATTACTTCTTCAGTTAATGCATAATCTTTTGCTTCGAATCTGTTTTTATGAGGAATGATCTCACGATCGTTAAATTCCATCACAGCTTCCTTCATCATTGTTTGCTCTTCAGTAAAATCTTCCGGAGTAAACACATCTTCACATTTCGTTTCTTTGACAAGGAATTGCCCACCTCTTAATAATTCAGCCATTTTATTTGTTATTTTAAAAATTCATAAACTCCTGCAGCACCTTGACCAGTTCCAACACACATGGTAACCATACCGTATTTTCCTGTCATATCTCTCTTGCGCATTTCATCAAATAATTGCACAGATAATTTTGCTCCTGTACATCCTAAAGGATGCCCTAAAGCAATTGCTCCACCGTTAACGTTTACGATATCTTGATTTAAATTTAATTCTCTCATTACAGCTAATGACTGAGAAGCAAAAGCTTCATTCAGTTCAATTAACTCAATATCTTTCTGTTGCAATCCTGCTTGTTTTAATACTTTCGGTATTGCAGCAACTGGACCAATTCCCATAATTCTTGGTTCTACACCTGCAGCAGCATAGTTTACCATACGAGCAATTGGTTCAAGGTTTAATTCTTTTACCATTTTTTCACTCATGATCAATACAAATGCAGCTCCGTCACTCATTTGAGATGAGTTACCAGCAGTTACACTTCCACCTTGAGCAAATACAGCTCTTAATTTACCTAATGCAGCTTGACTTGTTCCAGCTCTTGGACCTTCATCTTTTGTTACTGTATATGATTTTGTTGCTTTTTTACCGTTTGCATCAATATACGTTTGATCTACTTTTATAGGAACAATTTGATCTTGAAAACGATTTTCAGCTTGCGCTTTTAAGGCTTTCATATGCGATTTAAAAGCAAACTCATCTTGGTCTTCTCTAGAAACTTTGAATTGATTTGCTACAGCTTCAGCTGTATTTCCCATTCCCCAATAATAGTCTTCATGACCAGAGTTTACTACATCGTAGTTTAATTCTGGTTTAAAACCTGTCATTGGAACTGAACTCATGCTTTCTGCACCACCAGCAATAATACAATCTGCCATTCCGGCTTGAATTTTTGCTGTTGCCATTCCGATAGTTTCTATTCCTGATGAACAAAAACGGTTTACGGTAACTCCAGGAACATCAACAATGTCTAATCCCATTAAAGAGATTAAACGTCCCATATTTAATCCTTGAGCTCCTTCTGGCATTGCATTACCAACAATCACATCATCAATACGAGTCTTGTCAAAATTTGGTAATTCATCCATCATATACTTGATGGTTTCTGCTGCCAATTCATCTGTTCTTTTAAAACGGAATACCCCTTTTGGAGCTTTTCCAACTGCGGTTCTATATGCTTTTACTATATATGCTGTTTTCATAATTTTAGATTTTTAGATAACTTGATTTTTAGATTTCTGGAAGTCTAGTTCTTTAGAAATCCAACAGTCTAATTGTCTAATTACGTAATGGTTTTCCCGTTTTTAACATGTGTTGAATACGCTCCAACGTTTTTCTTTCTGTACAAAGACTTAAGAATGCTTCACGTTCAATATCTAATAAGTATTGTTCTGAAACTTTAGTTGGTTCAGATAAATCTCCAC
>JBLFXB010000009.1:0-40178 GCA_047611925.1 Polaribacter sp.
CTTTTACCAAAATTCACATCTCCATCATTAAGAATAGCGTTAACAGTTAATGAATCTAAATTGTTTTCTGTCAAAAAGGCTTTCGCTTCTGGGCTATACACTTTAGCTCTAATTCTAATTGTTTTTAACGTTCTAGCATCCATTCCGTAATCAAAAGAAGCGTTCTTTTTTTTCCAGAAAAAATAGACTCCAACACAGCTAATTGAAACTCCAATTAAAAAATATCCTATTCTTTTAAGTAATCCCATTGTAAAAAATTTGAGCACAAAATTACCTGTATTTTCTGAATCTATCTAATAATTATTCCTTTCTTATTAAAGAAAAGTGGGATGAATAAGTAGTTCAATTTCTTGGAATAAAATGAGAGTAGTAAGCCTAATAGATGTTAAAAGTGTTTTTGTCCCATTTTTATAGGTTTTGTGTCAGTCTAAAACCGATTATTTTTATTGATAAGAAGAACTTATGTAATCAATAAATTGATATCTCTAAATGGCAAATCAAACCAATCTGCAACGGTTTTACTTGTTAAAATTCCGTGATAAAAATACATTCCTTTACGCAAGCTTTGATCAAAACGAGCAGCATTTTCAAAACCACCTTCGTCTGCAATGTCTAATAAATACGGAGTGAATATATTACTTATCGAAACGGAGGCAGTCCTTGCATATCTTGAAGGGATATTTGGCACACAATAATGTGTAACTCCATGCGCTTCAAAAGTAGAATTGCTATGCGTGGTAACTTTAGAGGTTTCAAAACAACCACCACGATCTATACTTACATCTACAATTATGGCACCATCTTTCATTTGTTCAATCATTGCTTCTGTAACTACTACAGGAGAGCGGTTTTTACCTCGCAAAGCGCCAATAGCAACATCACAACGCATTAACGCTTTTAATAGTGTTTTTGGTTGAATTGTAGAGGTATAAATTGGGGTGTTTAAACAGTGTTGTAGTCTTCTTAGCTTTGTAATTGAGTTGTCAAAAACTTTAACTCTAGCGCCTAGTCCTAAAGCAGAACGAGCAGCAAATTCACCAACGGTACCTGCACCAATAATTACAACATCTGTAGGTGGAACACCACCAATATTACCGAGTAATAATCCATTTCCTTTATTACTATTGCTTAATAATTCTGCAGCAATTAATATAGAAGCAGTACCTGCAATTTCGCTCAACGATTTTACAATTGGATATACGTCATGATCATCTTTTATATAATCAAAAGCAATAGCAGTAATTCTTTTTTTAGCGAGGGTTTCAAAATATTTTTTTGTTTGCGTTTTTAATTGCAATGCAGAGATTAAAATACTTTGTGGTTTTATAGATTCCATTTCTTTTAAAGTAGGAGGAGCAACCTTTAAAACAATATTACACCCAAAGGCTTCTTCTGAATTGTAAGAGATTTTAGCTCCTGCATCTGCATATTCTTTATCGTTATAATTAGCAGCTTCTCCAGCACCTGTTTCAATAATTATTCTGTGTCCATGAGCGGTTAATGCAGCAACAGCATCTGGAGTTAAACACACACGTTTTTCTTCAAAATGTGTTTCTTTAGGTAGTCCAATAAATAATTCTCCTTTTTGCTTTTTAATTTCAAGCATTTCTTCTTGCGGCATCAATTCTTCTTTGCTAAACGGAGAGTATTGGCTCATAGATATTATTTTAGTTGAATGTTACGTTGACCATTTTCTAATACCGAAATATGTATTTCAGTCGACTCTAAAGGTAGTAAATTTTGGATATTCTGTGGCCATTCAATTAAACACCATGCATCCGCGTAGAAATAATCCTCAATTCCGATATCATAGGCTTCATTTTCATCTTCAATTCTATAGAAATCAAAATGATACACAATTTCAGAATTTGCTGCGTGATATTCGTTTACTAATGAAAAAGTAGGAGAGCTAGCAACATCTTCTATTCCTAATTCTTTACACAACTCTTTAATAAGCGTGGTTTTACCAGCGCCCATTTCTCCATAAAACAATAATGACTTGCTTTTTGCAGTTGACAAAATTTCTTTTGCAACTTGATTGAGTTCAGAAATAGAATAGGTTTTGTTCATGTAACAAAAATAAGAAAGTTTTAAACTAAAATATTATATTTAGTTCAATCATATTCAATTGCCAATTAAATTAGATTTGTCTTTCTATAAATTATTTCGCGTCATACACTGCAAAAGGAATAATCATTTCTTCTAATGAAATTCCGCCATGTTGATAGGTGTTTTTAAAATACTTTACATAGTGGTTATAATTATTCTGATAGGCTAAAAATAAGTCTCCTTTAGCAAAGATAAACGAGCTATTCATAGTTGTTGTTGGCAAGAAAATATCTTTCGGGTTGCGAACAGCATAGACATCTTTCTCATTGTAACTTAAGCTTCGGCCTGTTTTGTAACGTAAATTAGAACTCGCATTTTTATCGCCAATAACTTTACTCGGGTTTTTACAATTAATAGTTCCGTGATCGGTGGTGATAATTAATTTCTGTCCTAATTTTTGTGCTTTCTGAATAATTTCTAGTAAAGGTGAATTTCGAAACCAACTTTCTGTCAAAGATCTATAGGCTTTATCATCACCAGCCAATTCTTTTATGACTTCCATTTCTGTTTTGGCATGCGAAATCATATCCACAAAATTATACACAATAACTGTTAAGTCATTTTGTTTGGTAGCGTTGTAATTATCAGCTAATTCCTTTCCGTTTTTAAGATTGGTAATTTTGTAATATTCGTGTTTAATGTTTAGGCTCAATCTTTTAATATGAGCAGTTAAAAAATCATTTTCAAATAAATTTTTCCCTCCTTCATCAATGTCATTCTTCCAGAAATCTGGATATATTTTTTCCATTTCAGAAGGCATCAACCCAGAAAACAAGGCATTACGAGCATATTGCGTTGCTGTGGGTAAAATACTGAAATAAGAAAGTTCGTTTTTCTTTTTAAAATGGGTATTTATGTAGGGTTCTAGTATTCTATACTGATCTAAACGTAGATTGTCTATCACAACTAATAGTGTCCCGTTGTCTTTACTTAACTCAGGAAAAACAAAATCTTTTAACAAAGTATGTGAAAAAGTCGGTTTGTCTGTAGCTGTTAAAAAACCTTCATAATTCTTTTTAATAAACTTAAAAAACAAATTGTTCGCTTCGTTTTTCTGACTTTCTAAAATACCGAGCATTCCGGTATCGTTAATGTTTTCTAATTCCAACTCCCAATGCACTAATTTTTGATAAATGGCAATCCATTCTTCATAAGAATTTACCATGGCTAAATCCATAGAAATCTTTCTAAACTCTTGTTGGTAGTTAGATGTGGTTTTGTCAGAAACCAATTTAGAATGGTCTAAGTTTTTCTTCAAACTCAATAAAATTTGATTCGGATTTACGGGTTTGATTAAATAATCAGCAATTTTAGAACCAATTGCTTCTTCCATGATATATTCTTCCTCACTTTTTGTAATCATTACAATAGGAAGGTTGGTGTGCTTTTGTTTGATTTCAGCAAGTGTTTCCAGGCCATTAATTCCGGGCATGTTTTCATCTAAAAAGACAATGTCAAAATTTTTCTCATCTACTAAATCAATAGCATCTGCACCATTTGTACACTTGGTTACCAGATAGTTTTTCTTTTCTAAAAATAGAATATGAGGTTTTAATAAATCTATCTCATCATCCACCCATAAAATTTCTATTTTTCTCATATCTATTTTTTCTAATGCTAAAATACTTGAAGCGGTTCTTACTTTTTAATTTATTTAGTTAAAATAAAGTGAATTCTAATCTGGGTTCATCAGTATCAATAACTATAGTATATTTGTGTTCCTAAAAACAATCCTTTGAAAGTATCTAAAACAAATAAACTAAAAATACTTAACGATCCAATTTACGGTTTTATTACGATTCCGAATAGTTTAATTTTTGACATTATTGAACACCCATATTTTCAGCGTTTAAGACGTGTAACACAAATGGGTTTTTCAAATTTAGTATATCCAGGAGCAAATCATACACGCTTTCATCATGCCTTAGGATGCATGTACTTAATGCAAAAAGCAGTTCGAGTTTTACGATTTAAAGGAATAGAAATTTCTGATGAAGAAGCAAATGCATTGTGTATTGCTATTTTGTTGCACGATATTGGTCACGGAGCATTTTCGCATGCGTTAGAACACAGTATTGTAAGTGGTATTAGCCATGAAGAGATTTCTTTAAAATTTATGAAGAAGTTAAATGAGGAGTTTAAAGGTGAATTAAGTTTGGCAATTGAAATTTTTGAAGGAAAACACAAGCGAAAATTTTTCTGTCAATTGATTTCTAGTCAATTAGATATTGACCGTTTAGATTATTTAAAGAGAGATAGTTTTTATACAGGTGTTACAGAAGGGAACATTAGCTCTGATCGGTTAATTGCAATGATGAATGTTGCTAATGATGAATTGGTCATAGAGAAAAAAGGAATTTATTCTGTAGAGAAATTTATTATTGCCCGTAGATTAATGTATTGGCAAGTATACTTACATAAAACAGGATTAGTTGCAGAGAATATGTTGGTAAAAATATTGCAAAGAGCTAAAGAGTTGGCAATGCAAAATGTTGAACTGCCTGCTACAAAAACAATGCAATATTTTCTATACAACCCAATAACAAAAGAAAATTTTACAGATGAAACGCTAGAGGTGTTTTCAAAATTAGATGATTATGATGTGTTATCAGCCATAAAAGAATGGACTTCACATGATGATGTTGTTTTATCAGAATTAGCAAAGATGATCATCAATCGTAATTTATTGAAGATACAACTACAGGATGCCCCTTTTTCAATTGATGCTGTAAAAAAACAAGAAAAAAAATTATTAAAAAAACTAAATATTGAGCCGAATCAAGTCTCTTATTTTGTTTTTGAAGGGAAAGTAAGAAACCAAGCGTATAACTCTAAAAACCCTATAAAGATTCTATTAGGAGAAAATAAAACGATTGATATTGCAAATGCATCAGATCAATTAAATTTACAGGCATTGACAAAACCTGTAGAAAAATATTATTTATGTCATCCTAAGAAAATGTAATTAGCCAATTCCTAAGATTTTTCATACTTTTGCACCCTATGAATTTTACAGCTGAACAAATAGCCGAAATTTTAGAAGGAGACATTGTTGGGAACCCCAATACAGAAGTTTCAAAACTATCTAAAATTGAAGAAGGAGAAAAAGGGAGTTTAACCTTTTTGTCAAACCCTAAATACAATCCATATTTATATACAACAAAGGCTTCTATAGCAATCGTTAATAAAAGCTTTGTTGCAGAAAAAGAAATAGAAACTACATTGATAAAAGTAGATGATGCGTATGCCGCTTTTTCTAAACTATTAGAATTTTACAATGAAGTAAAAAATAATAAATCGGGTAGAGAAGAACCACATTATATTTCTAAATCAGCACATATTGGAAACGATGAATATATAGGTGCATTTGCGTATATAGGAGATAATGTGAAGATTGGAAATAATGTAAAAATTTATCCAAACGTTACTATTGGAGATAATACTACAGTTGGTAATAACTGTACACTTTTTGCTGGAGTAAAAATATATTCAGAAACTGTTATTGGTAATGACTGCACATTACATTCAGGTGTAATTATAGGTTCAGATGGGTTTGGTTTTGCGCCCAATAAAGAGGGTATATACAATAAAGTACCGCAAATAGGAAATGTAATTATAGAAAGCCATGTAGACATTGGTGCTGCAACAACTATTGATAGAGCAACACTAGGTTCTACAATAATTAGAAGAGGCGTTAAATTAGACAATCAAATTCAGATTGCTCACAATGTAGAAGTGGGAGAGAATACTGTTATCGCTGCACAAACAGGTGTTGCAGGTTCTACTAAAATAGGTAGTAACTGTATGATTGGTGGTCAAGTAGGTTTTGCGGGCCACATAACTATTGGAGATAATGTGAAAATTGGCGCACAATCTGGTGTCACAAAAAGTGTTAAAGATAATCAAGTAATTAATGGAACTCCAGCATTTGGATTTTCAGATTTTAATAAATCATATGTTTATTTCAAAAATCTACCTAAAATGGCTGAGAAATTAAATAAAATAGAACGAGACTTAAAAGCTCAAAATGAATAATGATGAGTAAAAAACAACAAACTATCCAAAACGAAATTAGTCTTTCAGGTGTAGGTTTACATACTGGAAACACTGTTAAAATGACTTTTAAGCCAGCGCCAGTAAACCATGGGTTTTCTTTTATGCGTGTTGATTTAGAAGGGCAACCTATTATTGCTGCCAAAGCAGAATATGTGATGAATACGCAGAGAGGAACTAATCTTGAAAAAAATGGTGTTCAAATTCAAACTTCTGAACATGTTTTAGCAGCAGCAGTTGGTTTAGGTATCGATAACTTATTAATAGAAATTGATGCATCAGAGCCTCCAATTATGGATGGTTCTTCTAAATTCTTTGTTGAAGCTTTAGAAAAGGCTGGAATTGAAGAACAAGAAGCAGAGATTAAAGAATATATCGTAAAAGATATTATTTCTTATAGAGATGAAGTTACTGGTAGCGAAATTATCTTAATGCCAGCAGATGCATATGAGGTAACTACAATGGTAGATTTTGGTACTAAGGTTTTAGGAACACAAAATGCTACTTTAAATAATATTTCAGATTTTAAAGAAGAAATTGCTGATGCAAGAACATTTAGTTTCTTACACGAGATTGAAATGTTGTTAGAAAACGACTTGATTAAAGGAGGAGATTTAAATAATGCGATTGTTTATGTAGACAAGGAATTGTCTGAAGAAACAATGACAAAATTAAAAAAAGCATTTAAGAAAGACGACATCGCTGTAAAATCGAATGGAATTTTAGACAATCTAACATTACATTGGGCCAATGAAGCAGCTAGACATAAGTTATTGGATGTAATTGGAGATTTAGCATTAACAGGTGTTCGAATTAGAGGTAAGGTTATCGCTAATAAACCAGGACATTTAGTGAACACGCAGTTTGCAAAAAAACTAGCAAAAATAATCAAAGCAGAGAAACGTAATAATGTTCCTCAATACGATTTAAACCAACCACCACTAATGGATATTCATCAGATTATGGATATTCTACCACATAGACCACCGTTCTTATTAATTGATAGAATTATTGAGCTTTCTGACAAACATGTTGTAGGGATGAAAAATGTAACAATGAATGAAAATTTCTTTGTTGGCCATTTCCCAGGAGCGCCTGTAATGCCAGGTGTTTTACAAGTTGAAGCAATGGCACAATGTGGCGGTATTTTAGTGCTAAGTACAGTTCCAGATCCTGATAATTATTTAACATATTTCATGAAAATGGATAATGTTAAGTTTAAGCAGAAAGTATTACCTGGAGATACATTAATCTTTAAATGTGAATTAATTTCGCCCATTAGAAGAGGAATTTGTCATATGCAATCTTATGGATATGCGAATGGTAAATTAGTAGTAGAAGCAGAATTAATGGCACAAATAGTAAAAAAATAATAATAATATGAATCAACCTTTAGCATACGTACATCCTCAAGCAAAAATTGCAAGAAATGTAGTTGTAGAACCTTTTACAACTATAAATAATGATGTAGAAATTGGTTCTGGAACCTGGATCGGATCTAACGTAACAATTATGGAAGGTGCTCGTATCGGAAAAGATTGTAGAATTTTTCCCGGGGCAGTAATTTCTGCAATTCCACAAGATTTAAAATTTGAAGGAGAAGATTCTTTAACAATTATTGGTGATAATACGACCATTAGAGAATGTGTTACAATTAATAGAGGAACAAGCGCTTCTGGTAAAACAATGATCGGGAACAACTGTTTAATCATGGCAACTGCGCATATAGCACATGATTGTGTGTTGGGTGATAATTCTATTGTAGTAAATGGAGTAGCACTTGCAGGGCATGTTATAATAGGTAAACATGCAATTATTGGAGGTTTAGCAGCTGTTCACCAATTTATTCATATTGGAGATCATGCTATGATTTCTGGTGGATCTTTGGTGAGAAAAGATGTTCCGCCTTATACCAAAGCAGCAAAAGAACCTTTATCTTATGTAGGAATTAATTCTATCGGATTAAGACGTAGAGGTTTTTCATCTGCAAAAATATCAGAGATTCAAAATATTTATAGAATTTTATATCAGAAAAACTATAATACATCACAAGCATTAGAGATCATTGAAGGGGAGATGGAAGCAACTCCAGAAAGAGATGAAATCATATTATTTATTCGTAATTCTCAACGTGGAATTATGAAAGGATATTCAGCAACATAAAATTAGAAATAAACCATAACAATAAATTCATGGCAACAACATCAGACATTAGAAACGGATTGTGCATCAGATACAGCAACGATATATTCAAAGTAATAGAATTTTTACATGTAAAGCCTGGTAAAGGACCTGCATTTGTAAGAACAAAATTAAAAAGTGTTACCAATGGTAAAGTAATTGATAATACATTTCCTGCAGGAAGAAAATTAGATGATGTACGTGTAGAAACACAAAAATTCCAGTTTTTATATGCTGATGGTGATTCATATAATTTTATGAATACAACTGATTACAATCAAATTTCATTAGAGAAATCTGTTTTAGACGCACCTGAATTATTAAAAGAAGGTGAGATTGTAACGATTATCATTAATGCTGAAGATGAAATGCCATTATCTGTAGATATGCCATTAAGTGTTATTTTAGAAGTTACGCAAACAGAACCAGGGTTAAAAGGAAACACAGCTACAAATGCTACGAAACCTGCAACTGTAGAAACTGGAGCAACAGTAAATGTTCCTTTGTTTATTAATGAAGGAGATAAGATTAAAGTAGAAACAACAAAAGGTACGTATCAAGAACGTGTCAAAGAGTAAATATTAGTAAACAGTTTTCAGTTTACAGTGCTTAAAGCTGAATATTGAAAACTGTAAACTAACTACTGAACAATGAAATTTAAAACACCTCAAACTTTACAACAAATCGCTTCACTATTAGAAGTAGCATATGTTGGTGATAAAAACTTTTCAATTACAGGAATTAATGAAATTCATGTAGTAGAATCTGGAGATATTGTTTTTGTTGATCATCCAAAATACTACGATAAAGCACTGAAATCTAAGGCAACAACAATCTTAATCAATAAAGAAGTTGAGTGTCCAGAAGGAAAATCATTGTTAATTTCTGAGGATCCTTTTCGTGATTTTAATAAAATAACAAGGCATTATAATCCTTTTATCGCTGCTACATCTAGTATTGCAGCATCAGCAATTATTGGTGAGAATACAATTATTCAACCAAATGTTTTTATTGGGAACAATGTTACCATTGGTTCCAATTGTGTGATTCACCCGAATGTAGCAATTTATGATACTTGTGTAATTGGTAATAATGTAACCATTCATGCCAATACAGTTTTAGGAGCAGATGCTTTTTATTATAAAAATAGACCAACAGGCTTTGATAAATTAATATCTGGTGGTAGAGTGGTAATTGAAGACAATGTAGACTTGGGAGCATCTTGTACTATTGACAAAGGAGTTACTGGAGATACAACGATTAAAGAAGGAACAAAAATTGACAACCAAGTGCATGTTGGGCATGATACAGTAATTGGAAAAAAATGTTTGATAGCTTCACAAACGGGTATTGCAGGTTGTGTTATTATTGAAGATGAGGTTACTATTTGGGGACAAGTAGGTACCAATAGCGGAATTACAATCGGTAAAGGAGCGATTATTCTTGGTCAAACAGGGGTCACAAAATCTGTTGCAGGAGGTAAAAGTTATTTTGGAACACCAGTTTCAGAGTCAAGAGAAAAGCTAAAGGAAATGGCTCAAATGAAACGATTTTTAAAAGAGCAAAAAAACAAATAATTTGTGATGAAAATCTTTTTTTGATACGAATCAAAGAACTATTTTTGTGGCGTTAAAACAATTGGTTTCCAATTGATATATAATTTAGATTAAACAAAAAACAAATGAGCGTTTTAGTAAATAAAGATTCAAAAATTATAGTACAAGGTTTTACTGGTAGTGAAGGAACTTTTCATGCTGGTCAAATGATAGATTACGGAACAAACGTAGTTGGTGGTGTTACTCCAGGTAAAGGAGGTCAAGAGCACTTGGGTAAGCCCGTTTTTAATACAGTAGCAGATGCTGTAGAAAAAGCAGGAGCTGATACTACTATTATTTTTGTACCGCCAGCTTTTGCTGCTGATGCAATTATGGAAGCTGCTGATGCAGGAATCAAAGTGATTATCTGTATTACAGAAGGAATTCCTACTGCTGATATGGTAAAGGTTAAAGCATATATCGATACTAAAGAGTGTAGGTTAATTGGCCCTAACTGTCCAGGAGTTATTACTCCAGGTGAAGCTAAAGTTGGTATTATGCCAGGTTTTATCTTCAAAAAAGGAAACGTAGGTATTGTATCTAAATCAGGAACATTAACATACGAAGCTGCTGATCAAGTTGTAAAACAGGGTTACGGAATTACAACAGCTATTGGTATTGGTGGAGATCCAATTATTGGAACAACTACTAAAGAAGCGGTTGAATTGTTAATGAACGATCCAGAAACAGAAGCAATTGTAATGATTGGAGAAATTGGTGGTCAATTAGAAGCAGATGCTGCTAAATGGATTAAAGCTGATGGAAACAGAAAGCCAGTTGTTGGTTTTATCGCTGGACAAACTGCACCTGCAGGACGTACAATGGGACATGCTGGAGCAATTGTTGGTGGAGAAGATGATACTGCACAAGCAAAAATGGCAATTTTAGCAGAAAACGGAATTCACGTTGTTGAGTCTCCTGCAAAAATTGGTGAAATGATCACTAAAGTTTTAAAAAAATAAATTAAAATACAGTACGTATTTAATACCATATAAATTCCCGTTTCTACTGAATTGATTTCAGTAACTCGGGAATTTATTTTACAAAAAAAGTACATCATCAGTGAATTAAGCCTTGTTTGGGTATCGCACTGCGATAAAAGATAAAGATTAGTATATTTGAAGTATAATAGAAATCAAACAACTTAGATATGAAATTATTAGAAAATAAAACAGCTATTATTACGGGTGCCACTAGAGGTATTGGTAGAGGTATTGCTGTAATGTTTGCTCAGCATGGAGCAAATGTAGCATTTACCTACAGTTCTTCTGTAGAGGCTGCTGTAGCTTTAGAAGAAGAATTGAAAAAATTAGGAGTGAATGCTAAAGGATACCAATCTAATGCAGCCATTTTTGATGCAGCACAAGAATTAGCAGCTGATGTTCTAAAAGAATTTGGATCTATAGATATTTTAGTAAACAACGCCGGAATTACAAAAGACAATTTGTTAATGCGTATGTCTGAAGGTGATTTTGATAATGTAATCGAAGTCAACTTAAAATCGGTTTTTAACTTAACAAAAGCGGTAATTCGTCCAATGATGAAGCAACGTAAAGGTTCTATCATTAACATGAGTTCTATTGTTGGAATTAATGGAAATGCAGGGCAAACAAACTATGCAGCTTCTAAAGCAGGTATTGTTGGTTTTTCTAAATCTGTAGCGTTAGAGTTAGGTTCTAGAAATATTAGATCAAACGTGATTGCTCCTGGTTTCATTGAAACTGAAATGACAGGAAAATTAGACGAAGCAACTGTGCAAGCTTGGAGAGATGCTATTCCGTTAAAACGTGGTGGTTCTCCAGATGATATTGCAAATGCATGTGTATTTTTAGCATCTGACATGAGTGGATATATTACTGGACAAACATTATCTGTTGATGGTGGAATGAACTAATACATTCTTAAAATATATTAAAAATCCTGTAATGCTTGTGCTGAATTTATTTCAGTAACTATTACAGTTTTTTTTATTTGAAAATTTTTTCTTTTAAAGCTTTGTACTTTGTTCTTCCTACCGGAAGTATTTCTCCATTTTGTAATTCAACGGCATATTGACTTCCAGTTTTTACAATAATTTCTTTTATTTCTGTAGTTTTTACTAAATAGGATTTATGAATGCGTTCAAATGATTTTGGTAATAATTGAGAGAGTTTTTCCAACGACTTATCATGCAACTCCTTTTCACCATTAGTTAGGAATATCTCAGTATACACGCCAGCTCCTTTAATATAGTTTACTTCATCAATATTCAGAAGGTGAATTCCGCCACGCTTTTTAACAGCTAGAAACTGAAGGTTTTCTGTTCCAACTTCTTCTTTTTTTACAATTCTATTAAATGCAAGTTCAATACGTTCTTTATTAAAAGGTTTTGGCACAAAATCTAACACACCAAATTCAAAAGCTTTTAAGGCTTCACTTTTGTTTGCAGAAATGATAATGGTATGAAATGAACCAGAAGCTGTTTCTTGTAATACATCAAACCCATTTTCTCCGTTCAAGTTTAAATCCAACAGAACTAAGTCTAAATCATTGTTTTTAATATACTCCAATCCTTCAGCTAAAGATTGTAAAGAAGTGATTTTTTGCAATGTATTCAAGAAAAACTCTTTGGTCATTCTTTCTACACGCTTCGCAATTCTAATTTCGTCTTCTATGATTAATATATTCATCCTTATTTTTGAATCTTTATTGTATTTTTCCAACCTTCATTTGTTGCTTCAGAAGTAAACGTCCAATCTTCTCCATAACTTTCTATTAAACGTGCTTTGATGTATTTAAAACCTGTTCCGTCTGATGTACTCTTCTGTTGGTTTCTAATTGTACCAAAAGTCAAAAATGTATATTCTTGTGTTTTTTTACTAGTAAATACAATGAGTTTAAAGCGTAGTTGATTTTCATCCGAAGGCAAACAATGTGTAATGCTATTTTCTAATAAGGTATGAATTACTGCTGGCGGTATTAACTGTTCTATGTTTTCGTTGATGCCTTCATCTTCCCAAATATAATCGATTTCTTTTCGAAACTTCATAATAGAAATATGACTTTTGCACAATTTTATTTCTTGTGCAATCGGAATTAAAGTTTCGTTTTCTACTTGATTTAATACATCAAATTCTTCTGCCAAAGCTTCAATAAATAATACCCCTTTTTCTGGAGCCTCTTCTACCCAATCAATCAAAGAAGTTAAGGTATTCATTAAAAAATGAGGTTGAATACTCTTTTTCAATAACTCTAGTTTTAATCGTGTTGATTGTACCAATGAATCTTCATAAGTCAAACGTTGTTCTTTAGCTTTTATAGAAAGCATATAGAGCATACCAAGAACTATTACGCCGAACCCAGCAAATAAACTCGTGTCAAAATAAGCAATATTGTTGATGAAAGCACAAACAAGTAAGGCGAGTAGAACAATGAATGAACCTTTGTGTTTTTTGTACACAGCATACATTGCTATAGCAAAAGAAAAGAACCACATTGTTAATGCCATATTGTAGGATGTTTCATCGTAGGATAGATGATTTCTATAGAACACATATGTTAGAAAAGTGCTATAGATTACCAAAATGATTTTTCGTTTAGGAAACGGAAATTGTAATGAGAAATATACTGGAACCAGTATGGCAATAAAAAAAGTTAAATAGCTAATGACTTCCATTCGTATTTGATGTTGACTATAATGGATAGAAATGTATGTTCTAATAAATTCTATCAAAATCAAAGCAAAAAAAAGAAAACAGCTAAGACTAAATATGAGAATGGGTTTTTCACTTTTATTACCTAAAAAGAGAAAAAAGAAATACAGTGATGCTAATAAAAATCCACCAGCAAAGATATACATGAATGCCGTGTATACCAATGGGAATTCCAATAAGTAATCATAATCGTTTACAAAAACATTGAGACCATAATATTCTGGTGCATGAAAGAGACTTCTTTTAAGCATTAATTGGTGTTCTCCTTTTTGAGATAAATGAATGGGAATTTTATAGGCTCTCCACATTTCGCCATTTAAATTTGATTTAGATTCTTTACCCGGATTTCCGTTTTTTCCTATAAGCACACCATCCCAAAAGATTTCAAATTCTCCAAAGGTGTTCGAAAGGTCGAGTCCAAAAGTTTGAAATTCTATCGGGCTTTCTAGGATGCTTATGTTAGTTTTAGACCAAAATACTTCTCCTCCTTTAAGGTCAATTTCTTTTTCCCAGTTTTGTTTGTTTGTTTTATAAACTGTTTCTCCCTTTCTTGAAAGAGAATTTTGATGACAGGAGGTACCTAAGAACAGTATAAAAATGAAAAGAAGACGACGATATAGGTAGTTGAAATTCATGGTTCAATAATTACTGTTGGTAAAATTAAGTTAAAAAGATGACTTCTAAGAGCAGTTCATAATATCATAGAGTCGTTCACATATAAAATGAAAAAATAACAGTGAATTGATAGAGATTTGCTTCAAATTAAAATATATAATATGAAATCAATAATTGTTTTTCTGGGATGTTTGCTAATAAGTATCTCTGCCTTTTCTCAAAACTCACAAAAAATTGGAACTATACAAGGAAAAGTTGTTAGTACAACAAATGAAACATTGCCTTTTGCATCTGTAATCTTAAAAGACAGCAATCAAAAATTAGTTGAAGGTGTAGTAACTGATGAAAACGGAGGATTTATCTTTACCAAAATAGCAATAGGTTCTTATAACTTAGAAGTGCAGTACATTGGCTTTACGTCTAATACTAGAAGCATTTCAATTAGTAAAACGAATAGAAAAGTAAATTTAAACTCCATACAATTAAAAGAAGATGCAACGACACTAAATGAAGTTGTTGTACAAGGGGAAACTTCTGAAGTGACAATGAAACTTGGAAAAAAAGTATTTAATGTTGGTAAAGACTTAAGTTCTCAAAATGGTTCGGCTACAGATGTTTTAGGAAATGTTCCTTCTGTAAATGTGAGTCCTACAGGAGCTGTAAGCTTAAGAGGTAATACGAACGTTCAAATAATGATTAATGGGCGTAGATCTGCTTTAACGCAGTCTCAAGCATTAGAGCAAATATCTGCAGATGTTATAGAAAGTGTAGAAGTGATTACCAATCCGTCTGCAAAATACGATGCTTCAGGTTCTTCAGGAATTATCAATATCATTTTAAAGAAAAACAGAAAAGCAGGCATGAATGGTCAAGTTCGTTTAGTTTCTGGAATTCCAGATGATTTTAGAGCCCTTGGTAATATCAATTACAAAGCAAATAAATTCAATTTTTTCACAAATTTTGGGTTGCGTTATACAGATTATGAAGGAACATATATAAAACAGCAAACAAATACAGTTAATGGCGTAACTACATTTTTAAATCAAGATGAAGACGAAAACAGGCATGATGATGGAACACTTTATTATCTAGGGACAGATTACTCATTTAATGATAAAAACACCATTACAGTTGCTTATTATAGAAATGAAACAAAAGATACAGATGCAACATATTTGAATTATGATTTTTCTAATGCAGATGTTCAGACTGAATCATTATTTACCACAGGAAATTCAAAAGAAGAAAGAGATTACAATCAAATAGAAGCGAATTACACCAAGTTGTTTGAGAAGAAAGGAAAGCGTTTTACTATGGATTTTCAATATGATTTTTGGAATAGCGAGAAGAAATGGAATCTACAAACTGATCAAAGATTTCCAACAGAAAAATCAATTTATACAATTCAGACAAGAGGAACAGGAGAAACAAATGATTTGGCTTTTCAAACGGATTATAAAACGCCGTTAAGTAAAACAGCAAATTTAGAAATCGGAGCAAAATTTGAAAGTAGAGACATTACAAACTATTTTTTAGCACAAGAATTGGTAAATGGTGCTTTTGAAACCATAGATAATATTGACAACACCTTAGATTATAAAGAAAAAATCACTTCGGGATATGTACAGTTTAACCACAAAAAAAAGAAGTTTAGTTACCAGTTAGGATTGCGTTTAGAAAGTACCGATGTGACTATTAATGCTTCAGATGTTGGATTAAACTCTGATAGAAAGTATACAAATCTATTCCCTTCAGCTACATTTAGTTATGAATTTAAAGAAAATGTAAGCGGTCAATTGAGTTATAGTAAACGTATAGGTAGACCTTCTTTATGGTTTTTAAATCCGTTTTACGAATTGAAAGACTTTACTGCTCGTTTTACAGGAAATCCAGCTTTAAAACCAACATATACAGATGCTTTTGAGTTTTCATTTATATATAGTATTGATAAATTAAGATTGAGTCCGTCTGTTTATTATTCGAATTCTAAGGATGTTATTCAGTTTGAAACAACAAAAGATACAAACGGTGTTTTTATTCAATCTCCAATTAATTTAGATAGTGAAAAACGCTATGGATTTGAATTATCTTCATCTTACAGCCCTTTAAAGTGGCTGCGCTTTTCTAGTGATTTTAATGCGTATTCATACAAGCAAAGCGGAATTATTGATGGGGCTAATGCAAATTTTTCTGACACGACTTGGTTTGTGAACTTCACCACAAACATTAAGTTAAATGCGTCTACAAGAATGCAAACAAGATTGTATTACCAAGGAGAAAGAAGTAATGTTCAAATTACGACACAACCAATTACAAATTTAAATTTCGGAATTAGTAAAAACATTTTAAAGAACAAAGGAAGTATTATTTTCAATGCTTCTAATATTTTAAATACTAGAACGGATAAGCAGGAAATTACAGGAACTAGCTTTAAAATCAATCAAGAAAGAAGTAGAAATGCACAACGTTTCTCATTGAGTTTTGTGTATAAATTTAACCAGAAACCTACTGATAAAAATAGAAGTGCAAACAGAAGTAATCGTAATTAAGAGAACTGTTTGAATTATAAAAAAGAAGTCTAAAAGTAAAATATTTGTCCGTTCGAGCGCAGTCGAGAACTCATTATACATTGATTTTAATTGCATCTTGACTTCGCTCGATGAGACATTTTTTGAATTTTAATACTTTTCAGATATCTTTTTTTATCCTTTTAACAACTGATTGACATTCAATTTGTAGGTTTTGCTTATTGGTACTTTATGGTTGTGAATGTGGACTATATTTCCTTCAATTAAATTGATGTGTTGTATTGCGACTATAAATGATTTGTGTACTTGTACAAATTCATTTTTTGATAATGCAGTATTAAAATAACTTAAGGTTTGGTGTGTAATAATTGTTTTATCTTCTAGAAAAACTTTTACATAATTACCGAAAGCTTCTAGATATAGAATATCACTTAGCTTTACTTGATAATGTTTTTTAGAGTCTTTTAAGAAAATACGTTCGTTTTTAGAATCGGTATTTTGAGGTATGTGTATTTCAGAATGTAGCTGTTCTGTTGTATGTACTTTGTTAACTGCAGACAGGAATCGTTCGAAACTAAAGGGTTTTAATAAATAGTCCGTAATATTAAATGCATAACCATCAATAGCAAAATCAGAATATGCAGAACATACAATTATATGAGGTGGATTTGTTAACGTTTTTAAAAAGTCAAAACCTGAGAGCTTTGGCATATTAATGTCTAAAGAAATTATATCAACCTTGTTTGAATTTAAGAAAGCCAAGATTTCTAAGATTTTCGAATATTGGTAGCATAAAGTCCAACGAAAATTGACAAACCTGTAACACTTAGTTACAGGTTTTCTTTTTTTAACAAGTGTTTTAAAAGGATAATTATTAGATTTACGATATGATTATTAAAAATGGAAAAAGAAATAAAAAGAAAAGCTAATAAATTAATTTTAGTTGGTAATGGCTTTGATCTAGCATTAGGTTTAAAAACAACCTATAATGATTTTATTTTATGGTTTTTAAAAGACGAAGTGAAAATAGCCGTTAATTCGGGTAACATTACAATAGAAAATTTTAAAACTATAAATGGTTATACAAAGAATGATTTATTTGAATTGTTTTTAGATGCAAAATACACTATTGTTGATTATGATAAGATTTTTGAAGAACAGAAAGATGTTTTAAAATTTTTAGATATTATTAAGAAATATAAATTTAGATTAAAATCAAGTTCTGATTTATTTAATGCAATTATTAAGGATGCTGAATTTAATTGGGTTGATATTGAGAGTATTTATTTCGAGCTATTAAAATCAATTCTGAATGTAAAAAACCGGAACCTTGAAAAAATTGATAAACTAAATTCAGATTTAGTTTTTTTAATAAAAAAGTTAATAGAATACCTAAAAACAATTAATACAGAAATATCTAATAAAGATGCAAGCTTATTTTTAAATCACTTTAAAAATTACGTTACTAATGATGAACTATTAATTAAAGAGTCTTTCGATGATTTTGGTGCAACATATTTTCTGAATTTTAATTATACAGATAGTATTACTAAATTAATTAAGCAACTTCCTAGTCACTTACAACTTGAAGAAAATAATATTCATGGAACCTTAGAAAACTCAGAATCTATCATCTTTGGGTTTGGAGATGAAATGGATAAAATATATAATGATATCGAAGAGTTAAATGACAATCGATTTTTTGAACATATTAAATCATTTAAATATTTTAAAAGTAAAAATTATCGAGAATTACTACGTTTTTTAGATAATGAATATTTTCAAGTTTGTATTTATGGTCATTCATGTGGTTTATCAGATAGAGTAATGTTGAATGAAATTTTCGAACATGAAAATTGTAAATCAATAAAAATATACTATCATGAAAATGATGAAGGGAAAAATGATTTCGTTGAAAAAACGATGGAAATCTCAAGACATTTTAAAAACAATAAAGATATGCGTAGGAAAATATTAGATTTTAATGAGCAATGTAAAATACCTCAAATAAAACTTTAAACATTGCAAACAACAACCATTATATATATCATAATCGCATTATTTGTTAGTAGTGCTATTTCGTGGTTTTTATATTTTTATAAGCAAAAAGAACAACGTTCTATTGATTTTATTCTTTTCGGATTAAGAGCAATAAGTATTTTTTTATTGTTATTACTATTGATAAATCCAACGATAGAAAGAAAAAAAATCATCAACGAGAAACCCATGCTTTCTGTTCTGGTAGACAATTCGGTATCAATAAAACAGTTGAATAAAGAGGGTGTAGTTGCTACAGTTGTTACTGATATAAAGACGAATACTTCATTGTCTGATAAATTTACACTTCAATTTTACCAATTCGGTAATGTCCTAAACGTGTTAGATTCTCTTCGTTTTTCTGAACATCAAACCAATATCTACAAGGCTTTAAATGGAGTAGAGGCATTACATGAAAATGTAAGTTCTCCTGTAGTATTAATTTCTGATGGCAATCAAACACACGGAAACTTATATCCATATATAGCAACAGCAAAAAACATATTTCCTGTTGTTATTGGGGATACATTAGCGCAAACAGATCTCAGAATTTCTCAGTTACATGTTAATACATACAGTTATTTAAAGAATAAATTTCCGGTAGAGATTACAGTCTTATATGAAGGTGATACATCGATCGCTAGCCAATTGGTTATTGAGTATAGAGGAAAACCAATATACAGAGAAACCCTTTCGTTTAGTGCTGGTAAAAATGTACAAACAATTACTACCACTATAAAATCTACCAAAGAAGGGATTCAATATTACAAAGCAGTTATTAAACCAATTGAGGGTGAGAAAAACACAGAAAACAATGTCAAAACATTTTCTATAGAAGTTCTAAATGAGCAAACAAAAATCTTACTGCTTACATCCGTATTGCATCCAGATTTGGGAGCCTTTAAGAAAGCAGTTGAAACCAATGAACAACGTTCTATTACCATTAAAAACATCCATGATTTTAAAGGGAACATTGCAGCATATCAATTGGTGCTATTGTATCAGCCAACCATCGTTTTTCAATCTGTATTTGAAAAGATACAAAAAGAAAAAAGCAACTATTTTGTAATTACAGGTAAGAATACCAATTGGAATTTCTTAAATGAAATGCAATCTAATTATTATAAAAACAGCATCAGTCAAACAGAAGAGTATGGGGCAATTTTCAATAAAGGCTTTTTAACTTTTGGTCAAAAAAATATTAGTTTCGAATCATTTCCTCCATTAAAAGATGCTTTTGGCAAGATTACCATGAGCACTAAGTTTGATGGATTGTTGCATCAAAATATAGCAGGTATAGAAACGGAAACCCCTTTATTGGCAACTTTTGAAAACGGAAACCAAAAAAGCGCCGTGCTTTTTGGAGAGGGAATTTGGAAGTGGAGAGCACGCTCTTTTATCAATACCAATTCATTTCAAGATTTTGATGTTTTTTTAGGAAATCTAGTCCAATATCTAGCATCAACAAAAAAACGAGATCGTTTAAGTTTAAACTACGAGAAATTACACACAGCAAATACACCAATTTTAATTTCTGCTTTTTATGTAGATAAAAATTATCAATTTGATTCGAGCGCAATTTTAAACGTGACCATAAGAAATACAGCTACAAACGTGCTTCAGAATATTCCGTTTTCTTTGCAAAATAATTCATTTGAAGCCGTTTTAGAAAACTTACCATCTGGGGATTATCAATTTGATGTGACCGTAGAACAACAACCTATTAAAAGATCGGGACAGTTTAAAATAACGAACTATCAAATAGAAGAACAATTTACCAAAGCCAATCAAGAAGCCTTAAGTTTGTTGGCGAGAAATACCAACGGAAAGGTGTACTACGAAACGAATTCAAATGAATTAATTCGTGATTTAATTTCTGACAAACGATATGCCATCATTCAAAAAAGTAAAACAATTCAGCAGCATTTAATAGAGTGGAAGTTGCTCTTGTTTTTAGCAATTTTCTTTTTTTCAGTTGAATGGTTTATTAGAAAGTATATTGGTAAAATATAACCCAACAGTGGGTTTAATCTCCCGATATTTGTGTCAAATGAAAAAGGGTTTTTCTTTTTCATATTTGGTACGCTTGCATCGGGATAATTGATTTATTATGGTAGAGCATTTTTTTCAGTGTCCATATTGTTGGGAAGAGATTTCAATGTTATTAGATAGCAGTGTATTACAACAAACATATTTAGAAGATTGTGAAGTATGTTGTAATCCAATTCAAATAACACCTAGTTTCGATGCAGAATTATTAATAGGGTTTGAAGTATTAAATATAGAACAATAGCATTGTAAATGGCTATTGTGAAATCTAAAAAAGCAATTACAAACAGTAGTTTTATCTACCAAATAACACCAAGTTTGTATTGAGTTTTAAAAGAATAATTTATAAAACGAGCACATTCAAAAGCGTATCATCTAAGAAGATGATTCATAGCGAACAGTTTGTGACCGTTAAAAAATAACACATATATACATATGAAATTTCATACAAGAAAATGGGTAAAACCAGAAGATTTGAATCCAAACGGAACTTTATTTGGAGGTCGTCTTCTGCAGTGGATTGATGAAGAGTTAGGTATTTACGCAATCATTCAATTAGAAATTCCTAGAACTGTTACCAAGTTCATGTCAGAAATAGACTTTGTAAGTTCTGCCAAACAAGGAGATATTATTGAAATAGGAATGGAAGTAGTGTCTTTTGGAAACACTTCAATAACATTAAAATGTACCGTTAGAAACAAATTGACCCATAAAATTATTATTGAGATTGATAAAATAGTGATGGTTTCTTTAGATGAAAATGGGGCACCGTTAAAACATGGGAAAACAGAGGTTGAATATGTTAAAAACAGGTTAAATAATTAAGTTAATTCGTTAAAACGCAGTATTTTCGTTGTCTTAAAAAGAAGGTTTGAAGCAATTCGGTATTTTCATATTTGTTTTATTAATGTTTGTTCCTCCGGTTCAAGCACATGCAGATGCTGTGATTTTTAGCGATACGCTTGCTCGTGAAACAGAAGTGTTGGGTACTGATCATCAGAAAGAACATCATAAAAATGATACTGAAGAGGATAAAAACACAGAGCATCACCATCATTGTACTTCTTTAGGTTTTTCTAGTGCTTTGATTTATCCATTCGTTTCTTATGCGAATGAAATAGGGAATATTCAAGAACAAAAACCGATTCATTTTCATCAAAAATCTTTTATCTCTAATTATTTAGAGACCCTTATTAAGCCTCCTCAGATTTAATTTGTTCATACTATACATACGTTTACCTGATTCTTAAAAGAATTGGAAAGAAATTAGGGGTACTTTTTTTTGTTACCTAATTTATTGTATCATCTTTAAACAAATTAAAATGTTAGATAGCATTATAAAATTTTCAATTAAAAATAAATTGATTATTGGTGTATTCATCTTTGGTTTAATTGGTTGGGGAATCTATTCGGTTCAACAATTACCAATTGACGCAGTACCAGACATCACGAATAATCAGGTGCAAATTATTACCTCTGCACCATCACAATCTGCACAAGATATAGAGCGGTTGGTTACATTTCCTGTAGAAATGACAATGGCAAGTATTCCAAATATTGAAGAAATTCGTTCTTTTTCTCGATTTGGTTTAAGTGTTGTTACTGTTGTTTTTAAAGACAATGTAGACGTTTATTGGGCGAGACAGCAAATAAACGAACGCTTAGCAGAAGCAAAAAATAAAATTCCTGATGGTGTTGGAGCACCTACAATGGCTCCATTAACTTCAGGTTTAGGAGAAATTTATCAATATACCATTTATGCCGAAAAAGGCTATGAGAAACAATTCCCAACGATGGAACTTCGATCAATTCAAGATTGGATTGTACGTCGTCAATTATTGGGAATTGAAGGCGTTGCTGATGTAAGTAGTTTTGGCGGATTCTTGAAGCAATACGAAGTTGCAATTCAACCAGAAAAATTACTGTCTTTAAATGTTAACATCAATGAAGTTTTTGAAGCCTTAGCTAAAAACAATCAAAATACAGGTGGAGCTTATATCGATAAAAATCCAAAAGCTTACTTTATTCGTAGTCAAGGATTGATTGAGAAATTGGATGATATTAAAAATATTGTTGTAAAAAACACACATAACGGAACACCTATATTAGTTAAGGATATTGGTTCAGTACAATTTGGAAGTGCCGTTCGTTATGGAGCCATGACACGAAATGGAGAAGGAGAAGTTGTTGGCGCCATCGTAATGATGCTAAAAGGTGCAAACTCCTCTAAGGTGATTAAAAGTGTAAAAGAGCGTATTTCTCAAATTAAAGAAAGTTTACCAGAAGGCGTTATTATTAGACCTTTTTTAGATAGAACAAAATTAGTTGATAAAGCAATCAAAACAGTTTCTACAAATTTAATTGAAGGCGCATTGATTGTCATTTTTATATTGGTTCTTTTCTTAGGGAATTTTAGAGCAGGATTAATTGTTGCTTCGGTAATTCCGTTAGCCATGTTGTTTGCAATAATCTTAATGAATCTTTTTGGAGTTTCTGGAAACCTTATGAGTTTAGGAGCAATAGATTTTGGAATCATAGTAGACGGTTCTGTAATTATTGTAGAAGCTACCCTACATTATTTAGGATTGAAGAAATCGAATATAAAACTATCTCAAAAGCAAATGGATGAAGAAGTATATTCTTCAGTTTCAAAAATTAGAACTAGTGCTGCTTTTGGAGAAATTATTATACTAATTGTATACCTGCCAATTTTGGCTTTAGTAGGAATAGAAGGGAAAATGTTTAGACCAATGGCAATTGCAGTGAGTTTTGCAATCTTAGGTGCTTTTATCTTGTCCTTAACCTATGTGCCAATGATGACTGCGTTGTTTTTAAATAAAAATATAAAACATAGAAGAACAGTTTCTGATAAAATTATTGATGCAATTCAAAGAGTATATACACCAGCTTTAGCGTTTGTGTTATCAAATAAAAAAAATGTAATTCTAGGTTCTGTAATCTTATTTTTGATAAGTTTATTTACATTTTCTAACATGGGATCTGAATTTATTCCCTCTTTAGATGAAGGAGATTTTGCTGTTGAAACTCGTGTTTCTACAGGTAGTTCTTTATCACATACTGTTGATGCTGTAAATAGAGCATCTAAAATTTTATTAAAAGAATTTCCGAACGAGGTAAAAGAAATTGTTGGAAAGATTGGTTCTTCAGAAATACCTACAGATCCAATGCCGATAGAAGCCGCCGACTTAATGATTATTCTAAATGACAAAGAAGATTGGAAAGTCACAGATTCTAAAAATGAATTGGCTGATAAAATGCAGAAAACGTTAGATGAGCAGATGGTGGGGGTCACTTTTGGGTTTCAACAACCAATT
This sequence comes from Polaribacter sp., assembly GCA_047611925.1. GTDB lineage: Bacteria > Bacteroidota > Bacteroidia > Flavobacteriales > Flavobacteriaceae > Polaribacter. The sequence goes on from JBLFXB010000009.1 coordinate 24,195, forward strand.
CAAATGCGTTTTAATGAGTTGATGACAGGAGCGAGACAAGATGTTGTTTTGAAAGTGTATGGAGAAGATTTAGATCAACTTGTAGAGTATGGTGCTCAAATTGCAGCTGAAATTCCCAGTATAGAAGGCGCAGAAGATTTATATGTAGAGAAAATAACAGGGTTAAAGCAGATTGTTATCAATTATAACCGCAGTCAGTTGGCGTATTACGGATTGAATGTTTCTGATGTAAATACAACTGTAAACTCTGCTTTTGCAGGAAAAGTTGTTGGTTCGGTTTATGAAGGCGAAAAACGATTTGATTTGGTTGTTCGATTGGCAGAAGAACATAGAGGAAGCATTACAGATATTAAAAATCTATATATTACAGCTCCAAATGGGACTCAAATTCCGTTAACTAATTTAGCAGATGTACATTTTGAAACGGGACCAAATCAGATTCAACGTGATGATGCTAAAAGAAGAATTACTGTTGGGTTTAATGTTAGGGGCAGAGATGTAGCTAGTATTGTGAATGAGTTGCAACAAAAAGTAGCAGCCAAAATTCAATTTGATCCGGGGTACTATATTACGTATGGAGGAACCTTTAAAAATTTAGAAGAAGCAAGAGAAAGACTCTTAATTGCGGTTCCTGTGGCGCTATTATTAATCTTCTTTTTATTGTATATCACTTTTAAATCAGTGAAACAAAGTGTGTTGATTTTTACCGCAATTCCAATGTCAGCAATTGGAGGAATCTTTGCGTTATGGGTTAGAGACATGCCGTTTTCTATTTCTGCAGGAATTGGTTTCATTGCTTTATTTGGAGTAGCAGTTTTAAACGGAATTGTGTTAATCGCTGAATTTAATAGGTTGAAAAAAGAAGGGATTACAAACATTATAGAGATTGTTAAAAAAGGAACATCTGTAAGATTACGTCCCGTAATTTTAACAGCTTTAGTTGCTTCACTTGGGTTTTTGCCAATGGCCCTTTCTGGATCTGCAGGTGCAGAAGTACAAAAACCTTTAGCAACTGTTGTAATTGGTGGATTGGTATCAGCAACCTTATTAACGCTATTGATTTTACCAGTATTGTATGTATTGTTTGAATCTATTAAAACAAAAAAAGTTATGGTATCTAAATCAGCAGTAATTATTTTGGTTTTGTTTAGTACAACAATGATGAACGCACAACAAAAACCGCAGAAGTTATCAGAAACAGCCGTTGTTAGTTTGGCTATTAAAAGTTCTGTTTCATTGAATACATCAACCGTTAATATTACCAAAAGTGAATTTGGTATTTCTGAAGTTATCGATTTAAAGCCACTGTATATTCAATTTCAAGATGTTGGCGTTTCTAACGGTATTTCTGAAAAAGAATGGTCTGTAAAACAGAATTTCGGTTCTGTTTTATCTCATATTCAAAATCGAAAACTAGCAATTGCAAAAAACCAATTGGCAAAAGTTTCAAATAAAATCTCATTGAAAGAAACCATACAGAATGCAAAAAGTATGTATCAGCAATGGCATTATTTATATGCACTTATTTCTTTACTCGAAGAGCAACAGTTAAATAGCAATCAAATTAATGCCATTGCTAAAAAGTTGCATCAATCTGGAGAAATAGGAGGTTTGGAAAGTGATTTAACAGCGTTGCAATCTTTAGGTGTTCAATCTCAAAAAAGTAAGATCTATACGCAGTTTTTAAAGATAGAAAATGAATTGAAACAGTTATTACAAATAAGTAATGCCATTGAGCCACTCACTAAATTACCTCAGAAAAAGGAGGTGTTTTTGAAAAATGATGCGTTGTCTACTTCATTTTTATCAGCAATAAAGAAAAGTAATCAGGTTGCACAAAAGAATATTTCTGTAGCTAAATCTGTCTATTTTCCTGAATTAACTGCTGGATTTGTCAATAGAAAAACAGGAAACGCTTTAGGATATAGTGGGTTTAATGTAGGGTTAAATATTCCGCTTTCAATTTGGTCAAAAAATGCAACAGTTAAGAAGCAGCAAATTATAAAAGAAGAAGTTGCTTTTGAAAACACCTCAAAAACCATTGCATTACAAAACAATTTTAAAAGTTTAGGAACACAGGTGTCCTATTTAAATACGGCGCTAGAAAATGTTGAAAAGACAAAAAATAAAGCGTCAAAATTTTTAAAGAAAATAAAGCTTGCCTATCAATTAGGAGAAATTGATGCCTACCAATACAGTCAAAGTTTCAACGCTTATTTTCAAGTAATGCAAAACTATTTATCACTCATTAACAATTACAATCAGACGGTAATTGCGTATGAATTTTACACAAAAGAATAATACCATGAAGAAAATTATATATTTATTATTAGCTGTTGTAGTTATCAGTTGTACTACAAAAACACAGAAAAAAAAAACTAAAGACACCGTTGTTGAGGAAGAGCATGTAGAAAATGAAATTCATTTAACAAAAGCTCAATTAGAAACGACCAACCTTAAGGTTGAAGCAATTCAAAAAAGAAACATTAGAAATCACGTAGCGGTTACTGGTACAATTGAGGTGCCGCCACAAAGTAAAGCAACTATTTATGCGCCAATGGAAGCATTTGTGTATAAAACTGATTTATTGCCTGGAGATAAAGTAGAAAAAGGACAAGTTGTTGCTGTTTTAAAACATCCGAATTTTATTAAGTTGCAATATGACTTTTTAAAAGCTGTAAATACAAATACAGTGGCAAAAGCAGATTATGAAAGAAAAAAAATGTTACTTGAAAATGAAATAGCTTCTAAAAAATCTTTTCAAGCTGCTGAAGGGACATACAAATCAGCTCAAAGCTTGGTAGAAAGTTATGTTGCGCAGTTAACCATGGTTGGTTTAAATGCTGATACAATTTTAAATAAAGGAATTCAACAATACATATATATAAAGACACCAATTAAAGGATATGTCGTTGAAACGAGTTTAAATCAAGGGAAATTTTTAGCAACAAATTCAGAAATGATGGAGATTATAGATACCGATCATATGCATGCTGAATTAAATGTTTTTGGAACAGACATCACAAAGATTAAAAAAGGAGATGACTTTTTATTTCAACCTTCTGGAGTTGATCTCAATTATAAAGGGTATATAAAATTGATTAATCAAAAAGTAGATAGCAAAACGAAAACAGTTAATGTTCATGGACATTTTGAGGATGCTCAAAATATATTAAAATCAGGAATGTTTATCAACGCACAGATTTTGATAGGAGGGAAAGAAGCCTATGCTGTTCCAGAAGATGCTATTATAGAAATAAAAGGAGAGAAATTTGTTTTTTTAGCAGAAAGTGATGTTGAATTTATACCTATTGAAGTGACCACAGGTGTTACCGATAATGGATTTACAGAGTTAAAAACGATTACAGGAAATAGCTTTGATATTTCTATTGTAACAAAAGGAGCACATTTCTTAAAAGGGAAACTATTGCAAATGACAGATGGAATGGAAGGCCACGCACATTAATATATTTTGAAGAACGGTTCTTTTTAATCGCTCTTTTTTTTATTTTTTCGAATCTTTTCATTGTTTTTAAAGTCTACTTAGAAATTTATAAATATGGGACATCATCATAATCACGGACATCATCACACTACTGGAAATATTAAAGTTGCATTTTTCTTAAACCTCGCATTTACAATAATAGAATTTATTGGAGGTTTTTATACCAATAGTTTGGCAATTATGTCTGATGCTGTACATGATTTAGGAGATAGTTTAAGTCTGGGTATGTCTTGGTATTTTCAAAAACTATCTAATAAAAAAGCGAACAAATATTTTTCTTATGGATATGGTCGTTTCTCATTACTAGGAGCAATTATTAATTCTGTTGTATTAATAATAGGGGCTATTTATATTATTAAGGAAGCAATTCCTAGAATTATGTCACCAGAAGTTTCTGATGCAAAAGGGATGATGTGGTTTGCAATTTTAGGGATTATTGTAAATGGCGCAGCAGTTTTAAAATTAAAAAAAGGAACCTCAATAAATGAACGCGTTGTTTCATTACATTTATTAGAAGATGTGTTAGGTTGGGTAGCCGTTTTAATAGCGAGTATTATTATGCAATTTTGGGATTTTCCTATTTTGGACCCTATTTTATCAGTATTAATTGCAGGGTATGTATTATTTAATGTTTTTAAAAATATAAAACAAGCGTTTAAAATAATATTACAAGGCGTTCCAAATGAATTATCTACTAGCGATATAGAAAAAGAGCTGTTAGCTATTGCTGATATTGAAAACGTACACGATTGTCACCTTTGGACAATGGATGGAGAGTTTAATATTGCTACGATTCATATACGTGTGAATGACCCTGATTTTACTTGGGAAAAAGCAAAAATTTTAAAACAAAAGATACGTAAAGTCTTGCATGACACGTTTAATTTAGAGCATGTTACTTTAGAATTAGAATCATCTATAGAAGATTGTACATATAAAGATTGTATTTAGCAGTCTTTATTGTAAATTTGGAATAACTAAAAAAAATGTAAAGATGAGTAATCAACAAATTGATTTTAAATTCCCAAAAGGCGGAATTATATTTATTGTAATCGCAGTAGTCGCAATTATATTAGTTTCTAAATCTGCAGTAACAATAGGATCTGGAGAAAGAGGCGTTTTGTATAAGTGGATTGGTGGAGTTGTAACAGACCAAGCACCTTTAGATGAGGGTTTCAACCTAGTAATGCCATGGAATAAGGTGTTTAAATACAATGTAAGACAGCAAGAGTTGTTTGAGAAAAAAATGGCTGTATTGTCTTCTAATGGTTTAGAGATTCAATTAGATGCTTCTGTATTATACCAAGCAACAACTAAAACGGTAGCATTGTTGCACCAGACAAGAGGAGAAAACTATTTACAAAGTGTTATTATACCTGCAATTCGTTCTGCAACTAGAAGTGTTGTTGGTAGATATACACCAGAACAATTGTATTCATCTAAACGTGATGCAATTCAAACAGAAATTTATGAAGAGACAAAGAAAATTTTAGAGCCTCAATACATTCAATTAAATTCTGTATTGGTTAGAGACGTAACTTTACCGCCAACTATTAAGCAAGCAATTGAGCGTAAATTAAAGCAAGAACAAGAATCTTTAGAATATGAATTTAGATTGGTTACTGCTCAAAAAGAAGCACAAAAGCAAATTATTGAAGCACAAGGTAAAGCAGATGCAAACAAGATTTTAAGTGCATCTTTAACTGCTAAAATTTTACAAGACAAAGGAATTGAAGCAACAATTAAGTTAGCACAGTCTCCAAACAGTAAAGTTATTGTAATTGGATCTGCAAAAGATGGATTACCAATTATCTTAGGAAATAACTAAAAAAATGCTAAAGTCACATTATTAAAGACTTAATATTAGTGAATTTATAAAAACTAATTAATTTTATTAGTAAGTTAAAAACCAACCTTTTAAGGTTGGTTTTTTTTTATTCTTAAATATCTGTTAAATACGAATGTGAAGTGTAACGATTCGAAAAAGTTGTCGTCTTATAAGTGTAAGTAAATTTTAAAAAAAAATAGTTAAAAAAATAATAATGACAACAGTAAGTAATTTAAAAGAAGAAAAAAAGAATAATCAAATTGGTAGTTTTCATTCTAAGAGAGTTTCTTGGAATAGCAAAAGAAAATATAACTATAAATACATCACATCTGTATTTTAGGTAAAGGTAATAGTTAGTTTTTAATAGTTGAAAAAAGGGTTGCAATTTTTATAATTGCAACCCTTTTTGATTTTAGTTTTTTTTGGTAGGTAATGCGTCTCGTTTTATCTTATGTTTTTAATTGCTGTGTAGTTCTTGTAACCAACAAAAACAACTTCAATTTGCTTTTGAAAATAGTAATCAGGATAATTACAAGCAACAATTAAGTTAGCACAGTCTCCAAACAGTAAAGTTATTGTAATTGGATATGGAAAAGATGGATTGCCAAATCTCTTAGAAAATCAATAATAAATTGTCTTTTTGATACTAATTTCATAGTTGTTTTATGAAATTATAAGTAGATCAGTTATATGAGCAAGAAGTTAAAAACTAGCCCTTTAAGGCTATTTTTTTTTGTTTCATAAATATATGTTAAATACCGTAACGACCTGTAACTAATTAGAGATATCTACGTCTTATAGGTGTAAGTAAATTTGAAAAAAAATAGTTAAAAAAATAATAATGACAACAGTAAGTAATTTAAAAGAAGAAAAAAAGAATAATCAAATTGGTAGTTTTCATTCTAAGAGAGTTTCTTGGAACAGCAAAAGAAAGTATAACTATAAATACATCACATCTGTATTTTAGGTAAAGGTAATAGTTAGTTTTTAATAGTTGAGAAAAGGGTTGCAATTTTTATAATTGCAACCCTTTTTGTTTTTAGTTCTTTCTTGAAGGTAACACATCTCGTTCTATCTTACCATTTTTAATTGCTTTGTAGTTCTCGTAACAATCTAAAACGGCTTCAATCATTTGTAGATCACTTGCTTTTTGAATAAAGTAATCAGAATAATTACAATCAACAAGAAGTTTTCTCAACTCTTGTTTGTCCATTTGTAAATACTCCATCATCAACTCTCTATCAAACTTACCACTTAACATTTTACGTAGATTGTCTTCCTTCTTTAATTTTTGAAGCTTTATTAGTTGTTTAGGTTTTTTTCCAAAAAGATTGTATAAAAAATCGACAGGCTGAAATAATGCTGCTACAGGAGAATTCATGTTTTGAGAAACTGGTTTCCCAACTTCATAGGTTTGTGGCAATCCGTTGATGTGAATTCTAGTAAATCTATCTTTAGGTACTTGTTTTACATCAATTTCTAATACACCAATAAGTTCTGTAGATCTAATTACTACTTCTTTAATCTCATTCGCCTTTTCGTGTAGAGAAATGATTAATTCATTCCCTTTTAATAAATCATTAGTAACTTTTAGTTTGATGGATTCAAAACCTAAATAAGAAACAAGTATGGTGTCATTGGCTTTGGTAGGAATTTCAAAATAACCATTTTCAGTTGTAATTGTACCAATAACTGAGTTTAAATTTATAACATGAGCTGCACTCAACGCTTTATTATTTGCACTTACAATTTGACCTTTTAATTTTGTATTTGTCTGAGAGAACCCTAAAAAAGAAATCCCAACAAGTAGAATAAGTAGTATATTTTTCTGCATTTAACAAAAATACTAATTAAAGTAAGTTGAGTAGTTAATTTTCTGTGAAATAAATAATACTGTGTGAAATTAATGAATAAAATGTTTGTTTTTCACCTCAGTTCTTTCAGATATGCTTTTATTTATTCTTTACGAAAATCAATTTATTTTTACTCTTAGAGTTTTCTCTTTGTTCTAGTTCAAACTTCCCAATGGATTTAATTAAGGGAGTAAGTTTTTCAAAGCCATAATTTCTTGAATCAAAATTTGGTTGCTTTTTTTGAAGTAAACTTCCAACATCTCCAAGAAACGCCCAGCCATCTTCATCCGATAAATCAGAAATTGTTGTAGATATTAGTTTCGTAACCTTTGGAGTGATTTGATCAATACTATCTTTTCCGTTGTCTTTTTGATTAACGCTTTCTTTCTTTTCAGTTTGCTTTCTAATAATTTCGATATAGATGAATTTATCACAAGCTACAATAAAGGGGTTTGGTGTTTTTTTCTCTCCAATTCCAATAACTTGCTTGCCTGCTTCTCTTAATCTAGTAGCAAGTTTTGTGAAATCACTATCACTTGAAACGAGGCAAAATCCATTTACTTTTTCTGAATATAGAATATCCATCGCATCAATTATCATAGCCGAATCTGTGGCGTTTTTACCTGTAGTATATGCGTATTGTTGAATTGGAGTAATTGCATTTTGTAGTAATAGGTTTTTCCATTTTGACAAATGTGGACTCGTCCAATCCCCATAAATCCTTTTAATTGTTGGATTTCCATATTTTGCTATTTCCTCCATCATTTCTTTAACGTGAGCAGATGGTATGTTATCTCCGTCTATGAGTACTGCTATATTCATATGTATATTATTTGTTGTATTCATTCATTTTATTAGGAGTGTAATAAAGTTAATATTCTTATTATACATCTCCTTTAGTATATAGTAAGTAGGGCAGAAGAAAGCAGTGCGCCTTCAGGTATGCTCTTACCCAAAGTTACACTTTTTTTTAATTTTATAAACACCTGAGTATCATATTTACAGATATCGTGTTAAGTGCTTTTTTATTTATCTATAGTGTTATATTTTCTCAACAAATTCTAAAAACACTTTTTTATGAAGTTCAAGATCCATGTCAGGAGAGAGCGCTACGCGAGCAATATAATCTTTGTCTCCCTCTTTAGTTGTCCCTTGAGTAGATGTTGCAGGTATTGTCCAATAGCATCCTTTTAACTGTCCATAACTTACACAATACTTACTTTCATTAGGGATTTTCGTAATCATTAAATTGATTAACTTCAAATTCAATGCTCTTTTATAAGCTTCTCTTTCTTGATCAGTAGTCCCTTTAGTAGGAAGGTCTAATGAAAAAACAGATGGAGTAAATCCTTGTTTTGCTAATTCTTCTGAAACAAAATTTATTTTCGCTTCTGGTAAAGTCTCGTTGATAAAGTTTACAAACTCACGTGTATTGGTATAAGCATCTTGAATTCTTTGCTTCATTGAAGGCAATTGTTTTGCTAATACTTCATATTGAAGCGCTGTAGCCTCGTTATCACAAAGTCTTAGATGCATTTCTATTTTCTCCATCAAAGCAACCGTTTTTTTATTTCCTACACAGTAGCCAGCAGTACATTGTCCCCCACTTGGAAATTTAGATCCACTAGCAAATGAAATGGTTCTAACCGTTGATAGTATTTCATCACCACCTAAAAAGTGCACATTAGGACAAAATGTTTGATCTAAAATAAATACAGGATCGACAGCCGTTTCACCAGTTGCAGTTGTACGTACTTTCTTTAAAACATCTTTTAGTTTTATAAGATCTGGAACTTCAACTCTCGGGTTTGTTGGAATTTCAGCAATTATGTAAGGAATCGCATCTTCGGTAGCAATTTTAGCTAAAACAAGATTAATACTTTGCACCATATCGTTATCACCATCAACAGGTAAATCTACCACTTCAACATTCTCAATAGAAGCAGCAACACGTCTTGCTTGGTCATTTGTGCCTCCATAACAATTTGGAGGAACTACAATTTTAATTTTCTTCCCTTTATGTTTTTCTAGCGCATCATGAATTAACCCCATTAAAATAGCATACTGTATAGAGAGTCCACTAGAAGCAACGAGTGCCTTTGTATTTGATCCGGTAATGGCTGCAATTGAATCTAAGACACTTTTTTTGTTTGTCTCGGTTGTGTTTTTGGTATTTTCAAAAGAAGATTTCGCTACCAGAGACTTTAAGGCAGCAAGAGAATTGGCTGGTGTCATTGCGATGGTCTCTCTTCTTCGTACGTGTTGGATGTCTGAGATATACGGTTTGTTTTGTGCACCATTTACTACTAAAATACTTCCCAAATGAGCATGAACATTGATGTGAAAATCAATATTTTTGGTTAGCTCAAAATTGCAAATTTCATCTTGTTGTGAAATGAAAATAGTACTGCCGTTAAACGTAGAAATGGTTGAAGTATTTTCAACCTTCTTTAACTCAAATTTATAACCGTAAACATTCCTTAATACTTCAACATCAAAATATGCTGGGAATTCACCAGTATACATAATTTGGGTGTTTTTAGTATCTAATAAATTTTTTCTTAGAATAGCTAAAACAGGAATCGTTTTTGATGAAAAACTTATTACATTTTCTGATTTTATAGCATGTAAGTTCCCAATAGCCCATTCTAGTAAACAAGATAAAGGGTGTCCTAATCTAATATAATCGAAAGCAGTGGGTAATTCACTTAGTGCTGATGCTTTAGAATTAGTGTGATTAAATAAGGTTTCAAACCGATCTAAAAATTGAGTTTTAGCTAGTTTTTCATCATAAATATCTAGTCGATGTGTTGTTAGATTTAACCAGTCAATTGGCATGTTTTCTAATACATCTTTAATATAATTGAGCATTTTATTGTCTTTCATAATTTTCACCTTCAAATAGGCCGGAAATATACATTAATTAGATTTGTTTTAAAAGTGTTACAAGACGTTTTGTTACATTGAAGATAATGTGTTTTTGTATAAAAAAGCGCATCTAAAAAGTGCTAATTTTACAGATTAACTTTAGATGCTAAATTTCAGGAATTGTAAGTCTTTTTAATTAAATACAACAGCTATTTAATGATTTTTTAAGGTGTGTTAGTTCGTTAGAACAAAACATAAACGTGTAGAAACAACAAAAAATTTTCAAAACAGCCTTTAAAATTGCTACACAATAAATTATTCCCTGTTATTGTGGGAGGTAATTAGTCTCTTTTCAAATTTTATTTTTCTAACTCCGTGGTCAGTATCCCATTGTTTAACTTCTATAAAGCCAAATTCTGTGTATAATTTAGAAGCAGGTTTATTTTCTAGTCCCGTTTCAACAATAAACAAATTCGAGTCAAATGTATTGAGTGTAAATTCCATTAACTTTCTTGCTATTCCTTGTCTAAAAAAAAGCGGGTCTACCACTAAACTTCTGATAAGTGTATAGTTATTGTTATGATCAATTTCAATCACTCCAACTAGTTCTTCGTTTTTTAAGTATCCGAAAAACACTGTATTGCTTATTACATAATCTTCGAGAGGTCTTTTTAAGGGAGGAAAATCGATAGCTTTTAATAATTTGGCCTCTACTTTATATGACACTTGAAAAACAGCACGAATTTTTTTAGAGACCTCTATCTCATTATTTTGTAGTCGTTTAATCATGTATTGGTAGTTTTTCAATTGCATTTGAGTGATAAATTCCGAAATAAATGTACGTTTTATAGAACTGGAATTCTTGCCCGAAATTTAATATATATATAATTTACTTGATGTTAGTTATTTATGTAGCAGTTTTACATCATTTTAGCTACTATTTCTTTCATCATTTTTGCAGCTAAGAAAGCCGTCATATTTTGGAAATCTCTATTTGGATTATATTCAACAATATCAGCTCCAATTACTTCTGTTTCTATGCTCTGAATTAAATCTATAACTTGTCTAGAAGTTAAACCTCCAGGTTCGTGATGTGAAACTCCAGGAGCAAATGCAGGGTCAAAACCATCCATATCTAAAGAAATATATAAAGGGTTTTTAAATTTTGGTATTGTTGATAAATCCAAGTTTTTCATTTGATGGATTTCAACATTAAATTTTTCAGCTTGTTCTGCTTGATGCGTATTTAATGTTCTTATTCCAACTTGAACTAGTTTTACTGCTAATCCATTTTCCATAATTCTTGCAAATGGGCAAGCGTGTGAATATTTATCACCTTCAAAATTGTCAAATAAATCAGAATGTGCATCAATATGAAGAATATCCAATTTAGAATATTTTTCGAAATGTGCTTTAATTATCGGAAATGTAATGGAGTGGTCACCACCTAACGTAAAAACTTTTGCACCTGAATCAAGGTGGGTTTTGGTTATTTTTTCTATATCAAAATAATTTAAAATTTTAAAGTCTCCTTTATCTTCAATTTTTGAATTCTCAATAGACGTTAAGTTTTCTGCAAACATATTTGCAGAGCCACAATTTAATGCTTCTCGAATCAAAGGCGGTGCAAGTTTAGGGCCATTTTGAAAAGAAGATTTTTCGTCAAACTGAATTCCTTGTATGATTATTTTGTTCATTCTTGTTCGTTTTTTTAAGTATTGCCAATGTATTGTGTATGGCTCATAGCGTGCAAATTATAAAATTATTTTCGGATGAAGCACGAGTAGAATTTTTAATTTTTTATTATCCTTTTTTTTTTTAAATCAATAAGCCAAATTATAAAATTTGACGGACTAGCAAATAGGCTTTAATTTCTATTAAGTAATTTTTTTCAAGAGCAAATCCGAAATTATTTTTATCCCGTTAAATTAATTAAAATGCAATTAATTGTTAGTCAAGTATTTAAGTTGTATATTTATGATTAAACTAATATAAACTATTATGAAAAAAAACATTAGATTATTTGCGTTTTTAGCCTTTACGGCTTTTATTATTTCTGCCTGCGCAACTAAAGAAAAAGAAGAAGTCCTTGATATGGAAAAAGTTGAAACCGAAATTCAAGCATTAGAAAATGCCTTTGCAGCAGGTGAAAAAGCGAAAGATGCTGACGCTGTAGCTGCCTATTATAGCGAAGATGCCATGAGTTATAGTCGAAACAGGCAACCTCTTATAGGAAAGACTGCTATAAGGGACAACATTGCAAATAATATTGCAAATGATTCAACAGGAAATTATAATGTATATACAGTTGTAGACCTATTTGCTGAAGGTAATACTGCGATTGAAATTGGTTCTTGGACTCAATTCGATTCTTCTGGTATCGAAAAGCAGAATGGAAATTACATGTCTTATTTCCAGAAACGAGATGGGAAATACATATGTGTTCGAGATATGAGTACAACTACATCTCCTGTTAAGTCGGGTATGTAAGCTGAAAAAAAAGTACAACACTTTGTTGATTGAATACATTTTTGACAACGTTGTTGTATGTATTGGACAAACCTCATTATATAAAAAACTGGCTTTGGGAGATCTCTGTAAGATTTTCCAAAGCCATTTTTTATATGGTGTTGACAAAGCGTTATTTTTTTATTTTAATCTTATAAAGTAAGTTATAGATAACTGCGGGTATGCAAAAGTCTGTTGTACTAACAAGTGCAGATACAGACAAAAGCATACCTCCCATAATATATCCAAAAAGGGTATACTCAAAATAGAATAAAGCAATGGTGCTATTAAGCCAAAGAAATGCTATTAAGAGTGAAAATTTTGCTTGTTTGGATCTAGGAGGAATCTTTGGTTTGTTCAATACATTGCTCAATAAAAAATTATAGATGTAATCAAATGGACTATTAGGTAAAAGAAGCCCTCCTGCTATAATTATATTGAGCGCAATTAGGGTTGAAATACTAGTAGTTAGTAGACCGATTAATAGCGTTATTCCAGAAAGTATGGAGGCAAATCGGTTACCCCAAGCAAACTCGGTGATTTCGCAATCAGAAAATGCAGTATAGCCCTGAGCCTTTAGGTTATTTATTCTAACTCTAGGTAGCGTTTTTTCATTTGTTTGCATAGAATAATGTATTTAAATGATTAAGTCATTATTTTTAAGGGGAATATGGCCCTTATGCTAATAGTCTCTTTCCTGTGAAAGCGTATTGATCCCATTTTGGTAATGGATGAAAGGGAGATGCTTGTACATCTCTAAACAATCGCTCTAGCGTATTTGCTCTATAAAAGCTTTGGCCTCCTATTACATCCATAGCTTCAGCAACAACCCGTTTGGTATCCTCAGATATATTGGTCTTATAAGAAAGAACCTGAACGGTAGTTAACTCATTCGGTTTGAAGTCAAAATTGTTTGTTAGCAAAGACATCATCTTTAGTTGAGATTGAGCGCTGAGTAAGGAATTGTTTAATTTCCCAATCATATAAGGCAAATGACTGTTGTTACGTGTGTATTTCTTTCCTTTTTCAATTGCTATTTCCATTGCCTTTTCAGCAATACCAACATAGGCTGACATTATTAGCGGAAGGGCTACAGTTAGAACAACTCCCCAAATTGGGTGAAACTCATCTTTCGGTCTTGATAGCGCTATCGCAGAGTCAGGAATAAATACTTCATTGAATTCGATTGTTTGTGACCCCGTTGCTCTCATTCCCATAACATCCCAATCCTCTGCAATAGAAATCCCATCAGCACTCATAGGTGCAGAAAAATGTAAGACTTCCCAGTTATTGTCTGAGTTAAAAAATTGTGCACTGGTTACTACAACGTCGCCTCCTATAGATTGGCTTGCAAAGTGCTTTTTACCTGAAAATAAGTAGCCACCATTTGTTTTTTTCAATGCACCATTAGATCCTAACCAATCTCGTGCCCCTGTACTAATAAGTACCAATTCATTCTCAGCAACATTTTGCAACATAGATTGCCCCATGTTTTTGTTTTTAAGCTTCCAGTTTGCTGCAGCAATTAAATGCTGATGCATCGAAAACGCTAATGCTGTAGAACTACAATAGAGGGCAATAGTGCGGATAATATCGCACATTTCTGAGTGTGAAACCCCACCTCCTCCAAGCACTAATGGAATTGCCGCTGAGAAGAATTTATGTTTTTTTAGATCTTCGTAATTAGCAAATACAAATTTGCCTTCTAGGTCATGTTTGCTTGCACGTTCCTCAAAAGAGCGTCCTAATTCATGTGTTAATTCGATCCAGTTGTTGGTTGTATTTTCAGATGTTTTCATGGTGTCTTAATTAAGTGCAACACAAAGAAATTAAATAAATACGAGCTATACTTTGCTCATAAGTTTAATAATCGTGCTTAAAAGTTCATTAAACTTTTAAGCACGATCTTTTCGATAAGTGCTAGGGGTTGTACTAAATTTATCTTTGAAGACTCGGCTGAAATGTGATATGTCTTCAAACCCACTTTCAAATGCCACTTGAGATATGTTCGTATTCTTGCTAAGCAGCATATTCGCAGCAAAATCCAATCTTTTTGAAAGTAGCCATTTGCCTGGTGTTGTATCGTAGTGATTGTGGAAATCTCGTTTAAAAGTAGATAAGCTGCGGTGGCACATTCTAGCAAACTGCTCAATATTTAAATTGTAACAGAAGTTCGATTCCATAATATGAGTTAGCGCTGGGTTGCTGTTCTCTTTGATATAATTTAAATAAGAGATGAGTAATTTATCTTCACTTTTATACATCAGATTTAGCAATAACTCTTTAAGTTTTAATATAATAATAGAATCTGCAGGTTGCTCATTATTTCTAAAATAGTGCAGCATTGAGTTAAAAAAACCATCTAAATAATTATCTTTTTTTAATTGTGAAGCTGTAAATGTTTGGATTTTATCTAGGGAGAGCTTTGTAACAATTGGATCGGTTTCTTGCAATGATTCACGAATAAGCTGGTCAGGTAAAAAGAATCCTAGCATGCAGAAGTCCTCTTCAAAAAATTGGGTAATTATAGAAGCACCTTTTTTTACATAAAGTGTTTCTCCTGTATTAATTTTCCATTCCCCATGAATTGTTTTCCAAGATTTTGAACCACTGAGAACATAGATGATGTAATCATATTCAGTAAACAATCCTAACTGCTGATCCTCAAGAGGGCATGTATATTCTACACAAACCAGATCATCAATAATAAACTTATTGAAATGTAAACTATCTTTTATTACCTCGTATAGGTTTCGCATAAGGTGTAATTTAGAAAATTTATATTATCGATTTGATGTTTACCAACTAATTTGGATAAGATTAATTGCGTGTTTTAAGCACTTAATTTAGTAAATAAAAAATGAATAGAAAATTTGCGATACTTTTTGTAAGTGTGTTATAGCTAGTCGATTAGTTATAAGTGGTGTCATTTTTTACGTATAACCACATTGAAGGAGACTTTAATTCATCATAGGTGTGGTTTTTAATTTCTTTCCCAAAACCTGATGCTTCTATTGTTTTTTTTCAACAATTGCAATTTTAGCAGGATCAATTTCTACCGACATTAAAATTCATAAAATGTTGGTCTCTATCTAAAATGGACACAAATTGTAGTGTTTATAGCCATTGCTGTTTTTATTTTGAAGTAATAGTTTTTGGGGTTTTGCTAACGGTTTGGCTATGATCAGTAGCATGCCTGAGCTGCTATTACTTATAGGTTTTTTTGCATTAGTTCTTTTCACAATTTAATACTGTATTCCAAAAAATTGCATTCGGTGATTCGTATAAGGAGTTATAGGAGTATCCATTTAGTAGCAAAAGATTCACATCTTTATTTAGTTCTGAAATTTGCAGACTCATTCTGTAAGGGGTTATTTCATCTGATTTGCTATGTACAATGCAAATTTTTGTTGTTGGTAGAT
>JBLFXB010000010.1:0-37955 GCA_047611925.1 Polaribacter sp.
AACTGTTACTTCTTTCTTCCCCAGTAGGTTGCCAACGCCATTCCAGAGAATACATCCCAAATCCCCCAAAAAGCAGCAAGTATCGCCATTCCTCCAAGTCCTTCAAAGAATCCAAAGATTAATAACAATCCTAAACCTCCGTTTTGAATTCCGGTTTCCATAGAGATTGTTTTGGTATCTGCTTTGTTCAATCCAAATGCTTTTGCAGTATAATAACCAAGAATGAATGCAAAGATATTATGGAATATTACTAAGAATACAACTAAGTGAATGTAATCTGTGAAAATGTCAAGGTTTTGAGAAAAAGCGATGAAAATCAAAGCAATAAAAACCAACATTGATAATGGTTTTAATACTTTTTCAATTTTAGAAGCCATTGTAGAATGATAGTGTTTTATGAGCATTCCTGTAATTAACGGAATTCCGAGTATTAATATAACGAGCTTAAATAAATCATACGGATTCAGTTCTACAGTTTGTAAAATAACATTTGTTGGTTCGTATAAACTTCCCCAAAAATGTAAATTGAATGGAGTCATAAAGATACAAATCAACGTAGCAAAAGCAGTTAAACTAACTGATAGCGCTGCGTTTCCTCCAGCCATTTTACTAAAGAAGTTAGATACATTTCCGCCAGGACACGCAGCAATCATCATCATTCCCAAAGCAAAACTAGGATGAGGTTCAATGATTAGAATTGCTAAGAATGTAGCGGCAGGTAATAAAAAAAATTGTGATAAGATACCTACAAAAACAATCTTTGGCTTTTTGAACAAACGTTTAAAATCATCAATAGAAATACCCAATGCTACACCAAACATAATAATGCCAATGGCAATATTCAAGACCCATAATCCATTAGAATCAAAGTTGATTTTAATAGCGTCTATATTGGTGATTTGATCAGTTTTTAAAAGCATATTCTATTTTTTTTGTCTCCTTGAGAGCAGTCGAAAGGTTTTAATTAGATCTCGACTGCGCTCGACCAGACATTTAATTAATTTTTAAAAGCATATTCGATAATATTTGACCCCATTTTCAATGCTTTTTCTCGAACACTTTTAGGATTGTTATGTACTATTTCATCTTCCCATCCGTCACTTAAGTCAGATTCGTAATCGTAAAAACAAATCAATCTTCCTTCATAAAATAACCCAAAGCCTTGTGGTCTTTTTTTGTCGTGTTCATGAATTTTAGGTAACCCGTTTTTAAAGGTAAATGTTTGGCTATAAATCGGATGATTTTTTGGTATTTCTTGGAATTGTAATTCAGGAAATACTTTTTTAATTTCTCGTCGAATAAATTTGTCTAAACCATAATTATCAGAAATATGTAGAAACCCACCAGAGATTAAATAGTTCCGGAGGTTTTTGGCTTCATCTTCTGAGAAATAAACATTTCCATGTCCAGTTAAAAAGACAATTGGGAAATTGAATATATCAGAATCGTTGGCAACAATTGTTTTTGGATTTCGATGTATTGTGGTCTTGCTATTGCTGTTTGTGAATTCAATTAAGTTGGGTAAAGCAGTTGGGTTTGAATACCAATCTCCACCGCCATTGTATTTTAAAATTGCAATCTCTTGTGCGTTTAAATGAAGAGTAATACAAAATATGAAAAGTGTAAAAAGGTGCTTCATTAAATAGATTATAATCGAATTTGAAGCAATATACTAAAATATAGGCTAATTCAATTCATTAATTAGAGCCACAGTTTGTGCTGCAACAACACCCGCAGTTTCTGTACGCAATCTGCTTTCTCCTAAAGTAACTGGAGTGAATTTATTTGCCAATGCTTTTTCAATCTCAGCTGGAGAGAAATCACCTTCTGGTCCAATCATAATAAGAATATTAGTGTTCGGTTTAATGGTCTTTGCTAATGATTTTTTATCTAATTCTTCGCAATGCGCAATGAATAATTCTGAATCAAAATCTTGCTTGATGAAATCAGTAAACTTGATAGGTTCGTTTAATTTTGGTAAGACAAATTTTAGTGATTGCTTCATTGCAGACTGTACAATTTTATCTAACCGCTCTGTTTTTAAAACAGTTCTTTCTGAGTTTGAGCAAATAATTGGAGTAATTTCATCAATTCCAATTTCTGTTGCCTTTTCTAAAAACCATTCTAATCTGTCGTTGTTTTTTGTAGGCGCAATGGCAATGTGTAAATTGTAGCTCCAAGGTTTTGGTTTTTCTTCAGTTTTTGTAATTTCTACCAAACATCTTTTGTCGTTTGCTAAAATTACTTTTACAGTAAACAATTCATTTTTCCCATTGGTAATATGTAAAAAATCACCTTCTTTTTTTCGCAGTGCTTTTACAATATGTCTACTCTCAGTTTTATCAAATGTAAATTGAGTATCATTTTTTGAGATGTCCTTATTATAAAATAATTGCATGTTTTATTGGTTTAAGAGTTGCAAAGTTACAAAGTATCAGAGCAGTAAATATTCAAAGTTGAAAAGCCAGAATTTTTAGTTTTGTCTACTGAATATTCTTTCTGTATGTTCTTCGCCTTTTGTGTGTAACTGGTTTAAAATTCTTCCAGATTTTGTTAATTGCTTCGTTCTCTTCAAGCTCTGGAGTTCTAATACAATTCTCTATTCCTTTTGGAGTAAATGTTTTTGTAAACTGATCAAAAAGTATCGCAGTTACACCTTTGTTTTGATACTCTGGATGTACACCAATTAAATAAAAGGTAACATCTTTTGCATGTTTACGTGCTTTTAATAAATGAAAAATACCGAATGGAAATAATTTTCCTTTTGCCTTTTGCAATGCTTCAGAAAAAGAAGGCATCACAATAGCAAAAGCTACTAGTTTATGGTTTTTATCAACTACAAATTTGATATACTCTGGGTTGATAAAACTGATGTATTTCTTTTTAAAAAAATCTACTTGTGCATCAGAAATAGGTACAAAAGTTGAGAGTTTAGAGTAACTCTGACTAAAGACATCAAACATTTCATCAACATAAGGCATGATGTCTTTTGTCTTTGTGAAATCTAATGCTTTTAAGTCGAATCTTCTTTTTATAATATTGCTAACACGATTGTAATAAATAGCATCGACATTTTTAAACTTAAACTTATTCTCTAAGTATTCTTTCTCTTTTGTATACCCAAGTTTTTCTAGATGATCTTTGTAATACGGATGATTGTACCAGGTAATCATTGTACCTAAATGATCAAAACCTTCAACTAAAACACCGGTTTTATCTAAGTTATTAAAACCTACGGGGCCTTCTATGTATTCTAGCTTATTTTGAAATCCGATCTCTTTTACTTTTTCTAATAATAGTCTAGTTACTTCGACATCATCAATCATGTCTAGCCAACCAAAACGCATTTTTTTGATTTGTTGTTTTTCTACTTCATAACTATTAATTATTGCAGCAACACGACCTACAATTTTTCCGTTTTTATAGGCTAAAAAGAAACGAGCATCCGCAATTTCAAAAACAGGATTTTTCGTTTTGTCAAAACTGTCAACCTCATCTTTTATAATTGGCGGTACCCAATATTTGTTGTTTTTGTAAAGTGAAAAAGGAAAAGTAACAAACTGTTTCAATTCCTTTTTTGTAAAAATTTCTTTTATGGTAATCATAAGGTAAAGATACAAAACGTAGAAGTACTAATTGTCGTTTTTAGTATCGTCTTTCTTCTTCTTTTTCTTCTTCTTTCGTTTTAAAAAATCAAAAAAACCACCTTTTTTCTTTTTTATCGCTTTTTGAGTTGTAGATTGTTTTCTTTTTCTAGCAGGTCTTTTACGAGAGGAGTTTTCCTCTTTCTTCTTTTTAAATTTAAAGAAGTTTACTGCTTTTTCAATAAACCTACCAAAAAACTTTTTCTTTTTAGGCCTGATTAATTCTGTATATTCAACTTTATTTCCGTTTTCATCTACCTCTGTAAAAGGGATTATATGTCTATCTAAACGAAAAGAAAAACCAATTGCAGTATAATGCTCTGACGTTTTTCCATTAAAATTAAGTCGAGTAGAAGCATCTATTTGAAAATGTCTGCTAGATAAGTAGGCAACTCCAATCCCGAAATCGTTATTAACTTGAGAACCTTTATAGCTTCCTTTGTGCTCAAGAAAAGTAGACCACTCATTATTCAGAGAAAAAGTTCCTGTAAGGATATATGATAATTCTGAATAATCACTTCCAATATTGTCATAAAAAACATTGGTAACAATATTAAGTTTTTTGCTCAAATTGTTTTGCAGTAAAACTCCAATTTTTGGAGTCACGCCCTCCTGTTTATAGATGTCTCCTACAGCGTTTGTGTTTACGCCTAAATACACCGCAACAGACGGAATTAATCTTTTCCAATCAAAAGCATGACGCTTTTTCCAGCTTCTAACTTCTTTAGATTTGTCTTCATACTCTTGTTCGTACACCAAATACTTAGCGCCAACAGTAAATTTGCTTAATCCGCTATTGAAATAATAAGCATTAAAAACCTTTTCATAAGCTATTTTGTCTTTTTGAAAAGTAAGATTGGTGTTAAACTCAAGTCTGTCTTTAAAAAATGAAGTTCTGAAAACTAAATTACTTCCAAAAGTTCTTCCAATTTTATGAGTATTAAAAAACAACCCTGTTTCTAACTGGTAGATTCCTAAGCCAACACTATACGGGCTTTCAGAAAAACCAGGTCTGTTAGAATTAATAACAGTGGTGTATTGAGCATTTAGTAGATAACTACTAAATAAAAAAAAGAAAAGAAGAATCTTTTTACTCATATTCGTTTTTGGGGTAATTTATTAGCAAGTTTCTTTCTGTTTTGCCAATAGCGACAAACATACAGCAAAAATACCACACGTCATATTCAAGAAAATGCTTTTTTAAGCTTTTACTAAAGTATTTTGTATATTCTTAACGTTAAAAGTGGTCTCAAATTGTTACTTTTGAAGTAATTTTCTGAAACAATTAAAGCATTAAGCATTACATATGGGTTTATTAAGAACAATAATAGTTATTTTAGCTTTCTACTACGTATTTAAAATAATAACGAGATATGTACTTCCGTTTTTCTTAAAACGATTTATAAATAAAGTTCAAGATAACGTAAGGCAACAACAAGGTGGTGGGCAACAAGATCCAAAAGTAAATGTTGGTGAAACGATAATTGATAAAAAGCCTGGGAAGTCAAATCAAAGCAACAATTCTGTTGGGGAATATGTTGATTATGAAGAGGTTGATTAATATGAGAATAAAGCAACTAGCACCTTATCTAATAGCAATTGTCATTTTTGTAATTGCGTCAATCACCTATTTCCACCCGGTTTTAAAAGGACAAAAAATTAAACAGAGTGACATTACTCAGTTTAAAGGAATGTCTAAAGAAATTGTAGATTATAGAGCTGAAAAAGGAAATGAACCTTATTGGACGGGTTCAGCTTTTAGTGGAATGCCAGCTTATCAATTAAGTGCATACTACCCGAATGATTTTATTAAAAAAGTCGATAGCTTATTGCGTTTTTTACCAAGACCAGCAGATTATATTTTTTTATATTTCTTGGGTTTTTTACTATTACTTACCGCATTAAATGCCGAATGGAAGCTGGCCGTATTAGGCGCTTTAGCATTTGGTTTTTCAACATATTTAATCATTATATTTGGTGCAGGACACAACGCAAAAGCACATGCAATTGGGTATATGCCAATGGTGTTGGCTGGTGTAATTTGGGTTTTTAAACGTAAGTATTTACTTGGGTTTATTGTTACTGCGGTAACAATGGCATTAGAAATAAATACGAATCACCCGCAAATGACATACTATCTGGGTTTTATAATCCTCATTTTAGGAATTGTAAAATTGATAGAAGCCATTAAAGAGAAAGCGTATGTACCTTTTATAAAACAGTCTGCAGTTATTTTGTTTGCAATGATTTTAGGTTTAGGGGTTAATGCCACCAGGTTAATGGCAATGAAAGAATATGCTGATGCGAGTACACGAGGAAAAACAGAATTAACCATTGCCCCAGATGGTTCTCAGAAGAAAGTAACTCAAGGGTTGTCTAAAGCATATATTACAGAATATAGTTATGGAATAACTGAAACATTCAATTTGTTTATTCCAAGGTTTATGGGTGGAGGAACCGTTGAGAATTTAGATAAAGATTCAGAATATTATAAAGCGTTTAAAGCAAAATATGGAGTTAAAGCTGCAGATGAATATTCTAAGCAAGTTTTAACCTATTGGGGAGAGCAAACCATAATTGAAGCTCCTGCGTATATTGGAGCAGTAATTATATTTCTGTTTTTCTTAGGTGCATTTTTAGTGAAAGGCACTTTAAAGAAGTGGTTAGTAGCTGCAACAGTTTTTTCTATTGTATTAAGTTGGGGAAAGAATTTTGACATAATTACCAACCTATTTATAGATTACATGCCGCTATACAATAAGTTTAGAGCGGTTTCTTCAATACAAGTAATTGCAGAAATTTGTATTCCGATTTTAGGAATCTTAGCATTAAAACAATTCTTTTCTAAAAATGTTTCTGATCAGAAGAAGAAAGATGCACTTAAAAAAGCGTTTTATATTCTTGGTGGAATTTCAATTTTCTTTATTATTTTCGGATCAAGTCTGTTTTCTTTTGAAGGATTTAGAGATGGAGGTTTAAAACAATATGATATAACGGGTTTAACAGAAGCTTTAATTTCTGACAGAAAATCGATGTTGTTTCAAGATAGTTTGAGATCACTAATTTTGGTTTCGATATCGGTTGGGATTTTATGGTTTTTTATCAAAAATAAACTGAATCAAACCAAAGCAATTGTTGCTTTTGCAGTACTTATACTATTCGATTTAGTTTCTGTAAATCTTAATTATGTAAATACAGCTTCTTTTGAGCGTGCAAAAAACATCGATGTCCCTTTTCAAAAAACAGCAATTGATAAAGAAATACTAAAAGATAAAAGCCATTATAGAGTTGCAGATTTTAATGTAAGTCCGTTACAAGATGGAAGAACTTCATATTTCCATAATTCAATTGGTGGGTATCATGCCGCTAAAATGGGACGCTATCAAGAGTTGTTTGATTATCAAATGGGAGAGAAAATCAATATGGAAGTATTGAATATGTTGAACGCAAAGTATATTATTTATCCAGATCAAGGAAAATCAGCGTTGCAATTAAATCCAGAAGCAAACGGCAACGCTTGGTTTGTCTCTAAAGTTAAAACTGTCACTTCTGCAGATGTTGAAATGAAGGCGTTAAATAGTCTTAAAACCAAGGATGAAGCTGTACTAAGAAAAGATGCTTCAGTTGTTTTTAATACTGTTTTCGAAAAAGACTCAATAGCAACAATTCAGTTGAGCGCATATGATGTAACTAGTTTGACGTATCAAACAAGTACAACGAAGTTACAGTTTGCTGTATTTTCTGAAATCTATTATAAAAATGGATGGAATGCCTATATTGATGGTGAATTAACGCCACATTATAGCGTTAACTATGTGTTAAGAGGGATGGAAATCCCAGTAGGAAAACATGTGGTAGTATTTAAATTTGAGCCAACAGTCATAAAAAAAGGAAATAAAATTACAATAACATGTTACTTCTTGTTACTGATAATCCCTTTAGGATGGTTTTTTGTTGAAAGAAAAAGAATTAAAAAATAACATTGTAGTATGAATATTGGAATGTTATTAAACGGAAATTATCCGGCAGATATACGAGTAAGAAAAGAAGCAGAAACTTTAGTAAACAATCATTCAGTGTTTGTTTTGTGTAAAAGAAATCCTGATGAGAAAGAATATGAAGTTGTTAACGGTGTACAAGTTATTCGCAAGATTGAATACAAGAGTTTAGCACATGAGGGAATCATTGATGTAATCGCTTCCGTAAGTTTTATGCATCCTTTTTTTAAAACTGAATTGCCTTATTTTATTAAAGAGAATACTATTGATGTGCTTCACGTACATGATTTGCCACTTGCAAAAACAGCCTTTTTAGCAGCAAGAAAATACCATTTAAAAACGGTTTTAGATTTACACGAAAACTATCCAGCTGCGTTAATGACATGGTTTTCTTGGAGGAAAAACCCAGTTATTAGATTGAAAAATAAAATATTTTTTGGGTATAAACGATGGAGGGATTACGAATCTAAGATGTTGAAAAAGTACAACATTATTATTACAGTTGTTGATGAGATGAAACAACGTTTAATAGCGCAACATAATTTATCTAAAGATAATATTGTAATTGTACCAAATACAGAAAAGAAAGAGTTCGCTAAAAATTTTGACACTAAAACACCTAGTTATTTTGAAGATTTACAAGATAGATTTATCATTTCTTATGTAGGTGGATTTGGACCACATAGAGGTTTGCATACTGCAATTCTAGGAATGAATGCTATTTCTAAAAAAATACCAAATGCGTTGTTAGTATTGGTTGGCCCAGCAAATAATGATGTAAGAAGTCATTTGCAAGATTTAATTATAGAAAATAATTTAGAGCACTTTGTTCAGATTAGAGGAAGAGAACCTTTTGAAAATGTTGTAAACATTATGAAAAGCTCTTCGGTAAATATAATTCCGCATATTTCTAATGAGCATACAGAAAGTGCTGTTCCACACAAGTTTTTTCAAATACTGCTTTCAGGGAAACCGTTGTTAGTTTCAGATTGTGCCCCAATGAAAAGATTAATTAATGAACATGCAATTGGGAATTGTTTTGAATCTGAAAACCCCAAAAGTTTTGCGAATTCAATCTTAAATATCCATTCAGATTATGAAGCAGCATTAGAAAAAGCTAAAAAAGGAAGTGAAGAATCTTTAAATGGTGACTTAAATTGGGAATTTACGTCTAAAAACTTAGTACATTTATACGATAACTTAGAGAAGTGAAAGTATTAATTGTTACATATTATTGGCCGCCTTCTGGAGGTTCTGGCGTACAGCGTTGGTTAAAGTTTGTAAAGTATTTACAAGAATCTGGCATTGAACCAGTTGTGTACACGGTATCAAATCCAACCTACCCAATACTTGATACTTCTTTAGAGAATGATATTCCAGCTGATATTAAAGTTTTAAAACAACCAATTTGGGAACCGAATAATTTTTTGCGCCTTTTTAAAGGAAATCAGAAGAACGAATCTGCTGGTTTTTTAAACCCGAACCCTACTTTTTTTGGAAAAATGCTTCAATATATAAGAGCTAATTATTTTATTCCTGATGCCCGTAAGTTTTGGGTAAAACCTTCAGTAAAATACTTAGAAAAGTATCTTTCAGAAAACCCTGTTGATGCTATTATTACAACGGGTCCGCCACATAGTTTACACTTAATAGGTTTAGAATTAAAAATGAAACTACCGCTGAAATGGATTTCAGATTTTAGAGACCCTTGGACAGAAATCGATTACTTTGAACAATTACCGTTAACAAAAAAAGCGAAGAAGAAACACCATCAATTAGAAGAAGAAGTATTGCGATGTTCTGATGCTGTTTTAGTAATTGGTAAAACAATGAAAGAAAAGTTTCAACAGTTTTCGGATTCAATTTATGTGCTTGCCAATGGTTTCGATACAGAAGGAAATCAAAAAGAGACTAGATTAGATTCCGATTTTACCATCACACATATAGGCTTAATGAATGCAGATAGAAATCCGTATTCATTTTGGAAAGCAATTAAAGAGCTTTCTAACGAGAATGAAGCATTTGCTAAAGAGTACAAGATTCAATTAGTTGGTAAAGTTGCATCGGAAGTAACACGTTTGATTAAAGAATTAAAACTAGAAAACGTCACTGATATTGGGTATGTGTCACATAAAGAAGTCAACGTATATCAATGTAAATCGCAGGTGTTGTTATTGGCCGTAAATAATGTGAAAAGTGCGAAAGGAATTATTACAGGAAAAATATTTGAGTATTTGCAAGCAAAACGACCTATCTTAGCTATTGGCCCAGTAGATGGAGATTTAGCAGAAATAATTAACGATACAAATGCAGGAGTTATTGTAGATTTTAATGATGTTAATACCATAAAGGCTGAACTATTAAAGATGTATGATTTATATAAAGAAAACAACTTGAAAGTTGATTCAAAAAACATACATCAATACCACAGAAAGAATTTAACAAAAAGGCTTTCAGAAATAATTAAAGAAACCGTTTCGTAAATATTTATGAAAAAAATAGTAACAGTCTTAGGGGCAAGGCCTCAATTTGTAAAAGCTGCAGTATTAAGTCGGGTACTACATGAACATCAAGAAATTGAAGAGGTAATTGTCCATACAGGTCAGCACTTTGATGCAAATATGAGCGCTGTTTTTTTTCAAGAAATGGAAATTCCAAAACCTACATATAATTTAGAAATAAACAGCTTAGGTCATGGTGCAATGACTGGGCAGATGTTAGAGAAGATTGAAGCTATTTTGACTGTTGAAAAACCAGACGCTGTTGTTGTTTATGGGGATACAAATTCTACAATTGCAGGTTCTTTAGCTGCAAAAAAAATGCACATTAAAGTAATTCATATAGAAGCAGGTTTACGTTCTTTTAATATGAATATGCCAGAGGAAATAAATAGAATTATAACGGATAGAATTTCTGATTTATTATGTTGTCCAACAGATGCTGCATTGTTGAATTTGAAAAACGAAGGCTTTGATAATTTACCGATTCAAATAGAAAAGAATGGTGATATTATGAAAGATGCGGTTGAATATTACAGTAAGGTTTCATCCAAAAAATCAAACATAATTCCTGATTTAAACTTAAAGAAAAATGGATTTGTTTTAGCAACTATCCATCGACAAGAAAACACAGATGATTTCGAAAAATTGAAATCAATTTTTGAGGCTTTAGAAGAAATTCATCTTGAGTGTGAAGTAGTATTGCCAATGCATCCAAGAACAAAAAAAATACTAGAAAAACACAATTTAAAACCTGCTATAACTTGTATAGATCCTGTTGGGTATTTCTCGATGTTAGAGTTGTTAAAGAATTGTGAAATGGTAATTTCTGATAGTGGAGGATTGCAGAAAGAAGCATTTTTCAACAAAAAGAACTGTATTATTGTTCGAGACGAAACGGAATGGGTTGAATTGGTAGAGAATGGATTTGCAGAAATAGTTGGTAGTAGTAAACCGAAAATTGTAGCGGCTTTTTCAAAATTTAAAAGTTTAGAATCAAATTTTAATATAGAATTATATGGCACTAATGTTGGTGAAAGTATTCATCAATCAATAGTAACATTATTAAATAACTAGATTTCATTGGGAATTGTATTAAAACAATCGTTTAAGAACACCATAGTAACCTTTGCTGCTTTTAGTATTGGCGGTGTAAATGCATTGTTTTTATATGTCAAATTTTTAGGGGATGAATATTACGGTTTAGTGACGTATTTGTTGTCTACAGCAAACTTATTAATGCCATTAACTGCTTTTGGTGTTCAATATTCAATTGTAAAGTTTTACTCCTCTTATACATCAAAATCAGAAAGAGATAAGTTCTTAAGCTCTTCATTATTTTTTCCTTTGTTAATAGCGTTGCCTTTTGGCTTTTTAGGATCTGTTTTTTATGAACAAATAAGTGCTTATTTATCAATTAAGAACCCTGTTGCAAAAGATTTTACTTGGGTAATTTATTTGGTTGCAATTGCAACTGCCTATTTTGAGATTTTTTACGCCTGGGCAAAAGTTCAAATGCAATCTGTATTTGGAAATATATTAAGAGAAATGTTCTCTAGAGTTGCCACAATGATTTTATTATTGTTGGTTTATGTGGATGTGATTACTCAAATTGAGTTTATTTATTACTTAACCGCAGCATACTTCATTAGAGCTTTAGCGATGTTTTTGTTTGCATTAAAATTATACAAGCCTAAGTTTACATTGCAATTACCAGAGAACTACAAAGAGATCTTTAAATATACGTCCTATATTATTTTAGCGGGTTCTGCAGGCGCAATATTATTAGATATAGATAAGTTTATGATTCCGCAAAAAGAAGCTATAGAGATGGTGGCGTACTATGCTGTTGGAGTTTATATAGCGTCTGTTGTAGAGATTCCAGGGAGAGCAATGTCGCAAATTGTGCAACCAATTACGGCAAAAGCCTTAAACGAAAATAATGTCACTGAAATGAGTGCTTTATACAAGAGCACTTCTCTAAATTTAGTAGTCACCTGTGGATTACTTTTTTTATTGATAAACCTAAATATTAATCAAGCATATTTGTTAATTGATGAGAAATATGCTGATGGAGTTTTAGTTGTATTGATGATTTCTATAGCAAAATTATACACCATGTCGTTAGGGAATAATGGAGCAATTATTTCAAACTCTAAACACTATAAAATTTTATTGCCTTATGCAATTGCTATGGCATTGTCAGTATATTTTTTAAATGATTGGCTTATTGCTGTTTTAAGTATGAATGGTGCTGCTTTATCAACATTACTAGTTATTTTAATTTTCAATACTGTTAAAGTATGGTATGTATACAAGAAGTTTAATATACAGCCATATACAAACAAAACACTTCTATTATTACTGCTAATTAGTCTGTTTTATGGCATGTTTTGTTTTTGGGACTTCTCTTTTCATCCAATAGTAAATATTGCCTTAAAAAGTATTCTAATAGCAACTGGTTATTTGTTGATTGTATTTAAACTTAAAATTTCATTAGAAATAAATAATGCAATCACTAAGTTTATAAAAAGCAATCAATAGCGTCTGCAAGCAGGTGTAATAGTAAAGCGATTCCAAAAACACGTGTTTTTTTCCAGATAGCTAAAACTACATATAGTAACATTGCGTAATAAGTGTGTAGTGGATGAAAGTTGATGCTACACCTGTCTGGGGCAAATATTGGAGTGGCCAATACGTGATCTATATCTATGATAATTGCAGCAATAAAAAGTAGATATACTTTCTTCCAGTTTTCTTTAAAAAAAATATAGGCAATGAACCCGGGTACAATAAAATGAAAACTATAATGTATTATAAATTTTAAATTCATGAGTTTGTAAAAATAAAAAAGACTTGTGTTTCTACAAGTCTTTTTTTAAATAAATAACTAGGGGATAGTATTTATAGTATCAGGGGATATTTAATACTATAAAAATACAGTATAAATACCTGTTTTTAATTAACATAGGTTAATAGATTTCTTTTTTTATTTAGAATATAATTCTTTACGAATTCTACTTAACTGTACAGGGGTAATGTTAAGATAGGATGCAATATGATATTGTTGAATCAAACTTTCTATATCTGGAATTTCATTTTTTAATTTTAAATACCTTTCAGTAGCATTTAGTGTAGTCAGTTCATTTATTCTTTTCACAGTATAAAGAAAAATATTTTCTAATTTCTTTGCATAAAGCAAAGAAAGTTCATGGTTTTTCTTCGTTAATTCTAGAAACTTATAATAATCTCCTTCTAAGAATTCACAATCGGTTAAGCAATCATACGTCGATTCAGAAGGTTGTTTTTTTATAAGAGCTGTTAATGAGCCAGTAGAGGATATAGGAACAAAAAGGGTGCGGATGTGTTCTTTGCCTCGTTCATCAATTACGAATGCTCTAGCGACACCTTTTTTTAAAATATAAAACTTTTTGGGGAGTTCTCCTATGGATACAAAAGTATGACCTTTAGGGTGTTTTTTTTCTGACAGAACACTTCTAAATAAGTCGTTAGCCTCTTTAGATAAAGGATATATCTGGTTTATGAAAGTATCAATAAAATCCATTTTTTTAGCGGGGGTTAAAAAAAAGTGTTAGCTTTTCAATTATAAAAAATTATTTTCTAGAAAGCTAATGCTATTTGGGCCTTCCATAAATAAAAGATCTAAGATAGAAAGGTTTTTTAGAAATCCATGTTTGTCATCAAACATCTGAATGTAACTATTAAAATGTATGCCTAACTCTTGTTTTGCATTCGCTAAAAAGCGATACTCTTTTTCTGTTGTAATTACGTATTCGTTTGTCTTGGAGTACTCTTTATTAATCTGTAATGCATCCGTAATAAAGAGATGCGTGTCAATATTTACATCTAATAAGTATTTGTACTCTTTTGAGAAAATAGGCAATATATCATCTTCATAAAACTCAAAAAACGGCGAATTTCTGTACGCAATTTGTAAAGATTTTAGATGTTGGGTTTGCCAAAGTGTTTTATTATCTACTAAAGTGTCTTTGGTTTTCTTTTTATCTGTGCTAGGCACATGTTTAACAGGAATGTTCAATAATTGCTTCCCGTTTGGTCCAAAAATGTAGCATCTATTTCTATAGGTTTGTTTTTGGAAATTATCTTCGACTTCAAAAAGTATTTTATCAGAATTGGCTATTGCCATATACTGAGAAATAGGAGAGAAGTATGTGGGTAAAAATAATGCCATCTATTACTTCGTTTCTTTTTTCTGTTTGCGGTAATAATTAACGACAAAGTAGCCCATTAATGCAATCAAGAAAAATTTAAAGTAAGAATAAGGTTCTCCACTTCCTCCAACGGTTGTAAACATTCTATCCCAACGAATAGATGAGAATTTTGAAAATCCTGTTGCATTTGGATCCCAGCTTAACCAAATAAATACAGGTTTACCAACTACATGATCAAAAGGAACATACCCCCAAGCTCTTGCGTCTAAAGAGTTTTGTCTGTTGTCTCCCATCATCCAGTAGTAATCTTGTTTGATGGTGTATGATGTGATTTCTTTTCCGTTTAAATAATATTTATTGTCGGCGATACTAAAATTATTACGTTCATATCTTCTAATGACTTGTTCGTAAAAAGGAATTGATTTTTCATTTAACTCAATTTTATCTCCTTTTTTAGGGATGTAAATTGGGCCGTAATTATCGTAACTCCATTTGTATTGTTGACTGTGAGGAAATAAGCTTGGGTCAAAATTTCCTTTAGGCTCAATTTTTTTAATAGCACTTTTTACAATCGGATTATTCCGTATTAGTGCAGCTTCATCATCGGTAAGGTTCAAGATAAACTTTCCGTTTTCAGAACCATATTCTCTAATGTTATATCTTTTTGCAGCTCCTTGACTAAATTGTTTTCCACCGGTATCAACTGTAAAAAAGTATTGTGGTTTTGCTCTGTCTGGTAAGACGGTTCTTTTACCATTAATGTACACATAACCATCTCTTACTTCTAAAGAATCCCCAGGAACGGCCACACATCTTTTTACGTAATTGGTCTTCTTATCTAGTGGTTTATAGGTAAACTCTCTAGAGTTGTCACCCCACATTTTTTTTAATGAATCCGCAGGCCAGCTAAAAACAACAATATCATTGCGTTTTATTTTCTGAATTCCAGGCAAACGCATATAGGGTAACGATAATTTATTTAGCCATGATTCTTGATTTTTCGAGTCTGAAATATAAGATTTTCCTAGAATAGGTAAAGTATCATGAACCATTGGCGCAGAAACTGCTGTCATTGGTACTCTTGCTCCATAATGAAATTTACTTACAAACAGAAAATCGCCAACATACAATGTCTTTTCTAATGAAGAAGTGGGAATTGTGTATGGTTGCATAAAATACGTATGAACCAATGTCGCTGCAATAATTGCAAATGCGATAGAGCTAATCCATTCTCCTAAAGCCGATCTTGGATCTAAACTCCTATCTTCTACATATTTTGCATCTGTGAAATAATTGAGGTAAAATAAATACAACCCTAAAGTTGCGATCACCAATAGCGTATCTTGTTTTTTATAATGACCAAAACTTCTACAGGTTTCTACCCAAACAATTGGAAACATTAATAAGTTTACGATTGGAACAAAGAGTAAGATAACCCACCATTTTGATCGGTTAATGATTTTCATTAAAATGACTGCGTTATAAACAGGAACAGCTGCTTCCCAAGCTTGTCTGCCAGCTTTTATGTACAATTTCCAGGTAGCTAAAAAATGAACCACTTGTATTGCTAGAAAAAATAAAAACCATTCAGTAAATGTCATAATGTATATTTTTTTGTTTCTTTATTTTGAAACGTATTTTCAATAATAAGTCTCTTTTAATGTTGTTTGTTACGCTCTTTAACCAATATTTAACACATCCTTCATTGTGAAAACTCCTTTCTTGTTTAGAATCCATTCAGCAGCAACAACTGCTCCTAGAGCAAAACCTTTTCTGCTATGAGCGGTATGTGTAATTTCAATTGAATCTACTTCTGATGAGTACTCAACGGTGTGCGTTCCAGGAACATCAGGGATTCTTTTTGCAATAATTGGGATGCTGTTTTCTGATGTTTTTTCACCAAGTTCCCATTTAGATTTAGAGCTATTTTTAATAATTCCGTCAGCTAAAGTAATTGCTGTTCCGCTAGGAGCATCTAATTTTTTAGTGTGATGAATTTCTTCCATAGTGATGTTGTAATCACTTAAATTATTCATCATTTTAGCAAGCTGGTTGTTCAGTTCAAAAAATATATTTACACCTAAACTAAAATTTGAAGCATAGATAAAAGCACCTTTTTTCTCGTTGCATAAATGAACTGCCTCTTCATATTTTTCTAACCAACCAGTTGTTCCAGAAATTACAGGAACGTTATTGTTAATGCAATTTGAAATATTAGTATATGCAGAAGTTGGAATACTAAAGTCTATAGCAACATCTGCTAAATTAATATCAAAAGAATCATTAGAGGTTGTTTTTATAACAATTTCGTGCCCTCTTTGTAAAGCAATTTTCTCAATTTCTTTACCCATTCTCCCGTATCCTAATAATGCAATTTTCATTTAAAAAGAGAGTTTAAATTTTAATCCAACTTTCGGAACTTCATATCTGTTAGAATTTGAAATGATTGTTGGAGAAAATGATAAATTATCGTTTGTGTTAAATTGTAATAAATGAGCGTTTACACTCGCTTCTACAATTTGTAATATGTAAAATACAAGCGTAGTTAGTAAGGATAAATCTCTATTGCTTTTTAATGTTTTTTGAGCGCTTATCAAACCGTTTCTAGAGATTAGTACTGATCCATCAGTGTTTGTGAATTCATCATTTAAGCCCGCTTCACGTAACTTAAAAGCAGTTCTATATCTGTCGTATTCTTTATTGTTATCTAAGTAAAAATAGATGCTTGTTCCCATTGCTCCCCAAACTACAGGGGCTTTCCAATATTTTTTATTGTAGATCTGGCCTAAGCCTGGTAGAATTGCAGAATAAAATGCGGCTTTTGATGGAGATAATGGATTAAAATAATTACTACTAATTTTAATAGTTTCTTTTACTTTAAGATTTTCAACTTGGGTTGAGTCTTTTTGCGCATTGATGCCAATAGACATAAATACAAACAAAATAAATAGTTTTTTTTTAAGTAAAAACACTATTTCAAAAGGTTTTTAATTCGATTAAAATCTTCTTCAGAAGAGAAGGGAATTGTCATTTTTCCTTTCCCTTTTGCATTCGCAGAAATGGCTATTTTATGACCGAAAAACGTATTTAAATGAGGTATTGAGTCCTGAATAAAATTGGGTACTTGTTTTTGATTTTTAATAGCTGGATTTCCTTCTTTTAAATCCTTAACCAACGCTTCCGTTTGTCTAACAGAAAGTTTGTCTTTTACAATTTTTGTGTAAATATTTAATTGATTTTCAGTAGCATCTACATTGATTAATGCTCTACCATGACCCATTGAAATAAAGCCATCTCTCATTCCGGTTTGAATGATTGGGTCCAACTTTAATAAACGTAAATAATTTGTTACAGTAGATCTTTTTTTACCAACTCTAATACTTAATTGTTCTTGTGTCAATTCAATTTCTTCTATCAAACGTTGATAAGAAAGCGCAATTTCAATTGGGTCTAGGTTTTTACGTTGAATGTTCTCTACCAATGCCATTTCTAGCATTTCTTGATCGTTTGCTATTCTAATATATGCAGGAACGGTAGTGTTTCCAATTAATTTAGAAGCTCTAAATCTACGCTCACCAGAAACTAATTGAAATTTATTTCCTTCTAACTTACGAACTGTAATTGGTTGAATAACACCTAATTCTTTTATAGAATTTGCTAATTCTGTTAAGGATTCTTCATCAAAATGTGTTCTTGGTTGAAAAGGGTTCATTTCAATGTCAATCAATTCTATTTCAAGAATACTCCCTACTAATTTATCAGCATTTTTATCTGATGCTGAATTAATATCTACAGATGTCTCTCTTAATAAAGCAGATAGCCCTCTACCTAAAGCTTGTTTTTTTGTTGCTTTTGCCATTATGCGTTCTTCTTTATAATTTCGTTTGCTAAACTTAAATAATTCACTGCACCTTTACTTGTCGCGTCATATGCAATAATGCTTTCGCCATAACTTGGTGCTTCTCCTAGGCGTATATTTCTTCTGATAACTGTGTCAAAAACCATGGAGCTAAAATGCTTTCTAACTTCTTCTACAACTTGATTAGACAGTCGTAAACGAGAATCGAACATTGTTAACAATAAGCCTTCAATGTCTAAGTTTGGATTGTGTATATTTTGAACACTTTTGATCGTGTTTAATAGTTTTCCTAGTCCTTCTAATGCAAAATATTCGCATTGAATAGGGATGATTAATGAGTCTGCCGCAACTAAAGAGTTTAATGTAATTAAACCTAGAGAAGGAGCGCAATCAATTAAGATATAATCATAATCATGTGTAAGGTCTCCTAGTGCTTTTTGCAGCATATACTCTCTTTGCTCTTTATCTACCAATTCAATTTCAATAGCAACTAAATCTATATGAGCAGGAATGATGTCTACATTGGGTGATGTTGTCTTTAGAATAGCATCTTTAGCAGAAGCCGTATGTTCTAAGACTTGATATGTGCCAATTTCAACTGCATCAACATCAATGCCTAAGCCAGAAGAAGCATTTGCTTGAGGATCTGCATCAATCAATAGTACTTTTTTCTCTAGAACACCTAAAGATGCAGCTAAATTAATTGCTGTTGTCGTTTTACCAACACCCCCTTTTTGATTTGCTATTGCTATGATTTTTCCCATTAAATATATCTGATTTATAAAAAGTAAAAATACAATTATTTTCCGTTATTTAAAATCAAAGATATTAATAAAATAACAAGAGTGTATTTTGTTGTTAACTAGTTAATTGTGTTTGTTTTATGTAGCGGTGTGTATATTTTAAGAAATAAAAAAACCGTTGAGTTCCCAACGGTTTTAAATCTTTTTTTTATGCTTTATTGGGAATGTTTTTAAGGATTTCTATAAGAAATTTCCAGAATTTTTGTGTAGAAGAGATGCTTGCTCTTTCGTCTGGAGAATGTGCTCCTAAAATTGTTGGCCCAAAAGAAACCATATCCATTTCAGGGTAATTCTGTCCTAAAATTCCGCATTCTAAACCTGCATGGCAAGCTGCAATTTTTGCTTTTTCTCCGTGAAGTTTTTCGTATAATTTATCTAAAACATGTAGTACTTCTGAATCTATATTTGGCAACCACCCTGGATAAGATCCCGAGAATTCAACATCAAAACCAGACAGTTCAAATGCTGCGCAAAGCGAGTTTGCTAAATCTGTTTTATTGCTCTCTGAAGAAGAACGCGTTAAGCAATTCACTAAAATATGTCCGTCTTTAACAACTACTTTAGCAATGTTATTAGACGTTTCTACCAATCCATCAATATCTGGGCTCATTCTGTACACTCCGTTTAAAGCAGCGTGTATAGATTTTATAAATCCTTCTTGAGCTCCATATTCCATAACTAAATTTGGAATTTCAGTAGCTGTAATTGTAATTGCTAAGTTTGGTTCTAAGCTTTTATATTCTGCTTTAATATCTGTAATCAATTCATTCATTTCAAAAAAGAAAGGCTCTTTAGAAATAGTGTTAATAACTACTGTAGCGTTACTTTCTCTAGGAATGGCATTGCGTAAACTACCCCCATTTATTTCATGGATTCTTAAATCGAAATTTTCCATTCCATCATACAAAACTCTATTCATAAGTTTGTTTGCATTTCCCAATCCTTTATGAATATCCATTCCAGAATGTCCTCCGTTTAATCCATTTATGGTAATGGTTAACGCAGTAACGTTGTCTGAAGTTTTTTCTTGAGTATATTCTCTTCGTGCAGTAACATCAATTCCGCCAGCACAACCCATTCCAATTTCGTCATCTTCTTCCGTGTCTAAATTCAATAAGATTTCGCCGTCTAAATATCCAGCTTCTAATCCCATTGCACCTGTCATTCCAGTTTCTTCATCAATTGTAAATAAAGCCTCAATTGCTGGGTGTTGAATTGTAGAAGATTCTAAAACACTCATAATTGCAGCAACACCTAAGCCATTATCTGCTCCTAATGTAGTTCCCTTAGCAGTAATCCAATCTCCATCAACATACATTTCAATTCCTTGCGTGTCAAAATCAAATTCAGTGTCAGAGTTTTTTTGATGAACCATGTCTAAATGACTTTGCATTACCACAGTTTTTCTGTTTTCCATTCCTGTAGTAGCAGGCTTTTTAATAATTACATTACCAACTTTGTCTACAACAGTTTCTAGGTTAAGTTTTTCACCAAAAGCAACCATAAAGGCAATAACTCTTTCTTCTTTTTTTGAAGGACGAGGAACAGCATTTAAGTCTGCAAAATTATTCCAAACGGTTTTAGGTTCTTGGTTTCTTATTTCTGAATTCATTCTGATTTATTTAAGCTTAATTTAGTCTTCAAATATACAAATATTTGTAGGTTTTTAGTTGATTTCAATAACTACATCAATAATGTTTTTTCGTACTTTTTTTAAGTCTTTCATATAATCATCTTCTGCTCTAAAACCAACAGGTAATACTAAAGCAGATTTTAAATTGTACTTTTTTAAATCAAGAATTTCATCATATTTTTCTGGATTAAACCCTTCCATAGGACAAGAGTCAATTTTCTCATTTGCGGCTACAGTCATCAGATTGCCGAGAGCAATATAAGCTTGGTTTTTTGCCCATGAAGAAATTTCTTCTTTACTTTTAGAATTGATAGTATCCTTCAAGAAGTTCTTAAAAGGATTTATAATTTCATCTGATGTGTTTCTGGTTCTCTTAACTAGATTGAAATAGGATTCTATATCTTCAGAAGTTAGCTCCTTTTGAACACATAAAACCAATAAATGAGATGCATCTGCCACTTGTTGTTGATTCCAAGAATGGGCTAAAAGACTTTGTTGAATTTCTTTATTTTTAATCACTACTAGTTTTACTGGTTGTAAGCCGTAAGATGTAGCCGTTAAATTAAAAGCTTCTTTTAAGATATTTATTTGCGCTTCTGTAAGTGATTTATTTTGATCAAATTTTTTAACAGCATACCGCCATTTTAAATTTTCTATACTATTCATTTATTGAATTTATTTATGGAGCAAAAATACAAACGCTTCTTGTCAAATTATAATAATTTGTATTGTAAAAATCGATTGGTCTATCAATTTAACCTTTATGTTTGTCTATAATCCTGATGAATGTTTCTGGTTCTGGTCGTATTCGGTAATTATCTGTTAAATCAGCAAAAATAATCGTGTTGTCTTTGTCTGTAATTATTACAGTTGGTAAAACAATATCAGAATCATACCCAAAAACCTGAAAACCTGCTGGTAACCCGTTTTCGTGAAGTATGCCTAATTTTTTTGCAGCTTTGTTCTTAATGTCTATTAAAAAGTGAAAAGGAACTTTATATTTTTCAGAAATGTTTTTTGTGTATTTATGGGGCTGAGAACTTACTAAAACCATGTCAACATTTCTTTCTGCTAATTCTTTGTATTGATTTGCGGCCTCTTTAATTTGTGCCATACATAATGGGCACCAATTACCTCTGTAGAATAAAAATATTTGATAATTCCCGTTGAAAGAAGAAATCTCTACCGCTTCTTTATTGCTGTTTTCTAAAGTGAGATTTGGTAGTTTTTTGCCAACTTCTAATACGGATGTATCTCTCGATTTAAATGAAGAATACCAATTTAAATAGAGTAACCAACCGACTGATAATCCAAGAGAAATTAATAAGGCATTCTTTTCGAAATTGAATAGATTTAATACGAAGCCAATAAAAACGATTGTAGAATAACCCCCTAGCGTTCTAGATGTTCTTGCAATAGGTTTTATAAATAATAAAGCAAAAAATGCCACAATTGCTAATGATGACATTAACAGACCAATATCACTGTTGTTAAAGTTGCTATTAATAATTGTTGTGATAAAAACTACGAGAGATAAAACGGGTAATATGTTGATGAAAAGTGATTTAAGAATATTTTTCATAATTCATGTATTGTGAAAATACAGGTGTTTTATGGTTAATTATTAATTGATTATCTTATCTGAACCAAATTAAGTTTTAGTAAAACTAAGCTTTTGGTCGTAAAAAGAATTGCTAATTTACATTTATGATTTGCTATGAAAGAAGATTTCCTTCATTATATATGGAAGCATCAAATGTTTTCAAAAAGAGACTTAGTTACAACAGAAGCTAAAAAAGTAAGTATACAATCTGTAGGATTGCATAACCATAATTCTGGTCCAGATTTTTTCAATGCAAAAATTGAAATAGAGAATTTAGTTTGGGCAGGAAATGTTGAAATTCATGTAAAGTCTTCAGATTGGTATTTGCACAAACATGAAAGTGATGTAAATTACGATACAGTAGTGTTGCATGTTGTTTGGAAGGATGATGTAGAGATTTTTGACAAGAGCAATCAACCGTTGCCAACAATAGAAATTTCTAATTTTATTTCAAAGGATGTATTGGGGAATTACCATCGGTTATTTTCTAAAGAGTTGCGTTGGATTCCTTGTGAAAAGTTAATTCACACTGTTGATTCTTTTGTGGTAAATAATTGGAAAACGCGTTTGTATTTTGATCGGTTAGATGCGAAATCGAAGTTAATAGATGACTTGCTTTTAGTGTCTAATAATGATTATGAAGCGGTGCTGTTTAAATTATTAATGAAGAACTTCGGCTTGAAAATAAATGGAGATTCATTTTTGAACCTGGCGAATTCAATTGATTTTTCAGTCATAAGAAAAGAACAAAATAATGTATTAAAACTAAATGCATTGTTGTTTGGGCAAGCAGGGTTTTTAGATACACAAATTGAAGAGGTCTATTATTTAAAATTGAAATCTGAATATGAGTTTTTAAAACATAAATATACGTTGAAGTCTATCAACGAAAAGCAATTCCAGTTTTTTAAAATGCGTCCAAGTAATTTTCCAACTATTAGAATTGCGCAACTAGGAGCAATTTATCATCAGAATCAAAGTTTATTTTCAAAATTGATGAATTTTACCAAGTTAGAAGAATTCTACGCGTTGTTTAATGTATCCTTAAATGAATTTTGGCAAACACATTATACATTTAAAAAAACAGCGCATAAGAAAGTGAAAAAAGTGACCAAATCTTTTGTGGATTTGTTATTGATTAATACAATTATACCGTTAAAATTTAAGTATTTAAAAAGCTTGAATACGAATATTGATGAAGAGTTTTTGAGTTTTTTAAAAAATATAAAAGCAGAAAAAAACGCGATTGTATCTAAGTTCTCAGAGTTGAAAATAAAAGCGGATAATGCCTATGATTCGCAAGCATTATTAGAGCTTAAAAACAACTATTGCGCAAAGAAACGTTGTTTACAGTGCGCAATAGGTAATAGTTTACTAAGGAAAGGTTAGTATAAATTCTTGAATTTTGTAGGTGCTACTTCATTCATAATTTGATAAGCAGCTTCAAAAATATCTTCAACAGATGGTTTAGAGAAATAATCTCCGTCAGTACCATAAGCAGGTCTGTGAGCTTTTGCAGTTAATGTATATGGTTTGCTATCTAAATGCTGATACCCATTTTGGTTTTCTAAAATTTCTTGAAGTAAATACGCAGAAGCTCCTCCAGGAACATCTTCATCTACGATTAACAATCGGTTTGTTTTAGCAACGCTTTTTACAGTGTCGTGATTTAAATCAAATGGCAGTAAACTTTGTGCATCAATAATTTCTATATCGATTCCTACTTGTAAAAGTTCTTTGGCAGCTTCTTCAACTAATCTTAATGTAGAACCATAAGAAATTACAGTAATATCTGTACCTTCCTTGATGGTTTCTACTTCTCCAATTGCAGTTTTAAATTCTCCTAAATTGGTTGGTAATTCTTCTTTTAAACGATAACCATTTAAACATTCTATAACTAAAGCAGGGTCATCACCTTCTAAAAGGGTGTTGTAGAATCCAGCAGCTTTTGTCATGTTTCTAGGAACCAATACGTGAATTCCTCTTAAGTTATTTATGATTCCGCCCATTGGTGAGCCAGAATGCCAAATTCCTTCTAATCTATGTCCACGAGTTCTAATAATTAATGGTGCTTTTTGTCTACCTAAAGTTCTATATCTTAAGGTGGCTAAATCATCACTCATTATTTGTAGCGCATACAATAAGTAGTCTAAATATTGAATTTCTGCAATCGGTCTTAAACCTCTCATTGCCATTCCAATTCCTTGTCCTAAAATAGTAGCTTCTCTAATTCCTGTATCAGAAACTCTTGTGTTTCCAAATTTTTCTTGTAATCCTTCTAAGCCTTGATTTACATCGCCAATAAACCCAGCATCTTCTCCGAAAATTAATACTTCAGGATATTTTTTCAGCAATGCGTCAAAATTATCTCTCATAATAACTCTAGCATCCACCAAGTTCTCTTCAGAGCTGTACGTAGGCGCTATTGGGGTAATATCAGTTGGAGCAAATTCTGTTTCGCTCGTTAAATGGGTAGAGAAAAGAGTGTAACCATTATTAATTTGCTCTTTAATAAATTTCTGTAATACTGCTTTTTCTGCAAAAGTTTCATCTTTAACATAACGTAAAGCTTTCCTACATGCAATCAATATATCTTTTCTGATAGGTTCAGAAATGGTTTCTAAATCATTTTTTAGTTTTGTGATAAAAGAGCTGTTACTACTCTTGCTCGCTAAATTAGTTAAGTGAGAGAT
Source organism: Polaribacter sp. (assembly GCA_047611925.1). Classification (GTDB taxonomy): domain Bacteria; phylum Bacteroidota; class Bacteroidia; order Flavobacteriales; family Flavobacteriaceae; genus Polaribacter. The sequence continues at coordinate 24,925 of JBLFXB010000010.1, forward strand.
CGCTGTTGTTACTTCTGTTTTGATCTCATTTAAGTAGTCGTCCCAAGCATTTCTCTTTGCTAGGCTAACGAGTTTTTTAGATTCTTTTTCAATGGCAATTAATTCCTCTTCAGAATTCACAAACTTAAGCGTTTCTCCAGTTTCATCTTCTAATTCAAAATCTAAAATCCAAGACCTCATTTTAGTAAGACAATCAAAATCTTTTTCCCATTGCAAACGTTCCGCATTTTTGTAACGTTCGTGAGAACCAGAAGTTGAGTGTCCTTGTGGCTGAGTTAGTTCTTTTACGTGAATTAAAACAGGAACGTGCTCTTCTCTAGCTATTTTTGACGCTCTATTATAAACATCTATTAGTTGAACATAATCCCAACCATTAACAACTATAATTTCGTATCCATTATTTTTCTCATCTCTCTGAAATCCTTTTAATATTTCAGAAATACTTTCTTTAGTCGTTTGGTGTTTTGCGTGTACTGAGATTCCGTATTCATCATCCCAAACATTCATTACCATTGGTACTTGTAATACTCCGGCAGCATTAATTGTTTCAAAAAACAATCCTTCACTTGTACTTGCGTTTCCAATTGTTCCCCAGGCAACTTCATTCCCTTTGATAGAGAAATTTGTATTGTTTTCAAGATCTTTTACTGTTCTGTATACTTTTGATGCTTGTGCTAATCCTAATAATCGAGGCATTTGACCTGCAGTAGGAGAGATGTCTGCACTAGAATTGTATTGTTGAGTTAAGTTTTTCCAATCTCCGTTCTCATCTAAACTATGCGTTGCAAAATGACCTCCCATTTGACGGCCTGCAGACATTGGTTCAGCCTCTAAACTTGGATGCGCATATAATCCTGCAAAAAACTGCTGTGCAGTTAGTTCTCCAATCGCCATCATAAAAGTTTGATCTCTATAATAACCAGATCTAAAGTCACCTTTTTGAAAAGCTTTAGCCATCGCTAATTGAGGCACTTCTTTTCCATCACCAAAAATTCCAAACTTTGCTTTCCCGGTAAGGACTTCTCTACGACCTAATAAACTACACTCTCTACTAACACGAGCAATTCTATAATCATTTAGAACTTCGTTACGAAAATCAATAAAAGATAATTTTTTTGAACTAGAAATTACTGTATCTTGAGTCATATGTTATGTATTTGATGTCTTTTGCAAAGGTAGGTTTTTTGATTGATATTTAAAAATATATTATTTCATTGAGAATACCGCAATAAGTGACGATTTAAAAGAGTTAATTATGTGAAATATGTAATTAAAGAAGGCTTATAAAAAGCCTCTTCTAAAAAAGTTATAAATAGCGGAGGGTCTCACGGTAAGTACAAACCTAATTTTACTGGCATACGCTTCTTGATTGACTTCCCAACCTAAGTTCGAATACATAGGGAAATATACTTCTAGAATGTTGTGAATAAAGTTAAATCTAATTCCGTTTTCATACCCAAAATAAATCCTTTCTCCTTTGTTTTTCAGAAAGGCAACATCGTTATAATATTCAAGCCACTTCCAAAGTCCTATGCTCGAGTTGAAAGAAAACATAAATTGATTTGAAAACCTTGTTGGTAACACAGATTTAAAGCCTCCGTCATTAATTATAAATTGCTGACTGAAAATACCTGAGCTTTCAGATCGCCCAAAATAGTTTTGTTCAAATAAATAATCAGAAGGTCTGTCTAAACCAAAGCTAAAATAATTCCCTGTTGTATTGTTGTTTAAAAAGACGCCTCCAAAAAAACGAAAGTCCAATTGCCTGTTGTTAGATGTTAAAGATCTAAATCTAATATCTGTAGATAACTTTGTAAAGTTAGAAGCAATGTCTGCATTAAATTTGTAGGAAATTCCCTTAATTATATTGGGTTTTGAATACACGTATCTTAAATTTAAAATAGTGTATTTATCTTGTTCTTTTGTAATTGTGTTTGGTGCAGATTCTTTGTTGATATTTATCAGTTTTGCTGTAAAATACTTTCCGCCTACGTCTCTTAAGCTTTCTCTTTTAAAACTAAATGAGACATACGGAACAAAAACACTGTAGGAAAGTTCTGGTGCATAATGGTAGTTACTAGCAGATAAACCATAAGCGATACTTTGTAATTTTGATTCTTCAAAAAACTGATTATATGCTATTGATGTTGATCCAGTTAGTGTTTTACTTTTAGTGGCGTATTTCGGAATGATTTTAAAATTAAAATTTCTTTTAATTATTGGCTTGTTGTGCAGTTTCAGACCAAGACTAATTCCGTCATAATAATTGTAATCAATAACTGGTTGGTAAAATAATTGATTGTAATAAGGGTCTGATAAATCTTTTATTAATTGGAGCTGTAGCGGTTTGTCTAATAGGCTTTTATTGGTTTTTTTCCAATTGTCTAAAGAGTTGTATTCAGGGTATATCTGTTCATAGTTTAAAGATACTTTATCAAAATCACCCTTTAGTATAGTTACGGTTTTAGTGGAGTCTATTCCAGTAACCCAAGTTTTGAATTTTATTTTTTTATTTTTAACACCATATAATGCAACTGGAGCTGTAATGTTTCTTTTATTTTTAATTACAATTTTTAAAGAATCATTAACAATATCTACTTTTTTGATAGTGTAATCTATTTTCTTATTTGTGTTAATATAATCTCCAAAAAACCAACTTAGATCTTTGTCTGTTTTAGAGGTTATGATTTTTTCAAAGTCAGAACTAGCGCTTAATTTTAATTTATTAGAAGTGTAAAATTCTTTAATAGATTTTTTTACGATGCTGTCTCCTAAAAAACCATTTAAATACTGAAGTCCTAATCCAGCTTTGTATTTGTTACCAATTTTTCTATTGAAATTAGAAAGAGAATCTGATTGCGTTGTTAACGATTGGTCTAAAAAATCACGCGTAATAAATTGGTATACAAAAGGATATTTGTCGTTGAAATTTAATTTAGAAAGATTAAACTTACTTAACAACCAAGTATCAGAAACGGATCCTAGAAGTTTCACTTCTGGGTAGTATTTTTTTACATACTCCATTAATAAATACACTTGAATTCCATCAATTAACCAATAATCTGTCCTTCTGTTTAGTAATAAAGTATTGTCAATGTATTTCTTTGTAAGCGCTTTAAATAAGGTTAGGTCTCTATCAAAAACATCAGAAAAGGTGTTTAGAAATCTAGGCAGTTGATTTAGTCCGTATATGGGGTTTTTCCTTTGTGTAATTTCATCAACAAGTATTTCTTGATGTGGGTATTTGCCTAAGAAGCTTTCTATAAAGTTGATTTCTCTATTTAAGATGCTTGTAGCTAGTGTTTTGTTTAGTTCTTTAAAGGAGATGTCTGTAATTACATCAAGGTCTTTTGTGTTGTAAGTTGTAAATCGATTCGTTTTATCGATGTTTATTATAATGTCTGTTCTGTTTTTTCCGTAGAAATTAAAGACGGTGTCGTTGCTCTTTTTTGATGATAAGTTTGAGGATATAAAATAGTTTTGAGGAATTTTAAAGTTGATGTCATAATTTGTAACATCTATAAATAAGTCATCAATATTTAAATTACTCATTAATTGCCATTTTTTGTTATAAACAGCAGGAGTTAAATACCAGAAACGTAAATGATACCCTGTAGCCGTTTTTCCGTAGCCAGTAAATTTAGCATCAGGAATTTTTACGGTATAGGTTGCATTAATGAGAATAGAATCATTAGGTTTTAGGCTTTTGTTTAAGTCTAGTTTAATGATGTCTTCTTGATGCTCTTCAGAAGAGAAACGGATCGTTTTGTAATTAGCCGTTAGGTTTAATATTTTAGTAAATCCACGTTCTTTTTCTTTAGCAAAGTATAGTGACTTGCTATAGTCTTCAATTAATCTTTTGGATAATGGTGTTTTTCTGTCCTTGAATCCATTTTGCCAATTGTGAAGATAAATTTGATCTAATTCTTTGTTCGTTTTATTGTGAAATACTATTTCTTGTTGAATTTTTATAACATCTGTTTTGTTGTCTATAACAGCGTCAATTTTTATAGTGTTTGTCTGTGCATACATGCCAAACGAACAGAATATTAAAATAATTAAAGGGAGGAGTTTCTGTTTCAATACAAGTGTTTTCTACAATAAAACCCTGCTATTTTTAAATGTATTTTAAAAATAGCAGGAGAAATTTTATTTAAAAGTTTGGTTTTAAGCTGTATTTAGCGTAAAATCTATTTAGGTGATCAATTGCTTCATCAGCAGTGTCAACAACTCTAAATAAATTTAAATCTTCTTCGCTAATATTTCCTTCTGCAATTAACGTTTTTTTGATCCAGTCTAATAAACCGCCCCAGAAATCTTTTCCAACTAGAATGATAGGAAAACGTCCAATCTTTTTAGTTTGAATTAAAGTGATTGCTTCAAACAGCTCATCCATAGTTCCAAAACCACCTGGCATCACAATAAACCCTTGAGAGTATTTTACAAACATTACTTTTCTTACGAAGAAATAATCAAATTCTAAATTTTTGTCGCTATCAATCCAAGGATTGTAATGTTGTTCAAAAGGTAGTTCAATATTTAAACCAACAGACGTCCCTTTTCCTCTATGCGCTCCTTTATTTCCAGCTTCCATAATTCCAGGTCCACCACCAGTAATTACACCGTATCCGTTCTGTGTTAATTTAAAAGCAACTTCTTCTGATAATTTATAGAATTTATCTTCTGGTTTTGTTCTTGCAGATCCAAATATAGATACACAAGGTCCTATTTTGCTTAATTTTTCATACCCTTCAACAAATTCAGACATGATTTTAAATATCGCCCAAGAATCATTTGTTTTTATCTGATTCCATGTTTTTTGATCTAATCTTTCTCTAATTTTTCTATCTTCATTCGGGTTCATAATCTTTCTTTTTTATAATTAATTATTTAGCTAGAAATCGCCAAAAATAAAATTTCGGCAAACATGCTAAGATAGTTCTTTTTTCAAAAACTTTGCAGTATAACTTTTAGGGTGCATTGAAATTTCTTCTGGTGTTCCTGTACAAAGTACTTGGCCGCCATTTTTACCACCTTCTAGCCCGATATCAATAATATAATCTGCCAATTTAACAACATCTAAATTGTGCTCAATAATTAGCACAGTATTTCCTTTATTTGCTAGTTTGTTTAGTACATCCATTAAAACTCTAATGTCTTCAAAATGCAAGCCAGTTGTGGGCTCATCTAGAATATAAAAAGTGTTACCTGTGTCTATTTTAGATAATTCTGATGCCAATTTGATGCGTTGTGCTTCACCACCAGAAAGCGTGGTTGATTGCTGTCCGAGTGTAATATAGCCTAAGCCAACATCTTTAATTGTTTTTATTTTACGATGAATTTTCAGAACTTTCTCAAAAAACACAACAGCTTCATTAATCGTCATTGCTAAAATATCAGCAATAGATTTTCCTTTATATCTAATTTCTAACGTTTCTCTGTTAAAGCGTTTCCCTTGACAGGTTTCACATTCTACATGAACGTCGGGTAAAAAATTCATTTCTATTATACGAACTCCACCACCTTGGCAAGTTTCGCATCTACCGCCAGTGACATTAAATGAAAACCGCCCTGGTTTATAGCCTCTAATCGCTGCTTCTGGTGTGCGTGCAAAAAGACTTCGTATTTCGCTAAAAACGCCAGTATAAGTGGCGGGATTTGACCTTGGAGTTCTTCCAATTGGAGATTGATCTATGTCAATTACCTTGTCTATATGTTCTAGTCCTTTTATGCTTTTATAGGGCATTGGTTTTTTTACACCTCTATAAATATGTGCATTTAAGATAGGGTATAATGTTTCGTTTATTAAGGTAGATTTTCCACTTCCAGAAACACCTGTAACACAAATCATTTTGCCTAAAGGAAACTCTACTGAAACATTTTTTAAGTTGTTTCCTGTTGCTCCTTTTAGTACTATTTTATGTCCGTTTCCTGTTCTTCTTTTCTTTGGGATAGAAATTTCTTTTTTCCCTGTGATGTAATCAGCAGTTAAAGTGCTGTGCTTTTTTAGTTCTTCAAAAGTACCTTCACTCACAATTTCTCCACCGTGTCTTCCTGCTCCTGGACCAATATCAAAAACAAAATCAGCCGCTTCAATCATGTCTTTATCATGTTCAACTACTAAAACAGAATTCCCAAGATCTCTTAATTTGATTAGTGAATCGATCAATTTTTGATTGTCTCGTTGATGTAATCCAATACTTGGCTCGTCTAGAATATATAGCACGCCAACTAGTTGTGAGCCAATTTGTGTTGCTAAACGAATACGTTGCGCTTCTCCACCAGATAAAGATTTAGAAGTTCTATTTAAGTTTAAATAGTCTAAGCCGACATCAATTAAAAACTGAATTCGTGTTTTGATCTCTTTTAAAATTTCTGAAGCAATTATTAATTGTTTTTCAGAGAGTTTATCTTCTGCGTTGTTAAACCAATTAGCCAATTCTGTAACGTCCATTTTAGCTAAGTCGCTAATGTTCTTGCCAAGAATTTTAAAATATAAAGCTTCTTTTTTTAAACGATTGCCATTGCATGAAGAACAGGTTACTTCGTCCATAAAATCTTTTGCCCATCTTTTAATAGATGTTGAGTCGCTATCCTTATATTGATTTGTAATGAATGAAATAATTCCTTCAAAATCTATTTCGTAATTGCGAGTTACGCCCATCGTTTTTGAAGCTACATTAAATTTTTCGCTACCACCATTTAATATTACATCTAATGCTTCTTTCGGTATTTTATTAATTGGGTCGTTCAATTTGAATGTATATCGTTCAGCGATCAATTCTAATTGTTTGAAAATCCAACTATTTTTTTGTTCTCCTAAAGGGATAATTCCGCCATTTTTAATCGAAATGGAATCATCTATAATTACTTTATTTAAATTGACTTCATTTGTGATTCCTAGCCCATTACAAGCTGGGCAAGCTCCTTTTGGTGAGTTGAATGAAAAGTTATTTGGTTCAGGGTTTGGATATGCTATTCCTGTTGTAGGACACATTAAATCTCTACTAAAATATCTTGGAATATTAGTTTCAATATCAATAACCATTAAAATATTATCACCTGCATATAAAGCTGTTTTAATAGTCTCTTCTAGTCTTTTTTCTACGGAATTATTTACAACGATTCTGTCAATTACAACTTCAATATCATGCGTTTTGTATCTGTCTAAACGCATTCCCTTTTCTATTTCTTTTATTTCTCCGTCTACACGAACTTTTACAAACCCTTGTTTAGAAACTTGTTCAAACAATTCTCTATAATGTCCTTTTCTAGACTTTACTAACGGAGCTAAAACGGCAATTTTTTTATCTTGAAAGTCTGATAGAATTAACTCTTTAATCTTTTCATCAGAATAACTCACCATTTTCTCATCCGTATTATACGAGTAGGCATCAGCAGCTCTTGCGAATAATAGTCTTAAAAAATCATAGATTTCGGTGATCGTACCTACCGTTGATCTTGGGCTTTTGTTGGTGGTTTTTTGCTCAATAGAAATCACAGGAGATAAGCCATCAATTTTATCAACATCGGGTCTTTCTAATCCGCCAAGAAATTGTCTTGCATATGCAGAGAACGTTTCAATATATCTTCGTTGGCCTTCAGCATAAATGGTGTCAAATGCTAGAGATGATTTTCCGCTACCACTTAAACCAGTAATTACAACGAGTTTTTCTCGTGGAATTTTTACGTCAATATTTTTTAAATTATGAGCTCTTGCGCCATAAACTTCTATGTATTCTTGTTGTTTCAAAGTGGTTATTTTACGAAAAAAGCAAAGTTACACAAACCAATTTATTTTATACTAAAAACCCAAGATCAATTCGCCTTAAAATACTACCTTGCATCTATAAATATTTTTAATGAGTTTTATACATTCAGTTAGATATTACTTTGAACGCCATGGATTTGCGGTTTCTGTAAGACTTGCAGATAGGCTAGGAATGCGCGCCTTAAACGTAAGGCTGTTCTTTATTTACTTCTCTTTTGTAACTATTGGGTTGTCTTTTGGTTTGTATTTAACCTTGGCTTTTGTATTGCGTTTAAAAGATATGGTTTACACAAAACGTAGTTCAGTTTTTGATTTATAATGATACAATTTAAAACGAAATTTCATAAGGCAATATTCTTTTTACTTTCACTCATGGCTATTGGAGTAATTGGTTTTAAGGCCTCAGAAGGAAATTACATTATCAACCCAGAAGCGTCTATAAAATTGATAGCAGATTCTAGCTTAATTGTTTTAGGTAGGCCAGAGCAAATTGTTAAATTAAGAAAATTATTTTAATGCAAGTGAAAGTTGTAATTACAGGTAGTAATGGATTGTTAGGGCAGAATTTAATTGCTCTTTTATTAAATGAAAAAGAAGGCTATACCGTTTTTGGGTTTTCAAGAGGAGATAATAGAAGTGGAAGAAAAGATTTTGAATACCACGATATTGATATAACAAAAGAGGAAGAGGTAAAAGAAGCCCTATTAAAAATTCAACCAGATTTTATTATCAATACTGCAGCAATGACAAATGTTGATGCTTGTGAGAATGATAGAGAAGGATGTTATGACTTAAATGTAAACGCTGTTCAGTATTTAACAGCCGTATGTTCAGAAATAAATGCACACTTAATTCACATATCTACAGATTTTATTTTTGATGGAGAAAAAGGAAGTTATACAGAAGAGGATATTCCAAATCCATTAAGTTATTATGGAGAAACAAAACTTCTTTCTGAACAATTACTACAAAAATCAACAATAAATTTTACAATTTTAAGAACCATATTGGTGTATGGTTTGGTAAGCGATATGAGCAGAAGTAACATTGTGCTTTGGGTAAAGGAGTCTTTAGAGCAGCAAAAAGAGATTACCATTGTAGATGATCAATACAGAACACCAACGTATGTAGAAGATTTAGCAATGGCGTGTAAATTATCAATCGATAAAAAGGCTAAAGGAGTTTTTAATATTTCTAGCAGTCAATTATTAAGTATTTATGAGATTGCTCAAGAAGTTGCTATTGCTTTTCACTTAGATACAACCTTGATCAAGCCAATTTCTACAGCAACATTAAATCAAGCAGCACCAAGACCAGCAAAAACAGGTTTTGATTTGTCTAAAACAAATACTGTTTTAGATTTTTACCCAAAAACCTTTAAAGAGGATTTGCAAAGATTTAAACTGAAATTGATGTAAAATTCATATTTAACGGATAAAAGTTGTCAAAAGCTCAATTTTTGATGATATTGCGGTCAACTAAATAAATAAACTAACTTATATATTATGAAGAAAAAGTTTCTATCGTTGCTGTTTTTAGCAATTCCAATGTTTACGTTTGCTCAAGAAAAAGGTTTAGATCAAAAAATTGACGAAGCCTTTGCTCCGATTTCAGATTTTTTCAGCAGTGTGATTTTCTTTCCAATCTACGAAAGTGAAAGTGTAACAATTCCATTTGTACTTCTTTTATTAGTTGGTAGTGCGTTATTTTTTACAGTTTATTTTAAGTTTCCAAATATTTTTCATTTTAAAACTGCAATCAATGTAGTTAGAGGAAAATATGATGATTTAGATCATCACGGAGCAGGAGATGCTGCATTAGCAATTGATGGTGATTTAAAAGGAACTATTAAGGATGAAAGTGCAGAAGGAGAAGTAACACACTTCCAAGCATTAGCTACCGCAGTCTCTGGAACAGTAGGTAATGGAAACATTGCAGGTGTTGCATTGGCAATTGCACTTGGTGGTCCTGGAGCAACTTTCTGGATGGTGATTTGTGGGTTCTTAGGAATGTCTACAAAATTTGTAGAATGTACATTAGGAGTTCAATATAGAGATGTAGGAGAAGACGGAACTGTTTATGGTGGTCCAATGTATTATATTAGTAAAGGATTGAAAGAAAGAGGATTCGGAATGCTAGGGAAAATAACAGCAGTAATTTTTGCTATTTTCTGTATTGGTGGATCATTTGGTGGAGGTAACGCTGCACAGTCTAATCAAGCAACAGTTGTATTAAAAGAATTATTAGGATTAGATAGTACTGCAGCAGGTGCATGGATTGGAGTAGTATTAGCAATTTTAGTTGGTATTATAATTATTGGAGGAATTAAAAGAATTGCTCAAGTAACAGAAAAAGTTGTTCCATTTATGGCAGGATTGTATGTGTTAGCTTGTTTATATATATTAGGTGCTAACTTTTCTTTAATTGATGATGCATTTTCTTTGATTTTTAGAGAAGCTTTTAATCCAACAGCAATTGGAGTTGGAGGGTTTATTGGGGTCTTGTTAGTAGGTTTTAAAAGAGCTGCATTTTCAAATGAAGCAGGAGCAGGTTCTGCGTCTATTGCGCATTCAGCAGTAAAAACTAAATATTCAGCATCAGAAGGATTGGTTGCTTTATTAGAGCCATTTATCGATACAATAGTAATTTGTACGATGACCGCTTTAGTTATTATTATCTTTAACTTTGGAGGAGATGCTTCAGGGGCAACAGTTTTCCAATATGGAGGAGATGGAGCAGGAGCTGTATTAATTGATGGTGTTTCTTATGAAGGAGCCGGAATTACATCTAAAGCCTTTGCAGAATATATTCCTTATTCTAATGTGTTCTTAACTGTAGCGGTAGTATTGTTTGCAGTTTCTACAATGATTTCTTGGTCTTATTATGGATTACAAGCATGGAAATTCTTATTCGGTAGAGGGAAAGCAGCTGATATGGCATATAAATTATTGTTCTTAATTTTTGTGGTAATTGGAGCAGCAGCAAGTATGAAATCTATTTGGGACTTCTCAGATGCAATGATTTTTGCAATGGTGTTTCCTAACATGGTTGGATTATTCTTCCTATTTCCAGTTGTTAAAAAACAATTGAAAAGATATACAGATGCAATAAGAACAAATGCATAATGTAAATAGTATATAATGAAAATAGTAAAACCCCATTTCTGGTATAACAAAAGCCAAAGAAATGGGGTTTTATTTTTACTGTTACTAATAGTGCTATTACAAATACTTTCTTCTTTTGTTGATTTTTCTAACAACGAAAAACCGTTACCAGATACTCAAGTCCAGCGTTTACAAAGTCAAATAGATTCTTTAAAGAAGATTGAGATTGAAAAAAGAAAACCAAAAACATACCCTTTCAACCCTAGTTATATAACAGATTATAAAGGAGCTCAACTCGGAATGTCTATTGAAGAGATAGATAGGTTGTTGGTTTTTCGAAAACAAAATAAATTTATCAATTCAGCCAGTCAATTTCAAAAAGTAACAAAAATTTCAGATAGTTTACTCGATGCTATTTCTCCTTATTTTAAATTTCCAGATTGGATTGTTCATCAGAATAAAACAAAGAATAGTGCTCGTATTAATAGCAAACAGACTGTTATAAGAATATCTACTTCAAATTTAAACACAGCAACTATTCAAGACTTACAAAGCATAAATGGCGTGAATGTGTTCTTAGCACAAAGAATAATTAAATACAGAAAACGAATTAAAGGGTTTACATTTAAAAGTCAATTGTTAGAGGTTTGGAAATTAGAAAAAGAAACAGCTTCTGATATCTTCAGCGTTTTTTCAATAAAAGAGAAACCTGTAATAGAAAAGATGAATGTGAATACCGCTTCTTTTAAAGAGGTGCTTTCTATTCCTTATATTAATTATGATTTGTGTAAAAAAATCTTTCAGTTTAAAGATGAAGTTGCTGAATTGCAGTCAATCGAAGAATTAAAAAATATTGAAGGTTTTCCTGAGGATAAATTCGACAGAATAGTTTTATATTTGGAAGCAAAATAAACTACTAAAAAATATTTAAACTATGAATAGCATGTACTTTACAGAAGAGCATGAGGCTTTTAGAATTAGTTTTCGTGATTTCTTACAAAAAGAGGCAGTGCCACATATAGATAAATGGGAAAAGACCGGAACTATTGACCGATTCATCTGGAAAAAGTTTGGAGAAATGGGCTATTTCGGATTGAACTCTCCAGAAGAATATGGTGGATTGAATTTAGATCTTTTTTACACAGTTATTTTTTTAGAAGAATTACAGAAAATTAATTCTGGCGGATTTGCAGCAGCTATGTGGGCACATGCATATTTGGCAATGACGCACTTAACTAAGGAAGGTGATGACAGAATTAAAAAAGAATATTTAACGCCGAGTATTGAAGGTGAGAAAATAGGCTGTCTGTGTATTACTGAACCTTTTGCAGGTTCTGATGTGGCAGGAATGAGAACAACTGCTGTTAAAAAGGGAGATACATATGTGCTAAATGGATCAAAGACTTTTATTACGAACGGTGTGTATTCTGATTACTTAATTGTAGCAGCAAAAACAAATCCAGAGGATAAATATAATGGAATGAGTATTTTTGTGGTAGATAGAACTACTCCTGGAATCTCTTCTATTAAATTAGATAAGTTAGGGTGGAGAGCTTCAGATACAGGAGAAATTGCTTTTGACAATGTTGTAATTCCAGTTGAGAATTTAATGGGAGAAGAAGGAAAGGGCTTTCCGTATATTATGCAGCATTTTGCTTTAGAACGTTTGATAATGGGAATCAATGCGCATGCAAGAGCAGAGTATGCTGTTGATTATGCTGTAAACTATTTAAGTGAAAGACAAGCTTTTGGAAAATCATTAGATAAGTTTCAGGCATTGCGTCATAAGGTTGCAGAAATGGCAAGTGAAGTAGAGATGTGTAAAGAGTTTAATTACTCTGTAGCAAAGAGATTAAACGATGGACAATATGTAGTTAAAGAAGCAAGTATGTCTAAGTTGCTATCTACTAAAATGGCAGATTCTGTTATTTATGATAGTTTACAAATGTTAGGTGGTTATGGTTATATGGAAGATTACCCGTTAGCGAGATTGCTTAGAGATAGTAGATTAGGGCCTATCGGTGGTGGTACTTCTGAAATTTTAAAAGAAATTATCGCAAAAATGATCATCGATAAGAAAGATTATAAACCGGCAACGTAATTCTTTTTGATTATGAGTTTTGCGAAAATAACCTTTTGGTTATCGCAAAAATGAT
>JBLFXB010000011.1:0-37316 GCA_047611925.1 Polaribacter sp.
ACGTATGTTATTCAGGTTGGCTACACAAACGATACTGAGATATCAGATAAATGGTTTTACTATTTTGAAACAAAAACATATCAATTAGTTGCTACAAAGGTGGTTCACGGGGCTAGAATAAGTATGATTAAAAACGTGTCTTATGATAAAAGCACAGGGCTGTTATTTAATCATCACAGGAAAAGCTTTTTTATAAAGCCATCTGGAGAAATGGATTATTTAAGAGCAGAATATTTTTACACTAATTTTTATATAAAATAAAGAAGCCACGAAAATTTTCGTGGCTTCTTTGTTATCTTAGTTTAAGATTGTGAATTTTGTGAAGAGCAAGATTGCCATTACATCATTCCTGGCATTCCACCACCACCACCCATTGGAGGCATTGGATTGTCTTCTTTAATGTCGATTAATGCACATTCAGTAGTTAAAATCATTCCAGCAACAGAAGCAGCATTTTCTAACGCTACACGAGTTACTTTTTTAGGGTCTATAATACCAGCTTTCAACATGTCTACATATTTGTCAGACTTAGCATCGTAACCGAAATCTTTTTTACCTTCTAAAACGTTGTTCAACACTACAGAACCTTCACCTCCAGCATTCTCAACAATAATTCTTAATGGAGCTTCAATAGCTTTATTAATAATCTGTACACCTGTAGTTTCGTCTAAGTTTTCAGTCGTAATTGTTTCTAATGCTTTTTTAGCACGCACTAAAGCAACACCACCACCAGCAACAATACCTTCTTCAACAGCAGCTCTTGTTGCATGTAAAGCATCATCAACTCTGTCTTTCTTTTCTTTCATTTCTACTTCAGAAGCAGCACCAACGTATAAAACTGCAACACCGCCAGCTAGCTTGGCTAAACGTTCTTGTAGTTTCTCTTTGTCGTAATCAGAAGTTGTAGTTTCTATTTGAGCTTTAATTTGATTCACTCTAGCTTTAATACTATCAGCATCTCCAGAACCATTTATTATTGTAGTATTATCTTTGTCAATAGTTACTGTTTCTGCAGTTCCTAATAAGTCTAAGGTTGCGTTTTCTAAAGAGAATCCTCTTTCTTCAGAAATAACAGTTCCTCCAGTTAAAATAGCGATGTCTTCTAACATTGCTTTTCTTCTATCTCCAAAACCAGGAGCTTTTACTGCAGCAATTTTTAATCCACCTCTTAATTTATTTACTACTAAAGTTGCTAATGCTTGTCCATCTACATCTTCTGCAATAATTAATAAAGGTCTTCCAGCTTGTGAAACAGGTTCTAAAATTGGAAGAATTTCTTGTAAGTTAGAAATCTTTTTGTCGAATAATAAAATATATGGATTTTCTAAATCAGCAATCATTTTATCTGCATCAGTTACAAAATACGGAGATAAATATCCTCTGTCAAATTGCATACCTTCAACAACATCAACATACGTTTCCATACCTTTAGCTTCTTCAACAGTAATAACACCTTCTTTACCAACCTTAGCAAAAGCGGTAGCGATTAAATCACCAATAGTATTATCATTATTCGCAGAAATTGCAGCGACTTGTTTTATTTTTTCTGAAGAGTTACCTACTTCTTGAGATTGTTTGTTTAAATCAGCAACAATTGCAGCGACAGCTTTGTCTATTCCACGTTTTAAATCCATTGGATTTGCACCTGCAGCAACGTTTTTCAACCCTTCTTTTACAACAGCTTGGGCTAATACAGTAGCGGTTGTTGTTCCGTCACCAGCTAAATCATTGGTTTTAGAAGCAACTTCTTTAACCATTTGAGCACCCATGTTTTCTAACTCATTCTCTAGCTCAATTTCTTTTGCTACAGAAACTCCATCTTTAGTAACTGTTGGCGCACCAAAAGCTTTAGAGATAATTACATTACGTCCTTTGGGTCCTAATGTTACTTTTACTGCATTTGCTAATGCATCTACACCACGTTTTAAACCGTCACGTGCTTCTATATCAAATTTTATATGTTTTGCCATTTTGTTTCTTTTTTTAAATTAAATAATTGCTAAAATATCGCTCTCTCTCATCATTAAATAATCAGAACCTTCTAATTTTAATTCAGTTCCTGCATATTTTCCATATAAAACAGTATCTCCAACTTTTACGGTTAAAGGCTCCTTTTTTGTTCCTGTTCCAACAGCAACAACAGTTCCTTTTTGAGGTTTCTCTTTTGCGTTATCTGGTATGATTAATCCAGAAGCTGTTTTTGTTTCAGCAGCAGCAGGTTCAATAAGAACTCTATCTGCTAATGGTTTAATATTTAATGCCATTATATATCTTTTTTAATTTAATTAATAGTTCTGTTTTATGTGTAGTCAGAAATTATGCCAGTTAAAAAAAAGCTGACAATCTTTCTAATTCTTGATTTTGGATGTAAACTTAAGGCATAAAAAAATGCCAACGTGTCATTTACGTTGGCATTTTTAAATATTGTTATTACTCTTATTGGTTTGTGCTATCTTTTGTAGTAGAAAGCGGAGCAGTAGTTGTTTGAGTTGGAGTTACATTTTCTAATGTATTCTCTAACTGTGGGTTGTTATTTTTTGCTCTAGGAATTGCAAAGTTTGCTAATAAAATTAAGGCAAACATAGAAATTGCTAATGTCCAAGTAGAACGATCTAAAAAGTTATTTGTGTTTTGTACACCTCCCATTGATTGTGCTCCACCACCTCCAAATGATGATGATAATCCTCCTCCTTTTGGGTTCTGTACCATAACAATTAATATTAAAGCGACTGCTACAATTAATATTAATACTAAAAATAAGTTATAACTCATGATTTATTTATTTTGTAAAATTCTAATTCTTTTAATTTGGTCTGCAAAGAAACCACTTTTTTCTGGATATTTCAAACTTAATATTTCGTAAGCTTTGATTGCGTTTTCGTATTTTTTTTGTTCTAAATAAACTTTCGCTAAAGTTTCTGTCATTAAATAAGAATCTTGTTTCTCAATGATGCTCACTTCTTTCCTGTCTGAATCTTTTGGAACCTTACTTATTTTTGGGTTTTGTTTGATGAAACTGTTTATTATGTCGGCTTTATTTTGTTGCTCATTTTCTTCTCTAACAATTTTTTTATGAGTCGATATTTGTAGCCATTGATTAAACGAGTGTCCTTCTGTTTGAGTAAATGAAATAGGCTTTCCAATTTCTAATTCTTCTTCAATAGCGATTGGTTCTTTTATAGAATCTCTTTCGGTTATCTGTTGTTGTACCTCTTTTATTTCTGTTCTTTCTTTTGTAAAAACGGCTGAGGTAATAAAATCAAATAGAACAGTTCTGTCTGTACTGTAAGCTGCTGTTTTTTTTAATTCAGAATTGTATTTAAAACTCTCGTTGTTTTTTAAATTTTTAAGAAAAATTGCTCTCGCAGCTTGAAAATATGGATATTCATCAATAATAGACGTTAAATAGACTGAACTCTCAGAATTCATATGCTGACGCGTTTTTAAAAGTTCAGTAAAGCTTTTCGTGTTCATCATCTATATTACCATTTTGCTACTGATGCATTAAAAATATCTTGCGTAATTCTTTCTGTAATTTCATTTATAGCAGCGTCTAATGGTCCTCCAATTAATTGCGTATTCGCTGGGTAGTCATAATAAAAAGAAAAAGATTTTTCAAAATTATCCTTTTCTATAAATATATTAAAATATCGAACATTAATAGTTATTGTTAACCTATTTTGAGCTGCAGTTTGTTGCGCTGTTGCACTCATTGGAGTAATTCGGTAATCAGTGATTTCTCCTTCAAAATGTAGGTCTCCACTATTTTTATTCGGAATTAAATTTGTTTGTGTAGCGAATAAATCTTGCAATTCTTGTGTGAATTTTTGACTTAATGAAGGTTCTACTAATGGAGCGTTGTTCCTAAAAAAATCTATCTGAATTGTTTTTGCTTTACCAGTGCTTCCGCCAGTAAAAGAATACGCGCCACAAGAAATTATGAATGTAGAACTAATAATGAATGTTGCAATGTAGAGTAGTTTTTTCATAAGGATTTCAAAGATAAACAAAAGAATGTTTTACAAATCGTATTGTTTAATTTTTCTGTATAATGTTCTTTCTGAGATACCAAGTTCTTGCGCTGCTAGTTTTCTTTTATTATTGTTCTTTTCAAGTGATTTTTTGATCATTTCAACTTCTTTATCTTGTAGAGAAAGAGATTCATCCTCTTCAATAGTTTCAATATAATCGTATGTATTTTGATTTTCTTTTGTCGCGTTTTGTGGAATTTGAACCACTTCTACATTACCAGATTCAGAAGATCTTTGTTCTTGGTAAATCTTTTCTATCAGTTGACGATTTTCTTCTTTGGTTTTATCGAGGTTGCCACTTTTCATAATATCTAACGTCAACTTTTTTAAATCGTTGATGTCATTTCTCATGTCAAATAGAATCTTGTACATGATGTCGCGTTCATTTGCGAAATCACTAGTTGAGCTTGAAGAACTTCCAATAATAGCAGGTAAATTCCCTCTGTTATTTGGTAAATATTGAATCAGTTTTTCTTGAGTAATCAGCCTGTTTTCTTCAACCACAGAAATTTGTTCAGCAATATTTCTTAGCTGTCTAATGTTTCCAGGAAAACGATAATTAGATAATATTTTTACAGCTTCTTCTGTAAGTCTAATGGTAGGCATGTTGTATTTCTGAGCGAAATCTGCAGCAAATTTTCTAAACAATAAATGAATATCTTCTTTTCGCTCTCTTAACGGTGGAAGTGAAATTTCAATAGTACTTAATCTGTAGTATAAATCTTCTCTGAACTTTCCCTTTTGAATGGCAGTGTCCATCTTAAGATTTGTAGCAGCTACAATTCGCACATTGGTTTTCTGAACTTCAGAAGAACCAACTTTAATAAATTCACCATTTTCTAAAATACGCAATAAACGTACTTGAGTTGTCAAAGGTAATTCACCAACTTCATCTAAGAAAATTGTACCTCCATCGGCAACTTCAAAATATCCTTTTCTATTTGATATAGCTCCCGTAAAAGCTCCTTTCTCGTGGCCAAAAAGTTCACTATCAATCGTTCCTTCTGGAATAGCACCACAGTTTACAGCAATATATTTTGCATGTTTTCTATGTGATAATAGATGAATGATTTTAGGAATATTTTCTTTTCCAACACCACTTTCACCTGTAGCTAATACAGAAATATCTGTTGGAGCAACTCTTACTGCTTTTTCTAAAGCTCTATTTAAAAAAGTGTCGTTTCCAATAATTCCGAATCGCTGTTTTACTACTTGTAAATTTTCCATAGACAATTAATTATTTTCAGAATAACAAACTGCAGTTCCTTTTAAAGTTGCAGAAGTACAATCTTCTATCTTTACATCTACAAAATCTCCAACTTTATAGTGCTCTTTCAGAAAAACAACAACCATATTTTGTGTGTTTCTAGCTTTCCAGTGCAAGTCAGATTTTTTAGATTCTCCTTCAATTAAGAATTCTTCAGTTTTACCTAAATGCTGTTGTGTTCTATATAAACTATGCTCGCGTTGTAATTTAATTACCTCTGCTAATCTTCTTTTCTTTATTGCTTCTGGCACATCATCTTCCATTTTTTTGGCAGCTAATGTTCCTGGTCTTTCAGAATACGAAAACATGTATCCGTAATCGTACTTTACATATTTCATTAAACTCAATGTGTCTTGGTGGTCTTCTTCTGTTTCACCGCAAAAACCAACAATCATATCTTGAGAGAAAGAGATTTCTGGAACAATTTTAAGAACATTGTCTATCAACGCCATATATTCTTCTCTGGTGTGCTGCCTGTTCATTGCTTTTAACATATTTGTACTTCCACTTTGAACCGGTAAGTGCAAATATTTACATACGTTTTTGTGCTTCGCAATTACATGAATTACATCTAAACTCATGTCTTGTGGATTAGAAGTCGAAAAACGAAAACGCATTTTCGGAAAACGAGTTGCCGCCATATCTAATAACTCCGCAAAATCTACGGCTGTGGCTTTCGCCATTTCTGAAGCCTTTTTAAAGTCCTTCTTTAATCCGCCGCCATACCATAAAAAGCTATCTACATTTTGACCAAGAAGTGTAATTTCTTTGTAGTTAAGATCGTGCATTGATTGTATTTCTTCTAAAATACTTTGTGGATCTCTACTGCGTTCTCTTCCTCTGGTAAACGGAACTACACAAAATGTACACATGTTATCACAACCACGAGTAATCGATACAAATGCAGATACACCATTGTTGTTTAGACGAACAGGAGAAACGTCTCCATAGGTTTCATCTTTAGATAAAATAACATTTACAGCGTCTCTACCGGCCTCTATTTCTTTCAATAAGTTAGGTAAATCTCTGTATGCATCAGGTCCAACAACTAAATCAACAATTTTTTCTTCTTCTAAAAATTTCTCTTTCAGTCTTTCTGCCATACATCCAAGAACCCCAACTTTCATTTTTGGGTTGATCCTTTTTACAGCATTGTATTTTTCTAAACGTTTTCTTACAGTTAGCTCAGCTTTTTCTCTAATTGAGCACGTATTTACCAAAACCAAATCGGCTTCTTCTAAGTTTTGTGTTGTATTAAAACCTTCATTAGCAAGTATTGATGCTACAATTTCGCTGTCGTTCATGTTCATCTGACAGCCATAGCTTTCTATGAAAAGTTTTTTTGTGTTTTCTGGTTTATTTTCTTTTACAAGCGCTTTTCCTTGTAAATCTTCATCTATAATCTTCTCGATTTGTTCCATATTCATATTAAAAATAAAGGGCAAAGATACAACCAAATTCTATATTTTGTGACAAATTGGCAGAAATTTAACGATTAAATATGTGTTTAAATGCATCAAAAAGAGATCAAAAAATTTGATATAAAAAAAAACTTCCTACTTTTGCAATCTGAAATTACCTTTATATATAAGGAGTAACTATTTCAATTGAGAATATTTATGGCAAAGAATTTAGTAATAGTAGAGTCACCAGCAAAAGCAAAAACAATAGAGAAGTTTCTTGGAAAAGATTTTCAAGTAGAATCTAGTTTTGGTCATATAGCAGATTTACCATCCAAAGAATTAGGAATAAATGTTGACGGCGATTTTATGCCAGAGTATATTGTTTCAGATGATAAAAAAGCAATTGTAAAGAAATTGAAAGCACTAGCTAAAAAAGCAGATACTGTTTGGCTAGCAAGTGATGAGGATCGAGAAGGAGAAGCAATTGCATGGCACTTGAAAGAGCAATTAAAATTGACTGATGAGAATACAAAACGTATTGTTTTTCATGAGATAACAAAGAAAGCTATTTTAAAAGCTGTTGATAATCCAAGAGATATCGACTACAATATGGTAAATGCGCAACAAGCGCGTAGAGTATTAGATCGATTGGTTGGGTATGAATTATCACCAGTGCTTTGGAGAAAAGTGAAAGGAGGGTTATCCGCAGGAAGAGTACAATCTGTTGCGGTACGTTTAATTGTTGAAAGAGAACGTAGTATCCAGGAGTTTAAAACTACGGCTCATTATAAAGTTGTAGCGCAGTTTTCAAATACAAACGGAAAAACATTTAAAGCTTCAATTCCGAAGAATTTCGATACAAGAGAGGAAGCTGAAAAGTTTTTGAAATCAGCTGCTGCCGCAGATTTTAATATTGAAGATTTACAGAAAAAGCCAGCGAAAAAATCACCAGCTGCACCATTTACAACCTCAACATTACAACAAGAGGCTTCTAGGAAGTTAGGATATCCTGTTGCTAAAACGATGCAGGTTGCACAACGTTTGTATGAAGCAGGTTTGATAACCTATATGAGAACAGATAGTTTAAATTTATCTGAAGATGCAAGAGGAGCTGCTCAAGAAGAAATAACAGAAAGTTACGGAGCTGAATATAGCAATCCAAGAGTTTTTAAAACGAAATCAAAAGGAGCGCAAGAAGCCCATGAGGCAATTAGACCTACAGAGATGAAGCTTCATTCTGTAAGTATAGAATATGATCAAGATCGTTTGTATGATTTGATTTGGAAAAGAACAATTGCTTCTCAAATGAGCGATGCCAAATTAGAGCGTACCAATGTGAAAATAGCCAATTCTCAAAATGATAAAATCTTTACCGCTAACGGAGAGATGATTCAGTTTGATGGTTTTTTAAAAGTATATTTAGAGGGGGTTGATAATGACGAGGAGGAGCAAGCTGGAATGTTACCAAACTTAAAAGTAGGTGAAGGGTTGTCTTACGAGTTTATTACGGCAACTGAGCGTTTTACAAGCCCACCATATAGATTTACAGAAGCTTCTTTGGTAAAACAACTAGAAGAATTAGGGATCGGTAGACCGTCTACATATGCGCCAACAATTTCTACAGTTCAGAGAAGAGGGTATGTAGAAAAAGGAGAAACTGAAGGAGTAGAAAGAAATTATGAACAGTTTTTGTTAAAAGCAGGAACCGTTGTAAGTACTTCTTTGTCTGAAAAAACAGGTTCTGATAAAGGGAAGTTAATTCCGACAGATATTGGGAATATTGTTACTGACTTTTTAGTAGCGAATTTTTCTAACATTTTAGATTTCGGTTTTACAGCGAAAGTAGAATCTTCTTTTGATGATATTTCTGAAGGAACTGAAGATTGGATTGAAATGATTAAAGGTTTCTATAATGAATTTCATCCAACAGTAACTTTTGTTTCTGAAAATGCAGAAAGAGAAAGTGGAGAACGTATTCTAGGAGATCACCCAGAAACAGGGAAAACAGTTTTAGTTCGTTTAGGGAAATTTGGTGCAATGGCACAAATTGGAGATAGAGAGGATGAAGAGAAACTATTTGCTAGTTTACTAAAAGATCAAAATTTAGGAACAATAACCTTAAAAGAGGCATTGGATTTATTTTTGTTGCCTAAGAATTTAGGAACGTATGAAGCAGAAGAAGTAATTGTTTCTAATGGTAGATTTGGACCTTATATTAAGTTTGGTGCGATGTATGTTTCTTTAGATAGAGGAGAGAATCCAATGGAAGTCGATTTAGAAAGAGCTACAGAATTAATTGTTGCAAAACAAGAAGCAGATGCTCCCGTTGCTGAATATGAAGACTTACCTGTTCAAAAAGGAGTAGGTCGTTTTGGTCCATTTATTAAGTGGAATAGCATTTTTATCAACGTAAATAAAAAATACGACTACGATAATCTTACCTACGATAATATTGTTGAATTAATAGAAGACAAAAAACGTAAAGAGATAGAAAAAGTAATTCATAATTGGGAAGAAGCTGGTATTAGAGTAGAGAAAGCTCGTTGGGGCAGATTCAATATTCTTAAAGGAAAAGTAAAGATTGAAATGCCAAAAACAACCAATGCTAAAGAGTTGACTTTAGAGGAAGTAGAGGGGATTATTGCAGCAAAAGCACCAAAGAAAAAAACTACAAAGAAAAAACCCACTAAAAAGAAATAGCAATTAGTTATATTGCATTCATATTCTAAACGATAAAAAGTAAATGAATTTCGACTTCTTAACCCCTATAAAAGATACGATCATTGCTCACTTGGTGCTACAATCTGCACAAAGTTTGGGTAGAAATATTAGGGTACATACAACTCAAAATGGTTTTCCAGATTTAGAGAATGTTCAAATAGCTGTTTTTGGAGTCCTTGAAGATAGAAATGCAGAAGATAATCTTGGATGTGGTGAAAACATACAAGCTATTCGTAAACATTTGTATCAGTTGTTTCCTGGAAACTGGCACACTACTATTGCTGATTTAGGAAATATTGAAAAAGGAAACACAGTAGAAGACACTTATTTTGCTGTGTCAACGTTAACTACATATTTACTTAAAAACAACATTATTCCAGTAATCATTGGAGGTAGTCAGGATATAACCTATGCTAATTACAGGGCGTATGATTCTTTAGAACAGACAGTTAATATTGTTTCTGTAGATAGTAAATTTGATATAGGTTCTGTAGAAGATGAGTTGAATTCACGTTCATACTTAAGTAAAATTGTAATGGATCAACCAAATAATCTATTTAATTTTAGCAATATTGGGTATCAAACATATTACAATTCTCAAGAGGAATTAGACTTGCTTAAAAGTTTGTTTTTTGATGCTTTTCGCTTAGGAGAAGTAAAAGACTTAACAAAAGTTGAACCTATTATGAGAGATGCTGATGTTGTAAGTATAGACATTGGTGCAATTCGACAAAGTGAAGCTCCAGCAAATAATAATTGTTCTCCTAATGGTTTTTATGGAGAGGAAATGTGTGCGATTTCGAGATACGCAGGGATAAGTGATAAGGTTACTTCATTCGGGATTTATGAATATAATCCAAGATATGATACCAATAATCAAACAGCGCATTTAATTGCTCAGGTAATTTGGTATTTTATTGAAGGGGTGAATTTTAGAGCAAAAGATTATCCGTTTAGCACTAAGGAATCTTACCAGAAATTTATTGTTTTGGTAGAGAACGATGATCCAATAAATTTTTATAAAAGTGATAAAAGTGGAAGATGGTGGATGGAGATAAATATTTTAACTAATAATAAATACAAAAGACATGCGTTAATACCTTGTACTTACCAAGACTATTTGGAAGCTACGGAGCAAAAAATACCAGAACGGTGGTATAAAGCCTTAAGGAAACTAATGTAAAAAGTTAAATCAGAAGTTTATGTAACCTAATGTATTATATTTAAAGTACTAAAAACGATTGGTTTTTATGAAAAAAAAGAATAGGTTTACGAACTTTTTGAGGAAAGATATTATATAAATTATGAAGAGAGTAGCATTATTTGCACTGATAGTAACTATGCTTAACAGCTGTGGTTCTAATGATAGAGGAGAATTGACAGGTGTTAATTCTAAAAGGAAGTGGTTTGCAGAAAAACCAACGGGAATGACATTAATTCCGGGTGGTTCTTTCACTATGGGTAAGCAAGAGGAAGATGTTAAGGGAACACTAAGTACACCTACAAGAACTGTTTCCGTTCGTTCATATTATATGGATGAAACCGAAATTACGAATAGCGAGTATAAGCAATTTGTACATTGGGTAAAAGATTCTGTAGTAAGAACAAAATTAGCATACAAAGCTGCTGAAGTCAATATGATTTCTGATGGAAATACAGATGGAACACCTTTGTCAGGAGGTATTCACGATTATTCTTTTGCTGTTATAGACACCACAGATGCAACCCCATATCAAAAATACATGTTAGAGAACTATTATGATATTGGAGGAGGTTTAGATTCTTTAAGACCATTAAAAAAAGATATTGATCTTTTTTGGAATAAAAACGAGTATCCAGATGTCAACTATGTAGAAGTAATGGATTCTTTATATTTAAAGAAAGATGAAGCGATAAATGGAAATAGAAGCTTTAATAATAAGTTTTTAAATTATAGGTATTCTTGGTTTGATAACTCTGTTGCAGCAAAAAAAGGTGGTAATAGAAAAGATTTTTTACGTACAGAAATGATTAATATTTATCCAGATACAACAGTTTGGGTAAAAGATTTTAATTACTCTTACAATGACCCAATGCATCAAAATTATTTTCATCATCAAGCATATGGAGATTACCCTGTAGTTGGTGTAAACTGGTATCAAGCAGAAGCTTTTTGTAGCTGGAGAACAAAATATAAGAATGATTATTTAAAGTCAAGAAAAAATACAGTTTTAGTTTCAAACTTTAGGTTGCCTACCGAAGCAGAATGGGAATACGCAGCTCGAGGTGGTTTAGATTTTTCAAAATATCCTTGGGGCGGACCAAGCACAACAAGTGATAGAGGATGTTTTTTAGCAAACTTTAAACCAGTAAGAGGAAATTATGCAGTAGATGGTGCATTATACACTATGGAAGGCAAATCATTTAATGCAAATGATTACGGACTGTATAATATGGCAGGGAACGTATCCGAATGGACAAAATCATCATACAACATGGCATCTTACTATATGGGTTCTACAATGAATCCCAATGTAGAAGACAGTGCTAATAAAAGAAAAATAATCCGTGGAGGATCTTGGAAAGATGTTGCATACTTCCTAGAAGTAAGTTCTAGAGATTATGAATATGGAGATACTGCAAGAAGCTACATTGGCTTTAGAACAGTACAAAATTACCTTGGTGAGATTTACGGAAAATAGAATAAATAAAATTAATTAACCCTCTCAAAATAAAAATTATGGCACAGTCAAAAAAAAGTAAAAAAATTATGAATATGGTCTACGGTTTAGGGGCCGCAATCGTAATTATTGGAGCTTTATTTAAAATTCAACATTTTAATTTAGATTTTTTTGGTCTATTTGAAATTTCTGGTGGAATAATGTTAACAATCGGTTTAGTAGTTGAAGCAATTGTATTTGCCATCTCTGCATTTGAACCTGTTGATGATGATTTAGATTGGACAAAAGTGTATCCTGAGTTAGGAGACGCAAAAGGATATGGTGATGGAGCAACCGGAATGTTGTCTCAAAAGTTAGATGATTTATTAAAAGAAGCAAAATTAGACAGTACTTTGATTTCTAGTTTAGGAAACAGTATTAAAAGTTTTAAAGGAGCTGCAGACGGCTTATCAACTGTTTCAGAAACTATTTCTAGCACAAATAATTATAATGAGCAGATGTCTATAGCTGCTACGCAGATGGAATCTTTAAATGGATTGTATCAGGTACAGCTGGATAAAGCAAACAACCAAGCTGAATTAAATAGTTTTCTTGCTGAGAATTCAGAAAAATTAAAAGAACAAATGGAAACATTGACTTCAAATATGTCTTCTCTTAATGGAGTATATGGTGGCATGCTTTCTGCAATGTCAAACAAATAATTAGTGCGCATTTATAACTAAAAACTAATTAGATATGGCAGGAGGAAAAATGTCCCCAAGGCAAAAAATGATAAACTTAATGTACCTTGTGTTTATTGCAATGTTAGCAATGAATATGAGTAAAGAGGTTTTATCAGCATTCGGATTTATTAATGAAGATTTAGTAGAAAGTAATAAATCTCTATCATTAAAGAATAAAAATTCTTATGAGAATTTAGATACTAAGGCTCAAGATCAAGTAGAAAAATTTGGACTATTAAAAGTTAAAGCAGATAAAATAAAATCTCTGTCAACAGATTATTACGTATACTTAGAAGGCTTAAAAACTGAGATGATTGAAAAGATAGAGGATAAGAGTGACTATGAATCTATGGACAAAACAGATTTTTTAGATGCTTATTTTTTCAAAGGAGATGGCTTTACCGTAAAAGGAAAAGAATTTGTTGATAGAATCAATTCTTATAAGGATGGTGTAGTTACTGTATTAGGTTCAGATTATGGAACACTGACAAGTATTGTGAATAAAAGGTTTAACACAGATAGTAAAGGGAATATTCCTTGGTTAAAACATAGATTCGAAGGTTTTCCAATGGTAGCATCATTGACAAACTTCACGAAGCTACAAGCGAATATTAAAAATACAGAAAATGATATTTTATCTTCATTGTTGGGAGGTCAATTAGAAAGTGATAGTAAGTTGACAACTAACAACTATAAAGGTATTGTTCGTCTAGATAAAACGGCATATTTCTCAGATGAAAAAGTTACTGGACAAGTTGTACTTGGTAGGTACGATTCAAATTTGATACCGAGTAAGGTAACTATGAACGGAAGAGATATTACTAAGAGTGTTAAAGATGGACAGGTATTATTGAACATGGCTGCAGGTAGTGTTGGAGAAAAAACTATAAAAGGTGTAATTACTTTTATTCAAGACGGTAAGCCAGAAGATATACCTTTTGAAAGTAGTTATACCGTAATACCAGAACCGAATGATGTAGTGATTTCTGCAGATGCAATGAATGTTGTATACCGTGGAGTAGATAACCCTGTTTCTATATCATTACCAGGAGTAAGTAGTAACAAATTGATTGTTAGAACTACAGGTGGTTTAATAACTAAAAGAGGTTCAGGTTGGATTATTAAGCCAGGAAGAGGAACTGAGTTAACAGTTAATGTTAGCGCAACCTTAAGTAGTGGAAAAAAAGTGAATTCGCCTAAGAAGTTTAGAGTGAAGGACATTCCAACTGCTATGGGTATGATAAGAGGAGAATTTGGAGTTGTAAGAATGCCAAAAACAAGTATTGGTAGAGCTACGATTAGTGCTGGTTTGCCAGATTTTGTTTTTGATTTAAAATTAAGAGTTAATAAATTTACAGTTAAAGTACCTGGTCAGTTAGCAGTTACAGTTAGCGGTACCGTTTTTAATGCAGCGGCCAAAAGGGTCTTGGCTAGAGCTCGTAGAGGAGATCAAATAACAATTTTTGATATTGAAGCTGTTATACAAAATAACACTTCTTACAAGCTTAATAAAGTACTACCTATCATTATAGAGGTTTCTAATTAAGATTAATTAAAAAGTATGTATAAGAAAATTTATTTTATCGTTTTTTTAGTATTTATAACTTCTGGAGTTGTGAATGCACAAGCCAATTTATTAAATTCTACAGAGGTAGGTGAAATTGGTAAAAAGACAAAGGAACAGATAGCTGCTGATAATGATTCACCATTTTCTTATGGTTATATTAATGATAGAGATATTCTGTGGTCAAAAGTAGTTTGGGAAATAATAGATTTAAATCAAAAAATTAACCTTCCGTATTACTATCCTATAGATACTATAAATGTTTCTAAGGATCGTCGTTCTTTATTTGATACACTATATAAAGGCCTTAAAACCGGAAAAATTAAAGAAGCATATTCTGATTCATTTTTTAACAGTAAGATAACAAGGCAAGAAATTGAAAACTTGCTTATTAATGTGCGTCAAGAAGGATCAAATATTGATACTTTTAGAATTAGTACGGAAGATGTTACCGCTTTTAAAATTAAAGGAATGTGGTATTTTGACAAGAGACAAGGAGAGTTAAAGTATAGATTGTTAGCTATTGCACCATTAGGGCCAGATGTAAAAACATTAGGCGTTTCTGAAATAGATGATGATAATTTATACGAATTGTTCTGGGTTTTTTACCCTTCTGCTAGAGAGGTGTTACACAATGCAAAAGTGTTTAATCCTAAAAATTCTTCTCATCCAATTTCATTTGATCATTTATTAAATGCACGTAGATTCTCCTTTAATATTATTAGAGAAGAAAACCTGTATGGAAATCGTGATATTGCAGATTATGTGAGAGGTAATTCTATGTTTCAATTGATAGAAGCAGATAGAATCAAAGAGAATATTAGAAATAGAGAAATTGATATGTGGAATTATTAATATCAATTCAATACATAAAAAAGCGCTCTGAATTTCAGAGCGCTTTTTTATTTTAGTGTATTTTTGCTGCATGAAAGTAGATTATATTGTTGTTGGTTTAGGCTTGGCTGGGTTAGCTTTTGTTGAAGAGTTAATTGCGGCTAAAAAAACATTTATGGTTTTTGAAGATGATTCTCAAACATCTTCTTTGGTTGCTGGTGGAGTATACAATCCTGTTATTTTAAAAAGATTTACACCAGTTTGGAATGCTCAAGAACAATTAAAGGTTGCACTTCCTTTTTATAAAAGTATTGAAGAAAAACTAAATATACTCATTGATGAGAAGTTCGTAATCAAAAAAGTTTTTAAATCTATTGAAGATCAAAATACTTGGTTTGAAGCTTGTGACAAGCCAAAGCTTGTAGATTATTTAAATCCAAAATTAGATACTCAAACGTATCATGGAGTTATAGCTGATTTTAGTTTTGGGAATGTAAATGAAACAGGTAGAATTGACACAAAAAAACTAGTAGAATCGTATAGAAGTTATCTTGAAGACAGCCAATTAATCCGATTCGAAAATTTTGAACATCAACAATTAAATTTAGAGGAAGATTTCATAAAATACAAAGATGTTACAGCGTCAAGAATCGTTTTTTGTGAAGGATTTGGGATTAAAGAAAATCCGTATTTTAAGTATTTGCCTTTAAATGAAGCAAAAGGAGAATTATTGACGATTCATGCACCAGAATTAAATATTGATTTTTTATTGAAATCTACACTTTTTGTAATGCCTTTAGGAGACAACAACTATAAAGTTGGAGCGACTTTTAATTGGTCCGACAAAACATCAAATCCATCTGAAGAAGGAAAAGAAGAGTTGGTGGAAAAACTAAAGAAAGTAATTAATGTTCCATATACTATTGTTTCTCAATCTGCAGGGATAAGACCTACAGTTGCGGGTAGAAGACCTTTGGTTGGTATCCATCCAGAATACGCTCAATTAATAGTTTTAAACGGTCTAGGAACTCGTGGAGTAATGATTGCTCCAACCGTAGCTAAAAACCTTTTCAATCATTTAGAAAAAGGAGAAGCGCTAGATAAAGAAATAGACATTAAAAGATTTAATTAAAGTCCTTCTTTTTGACTTCCTCCCTTAAACTCAATAAACATGTTTATCCAGAGTATTCTAGATAACCGAAGGTTTAAAGGTATTAAAAGTAAGATTGTAGTTATTATTGCCGCAAAAGACTCTAGTAAATCAAGCTTGAAAATTAACGTAGAAATTAAAAACGTAATTACACAAGTGGCAACTGTAATTCCGTAACCAACATACATCGCTCCGTAAAAAAACGAAGGCTCAATCATGTATTTTAAATTGCAATTAGAGCAATTTTCGTGAATTTTAGTCACTTTTCCAGGAGCGTAGGTAACTGCATATTTAAAAAAATCTCCTTCTTGACATTTTGGGCATTTATTGTTAAAAACACTATAGTTTTTTGTTCCTTTTTTAAACATTATTACCTTAATTATTTAATGTAGATTTGCAAAAACAAAATTACAAAAAAACACATGCTTAACGTACATAATTTATCGGTTTCTTTTATGGGAACAGATTTGTTTTCTGGAATTACTTTTAAATTAAATAAAGGAGATAGAATTGGATTGATTGGGAAAAATGGAGCAGGGAAATCTACGCTTTTAAAAGTATTGTCTAAAGACATCGAAACAAGCGGTGGTACCATGGCTTTTGATAAAGATATCAACATGGGCTTTTTACGTCAGGATATCGATTTTGTTGAAGGAAGAACCATTCTAGAAGAAGCATATCAAGCTTTTGAAGAAATTAAAGAAATTGAGCTAAAGCTAGATGAGATTAACAATCAATTAGCAACAAGAACAGATTACGAAAGTGAATTGTATAGCCAATTAATTATCGACTTAACAGACCTAACTGAGCGTTATGAATTGTTAGGTGGTTATAATTATCAAGGTGATACTGAGAAAATTTTACAAGGTTTAGGTTTTAAAAGAGAAGATTTTGATAAGCTTACGGATACTTTTTCTGGAGGATGGAGAATGCGTATAGAGTTGGCAAAATTATTATTACAAAACAATGATATTCTGTTGCTCGATGAGCCAACAAATCACTTGGATATTGAATCTATTATTTGGTTAGAAAACTTCTTAAAAGGGTATTCTGGTGCAATTGTATTGGTTTCGCATGATAAGATGTTCTTAGATAATGTAACAAATAGAACTATTGAAATTTCTTTAGGACAGATTTACGATTATAAAAAACCATATTCTCAATTCTTATTATTGAGAGCAGAGATTAAAGAAAAGCAATTACAAGCACAGAAAAATCAAGAAAAAGAAATTAAGCAGAAACAGCATTTAATAAATAAATTTAAAGCGAAGGCAAGTAAAGCTTCAATGGCGCAATCGCTAATGAAACAGTTAGATAAGGTAGAGCTGATTGAAGTAGATCAAGATGATAATGCAGCGATGAATATTCGTTTTGCAATTTCTAAAGAGCCTGGTAAAATTGTTGTTGAAGCAGAAAACATGAGTAAAAGTTACGGAGATAAACACGTACTTGAAAATGTAGATTTATTGATTGAAAGAAATAGTAGAATTGCTTTTGTTGGTCAAAACGGACAAGGAAAATCTACCTTGGCAAAAATGATGGTTGGAGACATTCCTTTTGAAGGTCATTTAAAGTTAGGGCATAATGTAGAGATTGGGTATTTTGCCCAAAATCAATCAGAGCATTTGCCGCCAGAACAAACTGTTTTGCAAATTATGGAAGATGCAGCAACAGATTCTAACCGATCAAGAGTAAGGGATATGTTAGGTTCCTTTCTATTTGGCGGTGATGCCGCAGATAAAAAAGCAAAAGTGCTTTCTGGAGGAGAACGTAACCGTTTGGCATTGTGTAAACTATTATTATCGCCATTTAATGTGTTGATAATGGATGAGCCTACAAATCACTTAGACATGGCTTCTAAAAGTGTATTGAAAAAAGCCTTAAAAAACTTTGATGGTACCTTAATTTTGGTGTCGCATGATAGAGATTTTTTACAGGGATTAACAGATACAGTTTACGGATTTAAAGACAAGGTAATTAAAGAATATTTAGGAGATATTGATTATTTTTTAGAGCAGCATAAAATGGAAAATATGCGTGAAGCAGAAAAAAGAACTGTTGTAAAAGTTGATAAAACTTCTTCTAAAAAAGAGGATTATCAGTTGAGTAAAGCAGATGAAAAAGAGCTTAAAAAACTAAAGAATAGATTATCTAAAATAGAATCTGAAATAGCAACATTAGAATCTGAAATTGAAAAAGCAGATTTAGAATTGGCTCAGAATTATGATGCAGTTTCTGCAAGACCTAATTTCTTTGAGAACTACAAAGCTAAAAAAGCAAAAGTAGATTTGTTAATGACAGATTGGGAGAAGGTTGAAGAGAAAGTTTTAGTGATCTCGTAACGGTACTTTATGTTTAGCTCTCAAATAGAAACAGAAAATCAAGAAGTTTATTTGTCTATTTTAAAAGAGAAGAACATTCGGCTGTTTGTAAAAAGAGAAGACTTAATTCACCCATTTGTTTCAGGAAATAAATTCAGAAAACTAAAGTATAATATAGTAGAAGCCCAAAAGTTAGAACAAGACAAGATCTTAACTTTTGGAGGTGCTTTTTCGAATCATATTGTGGCTGTCGCCGTTGCAGGTAAAATGGCAGGACTCAAAACTATTGGGGTTATTAGAGGCGAAGAACTTGCCAAAGATCTAGATAAAACCATTGCAACAAATGCAACCTTAAGAGAAGCGCATGCCAACGGAATGTTTTTTCATTTTGTAACGAGAGAAGCGTATCGTAATAAAACAGCACCCTCTTTTATTGAATCTTTAGAATTGAAATTTGGAGATTTTTATCTAATTCCAGAAGGAGGAACGAACAAATTAGCGGTCAAAGGATGTGAAGAGATGCTAACCAAAGAGGAAGCTGATTTTGATTACATTTGTGTTGCTGTTGGAACTGGAGGGACCATTTCTGGTTTGATAAACGCAGCAAATAATACTCAAAAAGTATTGGGTTTCCCAGCTTTAAAAGGTGATTTTTTAAGAAAAGAAATAACGCCATTTATCAACCAAAAAGATAATTGGGACTTCATACATGACTATCATTTTGGCGGCTATGCAAAGTATGATTCAGATTTAATTGAATTTATAAATCAATTTAAAGATGAAACACGCATACAGTTAGATCCAATTTATACAGGAAAAATGCTATTTGGAATTGTTGATTTAATTAAAAAGAACTATTTTTCAGAACAGAGTAGAATTTTAGCGATTCATACTGGTGGAATTCAAGGAATTGAAGGGTTTAATCAGAAGCTGGCTAAGAAAAATCAAAAACTAATTACCGTTTAATGAAATTACAATCTTACATAGTTATAGCCTTTTTAAGCTTTTTTATAGTGAGTTGTGGCGCTAAGAGAAACGTAGTTTCATCTAAAAACAAGCGACTAAAAGAAATTTCTACGATCAGAAAAATGCCTTCTGTAAAGCAGAATGCACATGTAAAAAAACTTGTTAGGAAAAATAAAAACCTAAATAAGCACACACTTGCGTATATTAAAAAATATGCTCCGTTAGCTGTTATAAAAATGCATGAATATAAAATTCCGGCAAGTATTACATTGGCGCAAGGAATTTTAGAATCTGGAAACGGAAGAAGTGTATTGGCAAGAAAATCTAACAATCATTTTGGTATAAAATGTCACCGAGGTTGGCAAGGAAAGAGGGTGTATCATGATGATGATAAAAAGGATGATTGTTTTAGGAAATACACCTATGTAGAGAACTCATATACTGATCATTCTAAATTTTTAACGGGAAGAAATCGGTATGCTTTTTTGTTTAAAATAAGAAAAAAAAATTATAAGAAGTGGGCTAAAGGTTTAAAAAAAGCAGGATATGCAACTGATAGAAAATATCCTTCAAAGCTGATTCGGATTATTGAAAGTTATCAATTGTATCAATTTGATAAGGTTAAGAAAAGCGATTTAAAAAAGTATAAGAGAGCATTGAAAAAAAACAAGACTAAAAGTGTTTCTGTGACAACAAACCCCCCAGAAATGGCCTCTTCTTCAGATGCAGTGTATGTGGTTAGAAAAGGGGATACTTTATATTCAATCTCAAAAAAAACAAACGTTTCTGTGAGTGAATTAAAAAAAATAAACGGATTAAAAGATGCTATTATTAGTATTGGTCAGCGTTTAAAACTTAAATAGCATTTAATGAAGATAATTAAAACCATAAACGGCAATACACCACAAATTCCAGAAGATTGTTTTATTGCAGAAAACGCAACAATTGTTGGAGAAGTATCTATGGGAAAAGAATGCAGTGTTTGGTATAATGCTGTAATTCGTGGAGATGTCCATTTTATAAAAATGGGAAACAAAGTAAACGTTCAAGATGGTGCTGTGATTCACGCAACGTATCAGAAATCACCCACAACAATTGGTAATAATGTTTCAATTGGTCATAACGCTATTGTGCATGGTTGTACTATTCATGACAACGTGTTAATCGGTATGGGAAGCATTATAATGGATGATTGTGTTATCGAAAGTAATTCAATTATTGCAGCTGGAGCGGTGGTTACTAAAAACACACACGTAGAAAGTGGAAGTATTTATGCAGGTGTGCCAGCAAAAAAAGTAAAAGATATTTCAAAGGAGTTAATTTCTGGAGAGATACATAGAATCGCGGATAATTATGTGACGTATTCTTCTTGGTTTAAATAATAAAAAAGGCAATCATTCGAAAGACTATTATCTATAAACGAATAAAACCCAGTGAAAATTACCACTGAGTCTTATTATCAATCAAACAAATACATCAAATTCTTAGCGACTTCTTTTAACTCGCATTGTTTTTTTCTGCTTTTTCATTCTGTGTTTCTGTATTTTCTTGTAGGTGGCAAATTGCTCTTTAGTTAAGATTTTTTTCATCTCACTTTGCATCGAAATCATATGATCTAAAGCATTGTTTTGAGCATCGAAATTAGAGCCTTTTCTTCTGCCTCTCATTTTTGCTACATCTTCCTTCTCAAGTTCTCCTTCTTCAATCGCTTTTCCAACTTTTTTCTTGAAATCAGCACCATCTTTGCTCGATTTTCTCATTTCCATCATTTTCTTTCTCTTCATCATCCCTTCTTTTCTAACTAGTTGCCCTTTTACCTTTCTTTTTTTAGACATTTCTGTAAAAAGAGTTGTTACTTTTTCTGCTTGATTTTCATCTAAATCTAAGGCTAAAGTCAGTTTTTTCACTGCTAAAGTAGTGCGTTGTTCAGGGTTCATCTGATTCTCTTGGTGTACTCTTTTTCTTTGTTGAGAAAATCCAGAACTAACTGTAATAATAAAGGCTAATAGAAATACTGCTTTTTTCATTTTTTTAAATTTTAATTGTTATTTAATATGTTTCTATGACATTAAAAAAATCAAAAGGTTTAACTTTGAATGTTTTTTTAACATTGGTTTAACTATTATAATAGTATTGAATATGAAAAGATTAGTGTTGTTTTTTTTGATAATTTTCTCAGCGGTATCAAACGCTCAAGAGTCTATCGATATAAATTTAAGAAGTCCAAATGCAGCAATCTATACGCATTTGTATTTTTTGCAATCTGATTCTTATGAGCCAGAAAAAGCGGCTAAAACGATATTGCCTAATTCGATAAAGAATCCTAAAAAAGCGGTAATTAAGTTAAAACAAATATTAGATGGTAAAGGGTTGTTTGTCGATTTTAAATTGATTCCCACAAACGCTAATTATATAGATTCTACTAGTTATACAATCGCTTTAAACAAATATGTGTTGTTTCCAGAAAGAATGCCTTTGATTTCTGTAGAGAAAATCGGAAATAATTGGTATTATTCTTCAGAAACCATTCAGAATTTAGATCAAATTTATAATGATGTTTTCCCTTGGTATGTTGTCAAGTTAGAAAGTTTAGTTCCTGATGTTGGACATAAAAAAATTCTAGATATTGAAGTGTGGAAGTTGCTCGGAATTTTAATACTACTCTTGATAAGTTATTTGTTACACCTTGTTTTTAAGAGGGTTATTTTTGAAATATTACAAATAATTCACAAACGATTTATAAAAGCAGAAGCGGTTACAATAGCGAAGGTGCTAAAAAAATTGGCACATCCAATAAGTTTATTAATCGCCTTTGGTTTTATTGGTAAAGTGTTTCCATCATTACAGTTTAGTTTAGAAATAAATAAATGGGTTTTCTTAGGCCTAGATATTTCTACCACTATTTTTTGGATTTATGTGTTCTTAAAGTTAGTGCAAGTAGTTATGCATGTCTATGCTGAGTTTACCGAAAAGACACACGGAAAGTTAGATGATCAATTGGTGCCTATTTTAAATAATTTCTTAACTGGAATTGTCATTTTAGTTGGTGTTTTAAAGATGTTGACTCTCTTTGGTTTTGATGCAACAACTGTTATTGCTGGTGCTTCAATTGGAGGTTTGGCAGTTGCATTGGCATCACAAGATACCGTAAAGAACTTGATTGGAACGTTTATGATTTTTCTAGACAAACCATTTCATATTGGAGATTGGATTGAAGCTGGAGAAGTAGTTGGTTCTGTTGAAGAAGTTGGATTTAGATCTTCTAGAATTAGAGCTGTAGATACTTCGATATATCAAATTCCGAATAGTAAATTATCAGAATTGGTTATCAATAATAAAGGATTGCGTTTGTACAGACGTTACAATACTAAATTAGGGTTGCGTTACGATACACCACCAGAATTGATAGAAGCTTTTGTTAAAGGGTTAAGAGAATTAATTGTTGCACATCCAGAAACTCGAACTGAATCATTTAACGTTGAGTTTACCGGTTTTGGAGATTCGGCGTTGTTAATTATGATCAATGTCTATTTTAAATCGTTAGAATGGGGACTAGAGCAATCGTCTAAACATAGATTACATATTGCCATTGTAAAATTGGCGAAAGATTTAGGTGTTGATTTTGCATTCCCTTCTTCTTCACTAATTATTGAGCAATTTCCTGATAAGAAAGGATTTGATATGAAATACAATATCGATCAGAAAAGAATTGAAGAAGTAATAAAAAACTCGGTAATAGAGTTTGATAAAAACAGGTAATAATGAAAAAGTTTATTAAATTTTTAGTACGATTTATTTTGGTGTTGCTAGTAGCAGCTACAGTATTTTTCTTTTGGGCATCATCATCAACATTAGAAGAAAGTGAGTATGCGACACTAACAACGTTAGAGAATAAAGCAATTCCAGAAAACGATTCAATATTTAGTATTGTAACCTATAATATTGGATATTTAAGTGGAATGACAAACAATTTAGCGGTAGAGAAACCTAAAGTATTGTTCGATAAGAATTTAGAAAAAGTAGTATTAGAGACAGCGAAAGTGAATCCTGATATTATTGCATTTCAAGAAATTGATTTTGATGCGTCAAGATCGTATCATGTAAATCAACAAAATAAAATTGCAGAATTAGGATATAATTATATTGCAGAAACTGTAAACTGGGATAAAACCTATGTGCCATTTCCGTATTGGCCGCCAAGTATGCATTTTGGAAAAGTTGTTTCTGGGCAATCTATTTTAAGTAAGTACCCTTTAAA
This sequence comes from Polaribacter sp., assembly GCA_047611925.1. GTDB lineage: Bacteria > Bacteroidota > Bacteroidia > Flavobacteriales > Flavobacteriaceae > Polaribacter. The sequence goes on from JBLFXB010000011.1 coordinate 23,898, forward strand.
AAATCATAAAAGAATCGTTTTAGAGCGTGTCGCAGACATTCCTTTCTATAGAGACGCTTTGTATCTTGATAGGTTAGCACAAGTAGTAAAAGTGGTTTTAAACGGTAAAGAAGTGGTGCTAATTAATGTTCACTTAGAGGCTTTTGATAAAAAAACAAGAGAGAAGCAGTTAGCTGCAGTCATCGAGTTGTTTCAAAAATATGGGGCTACAAATCCAACAATTTTATTGGGCGATTTTAATAGCGATCCAAGCTATGAAAATGCGGCTATAGAAAAAGTATTTGCTTTGCCAAATGTTGGTAATGCCGCTTTTTCTAGTGAGAAATATGGGTTTACGTATAATTCTAAAAACCCGCTTCATCGCTTAGATTATATCTTTTATACGACAAACTCAATTGAATATGTTAGTGGTAAAGTATTAACGCAATTCGGAGAAGCTTCAGATCATTTGCCTGTAGAAATGAAATTTAGGTTGAGGTAAAGTTAATGTTTCGTTATCGTGTTTGTGTATGGTTTTTTGCGTGTTTTAAGTACTAAAGTTAGTAAATAAATCACAGATAGAAAGTCCGAGAGGACTTTCGTAAGCGGTCTTGAACCAAGCAATTAATTATACACGGTGTTCTCTGTAGTTTTCTATCAAAAACAATCAAATATTTCATTAAATAATTTTAATTGGACTTTAAAATTTTAAATACCTGATTACCTAATTTCAAGTAGTACATATTAGGTGATAAATTTGATAAATCAATCTCTTGATTATTTGTCTTAATTGTTCCAATAATCAATAGCTTTCCTAAAGAAGAAAACAATTCATAATTCAATTCCTCAGAAAAGTTCAATGACAAATTAATTGTTGAATTGGTTGGGTTTGGATAGATGATCACTTGTCTATTATCAAATTCATTGACAGACAATGTTCCATTAATGTCAAATCTCGAAAAGAAATGCCAAATTTCCATTGAAGCATTAATATCATAGTTTGTTCCCGGGAAATTAAAAGCTGAGCCTGGCCAAGTATGGCCTCCTCCTATAACTTTCATGTGCTCTGTAGTTACACCATCATCACCACCTGAATAAACAAAATGATCGACGGTGCTTCCATCTAAAGGATCTGCATTTGGAAAAACCGTAATTGTTGGGTTAGCATCACAATTATTATAATTAACCCAATAAGATATGACATCTTCAATGGATCGTGTCCAAGTACCACCATCATAAGGAACAACGCTATCACTTGTGCCATGAATTTGCAGGATTGGTGTTGGGTGTTGGGTGTTACAGGCATTATAAGTCACGGGAGTCATGGAGCCAGTTACAGAGGCAATAGCTGCGATTTTTTCGCTCAATTGACAAGCCAACAAAAAACTCATATATCCGCCATTAGACATTCCTGTTGCGTATACTTTATCTAAATTGATAGCGTATAGGTTTGCTAATTGATCAATTAAAGCTTCGGTAAAACCTACATCATCTGCTGCACTTCCAATTGTAAAGTTTCCTACATTCCAATGCTGTTCCCCATTTAATAGAGTACCTTCAGGATGAACCAAAAGAAAACCTTCTGTATCAGCTATATCACGAAAATCGCCATATTGCATTTGTTCGTTCGCATTACTACCAAACCCATGAAAATTTAGAACCAAAGGCACATCTGTGTTGCCATCATAAATAGCTGGAATATATAAAATATAGTCTCGCTGAATTCCATCGTGCATAATAGATCCATCGATGGTTTGTTGTGCGGAAATAGGAAAAGAGAACCCTATAAGAAGAAGTAATATAGTTATGTATTTCATAATTGAAATATTTTAATTTCGTAAATTTTATAAAAATAACATAGATAAAAAGATAGTCTGTTAAAGTAAAAATATACAGATAAAAATATCAGTCTGACTTAATTGTCAAATTTCATTGGTGTTATTTTGCATTTTATTATTCTACAATACAGAGAACTTTATTGATATGGCTAGTTTTAATTCGTTATATCATACGATAACGAAGTTAGCGTTTTTAAGTCTAGAGACAAACCAAACTATTTTATAAAACAAAACATGATTATTTAAAAGAAGGTTACGTTTATTTAAGTCTGTGCTGAACTCGATACAGTATGCATCAATGGAAAAGAGCTTTAAAAAATAGGTGTTAACTATTTTTTGCTTCCTTAAAAATTTCTTTGACTGCAATTCCGTAATTTTTTGGGTTTTGTGCTTTTTTGATTTTTTTATAGGTCTTTTGAGGATTTGAAAAACTCTGGGAAAAGTACTCCCAAAAACCAAGCATTTTCATTTTAATAGGTGTAGGTCCAGAAAGCGCGGCATCATATTCCTTATAAATACGATCGTGAAATTCATTAAATATTTCAAATCTATTTTTCGGATATTCTGAAGTGTCCTTTTTTATCATACTGGGTAAAAAAGGATCTGCAATTAATCCTCTACCAATCATCCAGTGGTCTATAGTTGGGAACCGTTCTTTTAATGTTTTATAGGCGCTTACAGAAGTGATATCTCCATTGTAATACATTTTATGCTTGCTGTTGTCTAAACATCGTTGAAAAGCTTCTAAATCCGTTCCGCCTTTATACAATTGCTTTCCTATACGAGCATGTATTGCAATATTTTTTAATGGATAGGTATCTAAAATAGGCAATACATCTAAAATTTCTTCAGGGTTATCGTAGCCCATTCGCATTTTCATCGATACAATGATATCAGATTCATTGTGAATTTTATGAAGAATGTTATTGATTTTTTCTGAGTCATTAATGAGCCCAGAACCCATTCCGCGTTTCGTAACCATAGGATACGGACAACCTAAATTCCAGTTTAGTTCTTTGTAACCTAGTTCTTGTACATATTTCGATACAAATAAAAATTCATCTGCATCATTGGTAATGATTTGAGGAATCACTTCTAGCTCCGTATTATTTTCTGGAAGGATGTCTTTTTGATATGAATTTTTAACAACAAGCTTTCCATTCAGTCTTATGTATGGCGAATAGAACGTGTCAATTCCTCCAAAATAATGATTGAAAGCATTTCTAAATTTATAATCTGTAAATCCTTGTAAAGGAGATGAAAGAAGTGTCTGGTTCATGCATAAAATTCGATGTGCAAATATAGAACACTTTTACAGTAAAAAATTTCAGAATCCATAAAAAAAACCTCTCCGAAAGGAGAGGTTTTAAAATTAGGCTTCAAAATTTTAGAATTATTTAGGATCTAAAATGGTATCAATTCTTTTTACAATATCTTGTAAATGATATCTTGTAATTGTATTTGGTGCAGTTGCAATCGCTCTTTTAGTATCGCGTTTGATTCTGTTTAATTCTCCTCTTACAATTGGTTTAACGTCAGATAAGCTAGCATTAAATCCAGTCGCTTTAAAATAGCTTCCATTAGCCGCACGTTGGCTTTTTGCTTTCATTAAACTACCTAATTGATCTATGTGAGCTCTTTGTAAGTTTCTTCTATAAACGTCAACAGATTTTTTAGCATATAATTCAGACCAAACTCCTCTACGTACATCTCCCATCAATGTAAGAATTGTGTATGCTTTAGCCCCATTTAAGGTTTGGTTTTCAATCATTCTAGTCAATCTCCCTTTCTTTAAAATTCTTCTTAAAGCTCCTGTTTGCATTCCCATAATTCTATCGGCATGACCAGAGAATTGAGTTTTACTAAAGATGTCTTTATCTAGCATCCAAGTAGGCGTGGTAAACAATTGCTTGTTGATGAATTTGAATGCATTTCTTTGGTAGTTCTTATCAACATATGTGTATACAATACCTGCTTGGTCTGATGTTTTAAAATTCTCATAAACACCACCAATATTAGAACCAACATGTCCCATGTATCGGTTAAACTGACTTAAAACTTGTCCGTACATTGTATTTAACTCAGCATAGTTTTGACCTTTTTCATTCGTCCATTCTTGCAATCTTGGTAAAATTCTTTTTAAGTTTTTAATACCATAGTCACTTGCTTTAATTGCATCATCTCCTAAATCTTCTGTTTGAGAACTTGGGTCTATTACATTAATAACTTGTTGATGACCAAAACGGTACATAGGATCTCCGGCATGTTTTAAAATCCAGCTATCAAGAATTGGTTTTTCTTGTTTCGCAGTTTTTTCTAAAATGGGACGATATCCCCAAGAAATAGCATATTTGTCATATACACCAATGTTTGGCATTAAGGCAACACCTTCATCTCCAGGTTGTGCTACATAATTAAAACGCGCATAATCCATAATAGATGGAGCCGTTCCAAATTTCTTTGTAAACGAAGCAGAACGTAAAGAATCTACAGGATAAGCAGCTGAGCTTCCCATGTTGTGAGGCAATCCTAAAGTATGTCCTAATTCATGAGAAGAAACAAACTTAATTAACTCTCCCATTACTTCAGTTTTGAAATTATTTTTTCTTGCTTCTGGGTTGATTGCAGCAGTCTGAATAAAGTACCAGTTGTGTAATAAAGACATTACGTTGTGATACCAGTTAATGTCTGATTCTAAAATTTCTCCAGAACGAGGATCACTTACGTGAGGTCCGTTTGCATTTGGAATCGGAGATGCTAAATAACGAATTACAGAATAACGTACATCTTCTGGACTGTATTCTGGGTCTTCTTCTTTTGTTGGTGCTCGTTTTGCAATAATTGCATTTTTAAACCCAGCCGCTTCAAAAGCTACTTGCCAATCGTTTACACCTTGTATAATAAAAGGAACCCATTCTTCTGGAGTTGCTCTATCTACATAATATATAATTTGCTTTTTAGGTTCTACTAATTCACCTCTTTTGAATTTAGCAATATCCTCCTCTTTAACTTCTAGTCTGTATCTGTCTAAGAACGTAAGCTTTTTGCTTTTTTGAGCAGATTCACTATAGTCTGTTTGAGATCTTGCAAACCATCCAACTCTTTCATCAAAATAACGACGCTTCATAGGGACCTTCGGTAATAAGATCATTGAGTTGCTCATTTCTAAAGAGATTGACCCAACACTACCATTAGATGGTGCTGCACTAGCTGCATACGTTTTTACGTGACGAATTTCAATATTCTTAGGGTAACTATTAATTCTTTCAATGAAAGAACGTTTAGAATCCATTCTAGAAATTTTATATCTTTTTCTGCTTCTTGCAGGAAACCCAATTGCTTTAACATCTGTAGAGAATAAAGTAGTAGCATCTATTACAGTAGCTGTAGAGTCTTTACTAAATGCTTTGATAGGAAATGAGAATAAAACTGGTTCAAAATTAGAGTTTACTACCGCTTCATGAACTGGTAAATCTTTATCTGCTACTACATTGTGAGAAACAACGCGTAGTAAAATTTTCTTACCTTTTTTCTCCCAACGTAAAACTTGTACGTTTTGTTTTCCGCCACCAAAACCAATACCATTGGCAGTTTTAGAAATTCTTGTTACCATTAACATTTCTCTTCCTATAAGAGAATCTTGAATTTCAAATAAATATTTTTCGTCTTTTGTGTGAACACTAAACAGTCCTTTGTCAGTTTTATGCTTTTTTGTAACAACCTTATCGTAAGGCAGTATTGCTCCTTTTTTAGGTTTTGGTTTTGGAGCCGGTTTTACGGTTTGGTTTGCTTCTTTTTTATTTTTCTTTTTTCTACGCTGAGCATCAGCATCTATAGAGATACCAAAAACAAACAATACAATAAGTAGCCTTGAAAGTATTTTTTGAGTCATAATGTGTAATTGAGTTTGAGTGATTAAAATTAATTTATCGAAATTAAGAATTCTTAAAAAGAAGAACCTTAAAAAAATGTTAAAGGCATTATAAGTTTAGCCAATAAGAAAGTTTTAAATTGATAGATCTAAAACGAGGGCTTAAAGGTGAACTGGTGTTGTAATTATCATTGTACGCAATAAACAAATCTGAAAGTGGCGCAAAACGCCATTGTATTCTTGAGTTTACACTTAAGCTTTCTTGCTGATTATTGTACTGAACTAAGGTGTTCCAAAAGAGACTCTTGTTAAACGTCACGTCAAATCGTGGTCCAATTAACCAAATTGATGCAGTAGCATACGGATTTGGTAATTTTATGTAATTATAATTTAATTGAATGTTGGTTTGAAAATAAGGTTGAATTCTCCAATTTAATTTTGTTTCTACACTGTATTTTTTTCCATTATAAAATTGCCCTATGGAAGGGGAAATATCAAAAGAGAATTGTTTTCTCATGTCTGAGCGATACTTCGCCTCAAAACTTGTATATGAATACGCTTGATTCCCTGGTAAAGGAGTAGCACTAGTTCTGGTTGGGTCAAAACCATCATACAAATAGGTATATCTATTAAACATAGAAAATTCTAGTTCTGAAGTGTTGTTAAAACTCATTTTCCATTTGCTAATCAACGTATAATCTGAATTTTCGTAGCCCATTTCTGGTTTCCATATAAATATTGGTATTACAGAGAGTGAATGCTTTTGTATGTTTCCTTTTTTAGGATATATGGTGTATTCAAAACTTGGATTTATTTTAAAAATATCTGTCCTTCTTATAAAACCTAAATCAGATCTAAAATCATCTTCAATATACAATCCACTTAATCGAATTTTAAAATCTCGAGAGTTGTATTCTGTAGAAACTCCGGCAGAAATATCATTGCCATTTGTAGTTGGAGAAAAAGATTTATGAATGTAATATCTACCATTCCAAGTATTGTCTTTAGAAGCTAAGTTATAATCGACTCCAATTACTCTATTGTATGTGTCTTCTTCTTGTAAAAAAGAATAGTCTTTTGTTGCTTGTTTGTTGATAAATAGAAAGCTAATATTAGATCTGCTAAATAATTTTTGCTGTACTGCAATAACCGAATTGTTAGTAGCCGGAATTTCATTAGCGACATCTTCTTCTGTTTGCACACTTAAAATTCCTAAACGTAAATCATTAGTCAATTTTCCACTTAATCTAGCTCCAGCAACAATTCCGTTTTCAATAGAATTACCGTCTTTATCTTTTGCAATTCCTATTCTTCGTGAGAAAAACGGATTGCCATCTCTACCATTTCCAAAATCGCCAAACAAATCGCTATTTTCAATAAAAAATTGACGACGCTCTGGCAATGAAATTTCAAAACGAGTTAGGTTTGTGTTTTGTTGATCTACTTCTACTTGAGAGAAATCAGGGTTTACCGTAACATCTAAATTCATGCTGTTTCCAATTGCGAATTTAGCGTCTCCACCAAATTTCACATTATTAATACTCGTGTTGGTCTCAAAATCTTTTCCAGAAAAAGCATTGATGTATGGAATGATTGCAATTGGCGCTTTTGATTTGCCTAATGGTTTTTCAAAAATCATTTCTCCCATATATGCTAAGCTAAATATGTTTTGATTTTGAGGGATATTCACCCAGGTGTTTCGTTCATTGCTTTGTGTGTCGAATTGATAGCTATTAAACCTCCATTTAGTTTCTCCTTCTCTAAATTTAAAAGCCGTTAACGGAATCGCAATTTCTGCAATATAATACGTATCATGAATTTCAGTTTTACAGGTCCATTTGGTATCCCAAGCTAAATTGAATCCTCTTAAATCCGTTCCACCACCAGCAAGTAAAGCTTCTCGCTTAACACCATGTGGGTTTGTGCCAAAGAAAAAGGCATTTGAACCATCATTAAAGGTGTCAAAAAGCATGGTGACATTATCATTTCCTGAAGCTCTAAAATCTCTTCTTAATGAGGGCACAATATATTTATTAGACACAGAATTCACTTTTATTCCTAGATATAAATTCTTGTCATCAAACATCATTTTTATTTCTGTTTGATTTTTTGATTTTAAAGTATCAGTTGGAAAGTATTGCCAGAAGTTTGTAGCAGGTTTTACTTTTTGCCAATCAAATTCGTCTAGCTTACCATCAATAATAATTTTGTTGATAATGTGTTTAACATGTACTTGTTTAGATTCTTGAGCGTAGAATACTGTGCAGCTAATTGTGAAAATTAGTAATAGATATTTTTTCAAAATGGTAATTTTGATTAGTGTCTTGAAATATAGTGATATTAAATATTAAATATATGTTAAATTTATAATTTGGAACCCCAAAAACCTAATTTATATAACATAAGAATTGCAGCTTAAAAAGGCTTCGTGTTGATTACTGTTGCGAGTTCAATAATATAAGCCCAATAACAGGAAGAATTTCAATTCCAACCACGCCTCTAATTCCGATTGAGATGTTTTTTTTAATTATATTTTTTCTTTCAACGTTTTGTTTTTGTAATGTTTTTAATCATCCCTTTAAAAACAATATGATGGAAAGGAACAACAGCATACCAATACAATCTTCCGAGTAATCCTTTAGGTCTAAATGTAGCTGTTTGATATAGTACGTTATTCTCTATTTTAAATTCGAGCCAGGCTTCTCCTGGTAATTTCATTTCTGCAAAAAGCAACAAACGACCTTCTTTTTTGTTGGCATATAATACTCTCCAAAAATCTAAAGTATCACCTGTAGATATTTCTGTTGGATTTGTTCTTCCTCTTCGCAATCCAACACCGCCAAAGAGTTTATCAGCAAATCCTCTAATTTTCCATAAAAAATTTGCTTTATACCAGCCGTTTTTCCCGCCAATCTTCCAAATGTTATCTCGACATTTTTCAAAATCTAAAACGGGGGCTGATTTTTTGTCTTTGAAGCATCCGAATTCTGGGATATTGATGAAATCTGAAATATTCATTGTAAGATTCCCGCTAATAAATGCATCTTTCCAGCTAGAAGCAATTTCATTGCTTTTGATTTTAGAAAAGGTTCTTTCTAATGCTTCTGAATAGGAGATGTTTTTGATAGGGATAATCTCTTTAATTGAATTGTCTTTTGCAATAACCTCAATTTTCATACTATGAACCAATGCTGTTGCTAACTTATACGATGTTGAGGTTACAAAATAAAGCCAATATGAAGATAGCTTTGGTGTCATAACAGGTACAATGCCAATGCTTCTTTTTAAGCCTCTTACTTTGGCATAGCCTAAAAGCATTTGTTTGTATGTTAATATTTCAGGGCCTCCAATGTCAAAACTTTTATCATATGTTTTTGGGTTAAATATTGCGTCTGTTAGCAAGGTAACAACGTCTGCAATTGCTATGGGTTGACATTTGGTTCTTAGCCATATTGGTGTAATCATGATGGGTAGTTTTTCTACCAAATCCCTTATGATTTCAAAAGAAGCACTTCCTGAACCGATGATTATACCAGCTCTTAAAGTTGTAAAATGATAGTTCCCTTTAGATAATTCATGCTCAACATTTTTACGAGATTCTAAATGTTTAGATAGTTCAGAATTATTAACAATTCCACTCAAATATACCAAGTGGTTTATCGTTGTTTTTTCGATGTGGTTCCTGAAATTCTCAGCAGATTTTTTTTCTAAGACTTCATAATTAGTTGCGCTAGACATAGAATGTACAAGATAATATGCGCCATCAATATCTTTAGGAATGTTTTTTAAAGTTTCTGTTTTTAATAGGTCAACCTCAATAATGTCAATATGTTTTAAAATTGAAGCAGGAGGATTAAAACGCTTCTTGTCTCTTACGCAGCAAATTACATGATGTCCTTTTTGAATAAGAACAGGTAGTATTCTTTTGCCAATATATCCAGTTGCGCCAGTTAAGAGAATTTTCATACGTCAATTTTCATAAAGATAAAAAAAAGGAACTACAATTGTAGTTCCTTTTTATACTTTTCTGAGATTCTGAAATAAATTCAGAATTATGATGTTAAACTGCTTCTACAAACAAACCTTCATCTGTTTTAGAAACTTTGGCAACTTCTTTCTTCGTCAAGCCTTTAATGGTTTTGTCCCATTTTTTATTTGATAAGCCAGATTGAGTTTTTAACTCGTTTAGGTCAATCTTTTCTGCTTTTGTAATGATAGCAAGTAAAGCCTTTTCTTCATCAGTAAGATCAACTGTCTGTGCGACGCGCACTTCTGGTCTCATTTGAGGAAAGAACAATACTTCTTGTATGGATTGATTATTTGTTAAAAACATAATCAATCTGTCCATTCCAATTCCCATTCCAGATGTTGGAGGCATTCCATATTCTAAGGCTCTTAAGAAATCTTCATCGATAAACTCTGTCGCTTCATCATCTCCTTTTTGAGCTAATTTTAATTGCTCTTCAAAACGTTCTCTTTGATCAATAGGGTCATTTAGTTCAGAATATGCATTGGCAATTTCTTTACCACAAACCATCAACTCGAAACGTTCAGTCAATTCTGGGTTTTCTCTGTGTTCTTTACATAAAGGAGACATTTCTTTCGGGTAATCTGTAATATATGTTGGTTGTATGTAGTTTCCTTCACATTTTTCGCCAAAAATTTCATCAATCAACTTTCCTTTACCCATGGTTTCGTTGATTTCAATTCCCATGCCCTTTGCAGCAGTACGAATTTCATCTTCAGACTTGTCAGTAATATCAAAACCAGTAAAGTGTTTGATAGAATCTGCCATAGTAATACGAGCATATGGTGCTTTGAAATCAATTTCATGTTCGCCAAAAGTAGCTTTTGTTGTTCCGTTTACGGCAATAGCACAATGTTCTAATAAACGTTCACAGAAATCCATCATCCAGTTGTAATCTTTGTAAGCAACATAGATTTCCATGGCTGTAAACTCTGGATTGTGAGTACGATCCATTCCTTCATTTCTGAAGTTTTTAGAGAATTCATACACGCCATCAAATCCACCAACAATCAAACGTTTTAAATACAATTCGTTTGCAATTCTCATGTATAACGGAATGTCTAAAGAATTGTGATGTGTAATAAATGGTCTTGCAGCAGCTCCACCAGGAATTGGTTGTAAAACTGGAGTTTCAACTTCAAAATAACCAGAATCGTTAAAGAAATTACGCATTGCATTGAACAATTTGGTTCTCTTTATAAAAACTTCTTTTACATGTGGATTTACCGCTAAATCAGCATAACGTTGTCTGTAACGCATCTCAGGATCTGTAAATGCATCAAATACAACTCCGTCTTTTTCTTTAGGTAAAGGCAATGGTTTTAAAGCTTTGCTTAACAAAGAAAAATCTTTCACTCTAACGGTTTTTTCGCCCACTTTAGTGGTGAATAACTCCCCTTCAATTCCAACAAAGTCTCCTAAATCTAATAACTTTTTAAAGACTACGTTGTATTTTGTTTTGTCTTCTCCTTCACAAATTTCATCTCTATTAAAGTATACTTGAATTTTACCTTCAGAATCTTGTAATTGCGCAAAAGAAGCTTTTCCTTGAATGTTAATTGACATTAAACGACCAGCAATAATTACCTGTTTATCTTCAGCAAAGTTCTCCTTAATCTGTTTCGAATTATGGCTTACTGGAAATAAGTCGGCTGGATAAGGATTAATCCCTAACTCACGTAATTTAGATAGCTTTTCTCTTCTTACAACTTCTTGTTCTGATAATTGCATAATGCCTTTTTTTATAGGATGTTTTTATTAAAGGCCCAAAGATACAATCAAATAAATAATAAAGCAATGCTCTAGTTTATAGAAAAAATTATTATTTAATAATAAATACTTGTGGGTTCTGAAAAAGGTTATATATTCGCAGGCTGCTTTTTTATAAAAGTAGCATTTAGTTGTGTTGTTTTGGCACTTTCGTAAAAGTGTCGTGGTTTTGTTAACCAATGGAAAGCTTCCCTGAGATGGGACGCTTTTTTTTTGTGCTTTATTTTGAAGCTATTTCCCGCTTTCCGTTCTATCTTTTTTATTTTGTTCTCGATACAAATTTGCTCATTCTTCACAAATCCACTCGAACTGACAATTAAAAAGGATGCCACTTCAATCAGGGCTACAAGTGTTTATATAGTTTGTTGCTTAATTAGAAATAGTGTTTTTTCCAACTTTCCAACTATCCAATAGCTAACTAAAGAAAGCTGATTTATATTCCCAAAAAGAACTGATAAAAAACCAAAAGTAGACCAAACTGACCCCAAATTTTAAACTAGCCGAAACAAAAAAGCCTAATAATGAGCCAAATGAAGCTTTCAAAGCGTTGTTTGTGTCTTTTTTATCAAATACAGTTTCTCCTATAAATGCACCTACAAAAGCGCCAATTAAAATTCCGAATGGAATAGGAGAGAGTAGTCCAATAATTAATCCGATAGTTGTGCCGTACACACCATATTTACTACCGCCAAAGCTTTTTGTTCCTATTGCTGGAATGAAATAATCTAAGATCCAAACTAAAATTGCTACAAATAATGTGATTCCTAAAAAGGTCCAATCTTTTGGCACTGCGCTTGTGAAACTTAATAATAACAACCCAAGCCAGCCAGTAAGTGGTCCGGGAAGAATTGGTAAAAATGCGCCTATGATTCCTGTAATCATACAGACTAAGCCAAGAAAAAGTAAGAGTATATCCATTGTGTTTTTATAGTAAGACGAAAATACAAAAATTTTGTTACGATAAAGTTTTAACTAAAAAATTAGTTTAAACTAAATATTTAGTTATATTTGTCTCGTAGAACTAATAAATTAGTTGAATTATGGTAAAGCAATTGACGAAAGCAGAAGAGCAATTTATGCACGTATTATGGAATTTAGGAGAAGCATCTGTAAAGGAAATTATAGAGCAATTGCCAAATCCGAAGCCAGCCTATAACACTGTTTCAACAATTATTAGAATTTTAGAAACAAAAGAATTTGTAAGTCATAAATCTATCGGAAGAGGGTATGTCTATTTCCCTTTGATAGAAAAAGATGTGTATAGCAATCAAACCTTGCATAAAGTGATGGATGGTTATTTTGACGGTTCATTTAAAAGTATGGTGTCTTTTTTTGTGAAGAAAAATGACATGGATATTTCTGAATTAGAAAGTATTTTGAAAGAAATTAATAAGAAAGAGAAGTAATTGTCTGTTCGAGTGAATTTTGAAGAATGAATAATTTGTATCGAGAACAAATTACTTCTCGATACATTTTTATTTCGATTTTCTTCTCAATAAAATCGCTCGGAGCGACAGTATAAAATATATAATTATGATTGCATATATAATTCAGGTATTATTGTTTCAGGTGCTATTTTTAGCGGTCTATGATTTCTTTTTAAGTAAAGAAACATTCCATAATTATAATAGATGGTATTTGTTGGGAACACCAATGATCTCTTTTGTATTGCCATTGATTAAAATACCAACATTTCAAAAAGCTATTCCAGAAGATCTGATGGTGTATTTTCCAGAAATAATGCTATCTCCACAAAAGGTAATTGAGCAAACCGCTTTTTATAGGGAAGGTTCTGTTAATTATATAAGCCTGTTATTTTGGTGTGGAGTAGTCTTGTTTGCATTGGTGTTTTTGGTGAAGTTATACAAGATTTTTAGATTGATTTCTATAAATGAAACCATTCAAAATATTTTTTACAAGTTGGTTTTATTGCC
>JBLFXB010000012.1:0-34394 GCA_047611925.1 Polaribacter sp.
ATTACCAAAGTTTCTCTGGGTAAACAGATGCTGCCATTAACTCTTTTACTTTGTTAACTACAATGTCTTTATCTTCTTTATATGTTACTCCCATCCACAATGCATCTGTCCCTATTACTTGAACATCTGCTTGTTTATTCTGAATCAAATTATCTACTACAAACGGCAAAAAGAACTCTGTTTTTAATTCGGTTGCGTTCTCTTCTAAAAAGTCATTAAATTCAATTTCTAAGAATTCTAAAAATGTAGGAGTAAAACCCCAAAAATTCAGAGAAACTAATGTGTCATTAGGAATTGTTGCTTCTTCTCCTTCTTCTGTTTTATAAACAATTGCATCTCCTTGTTTCGTTATTGAGGTTCTCTCAATAATTTTTTGTAAATTATTGTTTTCATCCACAAACGTTTCTCCTCTAGATACGCTACCATTATCTGATAATGTGTTAAAAATTGGATACCCAACCATGGCATATTCGTTTGTGTTCTCATCTGCCTTTTTCAAGAATGATAAAATTGATACAAACGCATCATATCCATAAAAATCATCCGCATTAATCACACAAAAATTCTCTTTAATCACCTCTTTTGCGACTAATAATGCATGACCAGTTCCCCAAGGTTTTGTACGCTGGCTCCCTTTATATTTTTCTGGCACCTTAGAGGTTTCTTGAATTACATATTCTACGATTACTTTACCTTCTAATTTTGCTCCAAAATCACTTTTAACCTCTTCTAAAATATCTTGCCTAACAATAAAAACTACTTTAGTAAAACCGGCTTTAACAGCATCAAATAAGGAAAAATCCATAATTGTTTCTCCATGTCCAGAAACGGCATCTAATTGTTTTGTTCCTCCATATCTACTTCCCATTCCTGCTGCTAAAATTACTAGTGTGTAGTTCTTCATCTTTAATTTTTATTTGCTGTTGATTTTAATTTTATAAACTTCGATAATTTTGCGGTCTTTACCGAATCTTTTTTTATTTTCTTTTTTTGATTATTCTTTTTCTTTAATCCTATTTTTTGCAATAATTCAGATAGATTATTAAAATCTACTTGATACGTTAATCCAACACCTTGTGTATAGCCTTCTTCTTCTGTAGAATATTGAATTTCGTTTTGCCTATTAAATATGACCCCTCTAAAATTCCCTTTTTCATTAAGCAATACTTCCACTTTCACTTCACCAACTACACTAGATTGTGTTTTAGAACCCACAGGAACTCCAACTTTTCCGTTTATCACTACTCTATCAGAAATCTGTGTCCCTACCTCTACATTGACTAAATCATCATTAATAATGTTATTTACATTACTTTTATTAGCTATGTCATAATTTACATTAAACTGAACTTTTCCGTCGTTACTACTTATTAAATCTGAAATAATATTTGTAATTGCATTAGATGTTGTACCCAATAAAGCTGCAGAACCGTTAAAATTAGATTGATTTGGATTATAAAATGTATTTAATGCTAAAATCGATAAAAATTGCTTGGTCTTTTCATCTACATTATTATCGTTTAGTTTAAATTCTAATTCTGAAGTAATGGTATTATTTACATTCGGAATTTCAATATCAAACTCTTGTTTCGAATTAAATAACCCTCCTCTTATTTTAGTAATTAAGTTTACTGGAATTTTTCTACTCGAGTTAAAATTCTCCAATAATACAGAAGGATTTACTTTTGTGGTATAAATAGCTGTTATGTTTAAATCAGCATCTTGAGGATTTCCATTCCAAGAAATAGTACCACCATTCACTACATTAAATGTTTTATTAACTAATCCTCCATATTTAAATTCATACTTCCCTTTTTCTACTGTAAAACCTCCTTTCATGGAAAAATTACTACGAGTATCTATTTTAATTTCAAGATTTCCATTTCCTCTTCCACTCAATAGACTTCCGTTATTTTCATCAATTACAACTTCTGCAATAGCATCATTAGTCACTTCTAATTTGATATCTAGTTTTAACCCTTTTAGCGAATTTAAAACAAATTCATCTTCTGTTCTTACTGTGTTTTTATCTGATTTAAATCTGATTAATTTATAATTATCAATGGTTTTTACATCTTTTAAAGGAATTACAAATTTGGTTCCTGGATTCGTTGTAGCATTAACTTCTATACCTAAACTCTCTGTCATACCAACAATATCTGCACCACCTTTAATAAAAGCAGTACCATAATATAAAGATTCATCTGATTGTTCCGTGTCCAACACCACTAAATTATCTGTAAGAATATTCAAATCCATATACCAAGATTTAAAATTTTTATGAGAAATTTTACCACTAAAATCACCTCTTGTACTGTGTTTTGTATCTAATAAATTTAACTTCTCTAATATAAAAGACTGCTCTTTTAATTTAATTTTTGTGATGCCTTCAAAATCATAATCAACATTTAAATAAGGAAATTTTAAACCCGCATTTTTCAATTCCAATTCACCTTTCATTACAGGATTCCTTAAAGTCCCTGTTACTTTAATACTATCACTTACTGTAGACGCTTTTCCTCTTATTTTTGATAACACATCTTGACCTAATGGACTAAATGCATTTAATTGAAAGTTGTCAATAGCCACAGACAAACCAAGTGTTGGACTTGCATTTGTAAAGTCTACAAACCCTTTTGCATATATACTTTTACTACCTGCATTCTCAAGGGTAAGCTCCACATCATATTTCTCATACGAATCTTTAGCTTTCATGTCTAATATCAAATCCCCTTGTTCAAAAGAATTTATTCTAAAATTTTCAACGGACAATAATCCTTTTGGACTATATCTCCCTTCTTTCTGTATAAAATCTAAATCCCCACTTAAAACTCCATGCATAGATAAACTATCTATTGGAGGTAAAAAACTCGACAGTTTTACCTTTTTAAAATTGATTTTTAAATCTTTATATGTTGAATCTTTAAGAACTCCTTTAAAAGAAATTTCTTGTTCGTTGGATATTAAATTGAATGGACTAAAATCAAACTCATTCTTTTTAATATCAAATACTATCTTATTGTCTTTATTGTCTTTTGGATTTATTCGCCAAGTATTTTCTTCAAAATTAAAGGTTGATTTTTGAATCCCTAAAACTGCTTTTTTATCTTCATTAAACGTATAATAGAAATCCATATTAAAAGTCTCTCCTGGATTATTATCTCCTTTAAATTCAGATTTCACAAATAACGTGTCGTTTTTTGTTCTATTGATTAGGTTTAGTTTTGTAGCATTAAAATACTCTGTATTAATCCTTGACACTCTCAAATGTGTATTGTAGGCCTTATTTTGAGTATTTATATTAATATTAATAGAATCTAATATATTTCCGTAAGCAATAATTTTAGGTGATTTAAACGCAAGCTTAAAGACATCTCTCTTCGTGTCAATTCTACCGTTTAAACTAGTGTTTTCATCAATATATATATCTGGAAAAAAAACATCTACAATTTGATTGTAAATATTAAAATTGTATTCAATTACCTGATTTGGCGCTACTTTATATGGATTGTAATTTGCGTACATACTACCTAGCGCATTTTGAGTTAAAGGAATTAACTCGCTAAATTTAAAATCTCCTTTTATATATCCTTGTGCAATACCATTTGCCTCTGAACTATTATTGATATTTATGATTTTAATATTTTCTTTTACAGAGGATGAAGCAACAAATCTTTTAAAATTATATGTTTGTTTTTGGTTGGTATACTCAATATCATTGAACGTCGTTTTCCCTATAATATCATCAAAAGTATTCCCAATAATATCAAATTCTAGCTGTCCTTTTATTTTTGAAATACTATCTCTTGTATACAAGTTTGTTTTAACCAAGTCTGCTTCTAAAATAGTTGCAGTAAAATCAAATCTATTAACCTTAGATGAAAAATCAGCTAAACCATTAAATCTCATTTTTAAAAACGAATCATTTACCGTTAAGTTCCCATTAAAAAGACGCTTCTGAAATAACCCATTAACGTTTACATCATTGTAATTATAACCATTAAACTCAATCTCTTTAATTACACCAATTATTCCAGTATTTATATTATCTACCCGAAACCCAGTTCCATTTACATCTCCACTCAATGTAATTTCACCAAAATAAGGGTCGTTAAAAAAGCTGCCAATATTAAAATTAATTAACTCTACATTTCCTATATAACTAGCAGCGTCAATAGTAGCAATGTTGGTTAACTTCAAAGCTGCTTTTGTTGTTCCAATTGTTGATGTAATTACCACATCTACCTCTAATTCATCTTCATTTACAAATGTTGTTCCTTTTAGCGTAAAATTTCCAAGACGCTTAAATTCTGTTGGCAACGTTTTCCCTAATAGGTTTGGCAATACGTTTTTTAACACATCATAATTTGCCGTAACATTTTTTAAATCACCATTAAAAGAAAACCCGTTTTCTGTGTTAACGGCATTCTTAAATTTTAAATCTCCATTTATAACAAATCCTTCATCTGATAATACCTCTAGATTATCTACCTTGAAATCATTTAAAGTCCCCGTTAAATTCCCGCTTAAACTTAGCACATCAGACATACCAAACTCTACATAAAGCTTGCTTAAATCGAATACCGAAATTCTACTTTTAGTGAAATCTGCTTTAATAGCTACTTTATCGTTAAAAAAGGGTAAATCTTTACGTTGATAATTAAAAATTATGTTTGCATTTATCTTAGACGTCTTCGTTTCTAAAACAGTATTTCTAAACAACATTTGAGTTGTTGTATATGTAAAATCTGTAGTAAGATTTGTGATTTCTATATCTCTATCATCCACAAAATACAATCCTCTAATTTTTATAAATACCTCTGGGCCTAAAATTTTAAAATCACTTAGACTTCCTCCTCCATTTTTTACTGAAAACTGAATTTTATTTTTTTTGTTTTCATCAATTAACTTAAAATTTAAGTTATCTAAATAGATATTTGAGCTATTCAGCAAAAATGGTTCTGTTAAAGAATCTCTTGATGTACCATCATCAAAACTGTCTACAAAGATTGCTAAATTATCAGTTACCTCTCCTTTATATGTTTTCAAATGAAAGTCAACTCCCTCTAAAGAAGCACTTCCTAAGCGTATCTTATTGTCAATTATTTTTTTTGCATTTAATAATGATGTGCTCAAGTTTTTTACGAATATCAAGGTGTCGTTATGATGATCTCTAAGCTCTACCCCTTTTAATTGTACAGAACCTAAAAACGATAAATCTACTCTTGTAATGTGTATGTTTGTATTATACGATTCTTTTAAGCTATTGGTCAATGCTTTGGCTAAGCGTGTTTGCACACTGGGAATAGAGAAGAGAATACTAATCAAAAATAAGAACAACAGAAGATATCCTAAAAATTTTACTAGTATTTTAACCTTGTTTTTAATATTATTATTTTTATTCAATTGAAGAAGTTAGTCAACTCTAATCAAAAATATTGCCATTTTTCACAAAGAAAGTTGAATTTTTCATAACTATTGAATATGAATCAATATTTTTGCAATAGCAATTTAAATATTTTAATCTTTTGGACCAAAAACTAGTATACATTTTAGGTATAGAATCCTCTTGCGATGACACTAGCGCTTCTGTAATTTACAACGGAAACGTATTAAGTAATGTTGTAGCAAATCAAGAAGTTCATTCCAAATACGGCGGTGTCGTTCCTGAGCTAGCTTCAAGAGCACATCAACAAAACATTGTTCCTGTTGTTCAACAAGCTATAGAACAAGCAAAGATTAACAAATCAGATTTAAGCGCTATAGCATTTACACGTGGACCTGGATTAATGGGGTCATTACTTGTCGGAACCTCTTTTGCCAAATCTTTGGCATTGGGGTTAAATATTCCGTTGATTGATGTGAATCATATGCAAGCGCATATTTTAGCGCATTTTATTGATGAAGAAGACACTAAAAAACCTCCATTTCCTTTTATTTGTTTAACAATAAGTGGTGGTCACACTCAGATTGTTAAAGTTTCTGATCATTTTGAAATGGAAATCTTAGGAGAAACGATTGATGATGCTGTTGGAGAGGCTTTCGATAAATCTGCTAAAATTTTAGGATTACCGTATCCTGGCGGACCTTTAATTGACAAATACGCGCAAGAAGGAAATCCGAAAGCTTTTAAATTCACCAAACCAAAAGTTGGCGACTTAGATTTTAGTTTTAGCGGTTTAAAAACGGGTATTTTATATTTCGTTCAGAGACAAGTAAGAGAAAACCCTGATTTCATCAAAGAGAATCTTTATGATATTTGCGCATCAATTCAGTTTACAATTTCAGAAATCTTAATGGACAAGCTGAAAAATGCCGTGAAACAAACCGGCATAAAACATATTGCCATTGCTGGTGGAGTTTCAGCAAATTCTGAAATTAGAAAACGATTACAATTAGCAGAAAAACATTGGGATTGGACAACGTACGTTCCTAAGTTTGAATACACAACTGACAATGCAGCGATGATTGCTATCACCGGGTATTTAAAATATTTAAAAAAGGAGTATTCTGACATTTCTGTTACTGCAAAAGCCAGATTAAAAGTTACTGAATAGCTTTTGATTCAAAATAAATAACAAAAAAAGCCTCATAAATTTAAATTTATGAGGCTTTTTTTGACTTTAAAATATATTATCCTAAAATTTCTGACAGTACTTTTGCTAAACGAATTCCACCTTTTTGAAGCTGCTCTCTTACAGTTGTAAAATGGTCATACATATATCTATATCTTAAGTTCTCTTCTGACTCTGCAGATTTGTAGATTTTTTGAGCAATCACTTTTGATTCATTTGTCCAATCAGCAACAGTTCCTTCTTGTAGATTTTTAACTTGCGCTTTACTTAATGTGTTGGTGTTATTTGCAAGCTCAGTATAAGTCATGTTAAAACTATTAATCATGTCACTATCCCAAACTCTGTGCATATTAGATCCTTTGTAAAACCATTTTACTTTAAAATCGTTTCCTCCTTTATCACTAACTCTACCAACATGCATTGGCTGGTGTAAATCTCCAATTAAATGAACCAACATTTTTAAATGAAATACCTTATCCTCTCTAGAAGAAGTATCATCCATTATTACTTGTTTACACTTTTCAATTCCAGTTACTAAATCTCCTTTAGGATTCTTCTTTGATGTTTGATAGGTCTCATCATCGTTTAAATTCACATAATGCCATGTATAATATTGACTAAACGTTCTATCAGATTTAATATCATCTGCATAGGTAGAAACCATTGCCAAACTTTGTCCATTTAACAACTTTTTAATTTTTCGCTGTATCTTTTTTGATAAATGCTTATTTGCAATTTCACCAATTGCTCTATGACCGGTGTTTCCCCAATCTGTATCGGTATCATTTGTATTTGCAAAAGACATATTGCTTAAAAAAACAACTACAAATAAATATATAATTTTAGTTTTCATACGACTAAATAAAAATTTAAGTTTTTGCTAATTTATAAAAATAAATCGTAGAATATTTGGAAATATCAAAAATAATTCAATATCTTTGTGATATCATTTTAATGTCATAATAAAATAAACAACTATGAAACAAGAAAAAATAATAAAGCCTATTAATGGATATTTAATGCTTTTAACAGCATTGTTGTTATTTATTGGAGGAATACTAGCATCATTTAGATATGAAAACCCAGGATACTTATTAATAACCTTTGTAGGTTTCATTTCTCTATTTGGTTTTATTTTGGTAAACCCAAATACATCTAAAGTTATTTTACTTTTTGGGAAATACGTTGGAACCATAAAATCAAACGGTTTATTTTGGGCAAACCCATTATATAAAAAGAGAACTATTTCTTTAAGAGCAAGCAACTTTGATAGTGAGCGTTTAAAAGTAAATGACAAATTAGGAAATCCTATAATGATTTCTACCATCTTAGTATGGAGAGTTACAAATACGTACAAAGCTGCTTTTGATGTTGATAATTACGAGAATTTTGTACGAGTACAAACAGATGCTGCTGTTAGAAAATTAGCAAGCATGTATCCATATGATAATTTTGCTGATGAAGGACATACAGAAGACATCACCTTACGTTCTAGTGTTAATGAAGTAAGTGAAGCGCTAGAGAAGGAAATTGAAGAGCGTTTAGCAATAGCAGGAATTGAAGTATTAGAAGCAAGAATTGGTTATTTAGCCTACGCACAAGAAATTGCAAGCGCCATGCTAAAAAGACAACAAGCAACAGCAATTGTGGCCGCTAGACATAAAATTGTTGAAGGAGCTGTAAGTATGGTAGAAATGGCTCTAGAAGAGCTTGGTAAAAAGAATATTGTTGACTTAGATGATGAACGTAAAGCTGCAATGGTAAGTAACTTAATGGTTATTTTATGTGGAGATAAAGAAGCTTCTCCTGTATTAAACACCGGAACTTTAAGTCATTAAAAAATGATAATCGTTCTACTAAAGTGTATCGTATTTATATTACAAATTATCCCATTAATAATTTTACACTTCATAAACTAAAAAAGATGCTAGGATTTCAGATTAAAAATAAAAAAGTAATGTTCATTGTTTTTGCAATTTGCATCGCTGCGATAAGTATTGGGGTTCTAATCATTTCAAATCAATAAAAATGAAAAACAAAAATGCCTTTATAGGAATGATATTTGGCGCAGGTATTGGAATCATTTTTAACAGCACAGGATTGGGATTACCAATAGGAGCTGGAGTTGGAGTTGTTTTAGGCTTGATGCTAGATCAACAACAAAAAAAGAATGTAAAGAATAATAAAAAATGAACAAAAAACAAATTTCACACTTAGCAATTGGAACCTCTATGGGATCAAGTTTAAGGATTGTTTACGGAGTCGCTTTTGATAATATTGCTCTTGGTATTTCATTAGGTTCTGGATCTGGAACAGCAATAGGTGTTGCATTAGCTTTAATTAGCCAAGAAAATTTTAAAGACAAACAAAAATGAAAGAATATAAAGTAATTAACTGGAAAATGGGTTTATCTAAAAATAACGAACGTTTAGAAGACACTTTAAACCTTCATGCAAAAGCAGGTTGGCAAGTTAGACATATTGGAGAAAGTACACCTAGAATTGTTTTTGAAAGAGATAAAAACAGATAATGAAAATTTTTAAAGAAGAACAACGATTTACACAACCACTTATTTACATTGGTTTATCTATTGCTGCAATTGTAGTATTTACCTCAATTATAAAAGACTGGAGTGCAATTGTTCAATTACCATTAAACAAACAATTAAGAGCATTCGTTGGTATCATAGTAATATGTCTAGTTGCAGTTCTTTTTCTGTTTTTAAAACTGAGAACACGTATTGATGAAAAAGGAATCTCTTTTAAATTCACTCCTTTTCATTTCAAATCGATACTGATTAACTGGAAAGAAGTAAACAAAGCATACCTAAGAAAATATAATGCCATTTCTGAATATGGTGGTTGGGGCATAAAAGGAGGAATTCCTTGGGTAAAAGGAAATGGAAGAGCCTATAATGTAAAAGGAAATATTGGTTTACAGTTAGAGCTTAAAAACGGGAATAGAATCTTAATTGGTACGCAAAAAAAAGAAGATATAGAGCGCGTTTTAAATAATTACAAATCTTCAACAACAGCAAATGAAAACTAAAATCATCTACTTATTTTTATTTGTTTGGTCATTTACCAATGCGCAAAACAATATCGTTTCTGAAGAAATATTAATTACAAATGATTCAATTCAGTTGCCTGGAACGTTAACCTATTCTAATGATAAATCGCCTTTAATAATTTGGGTGCATGGCTCTGGAAATGTTGATAGAAATGGAAATCAGGCTGGAGCAAATATTAAAGCAAATTACATCAAACAATTTAGAGATAAAATCAATAAAGAAAACATTGCCTTTTTTAGTTTTGATAAACGAACTGCAACAAAAAGAAATTTTATTTTTTCAAAAAACATAAAACTCAATGCTTTTGTTACTGATTTGAATTCAGTTATTAATCATTTTAAAAATGATACTCGATTTACAGAAATTATATTAGCGGGTCATAGTCAAGGTTCATTAATTGCAATGATAGCCTCAAAAAACATAGATAGATATATTTCTATTGCTGGTCCAGCAACAAGCATTGATAAAACAATTATTCAGCAAATTACAGCTCAAAGTCCAGAATTTGGTAAAGCTGCCGAAGCACATTTTAAAGAGGTATTTGAAACTGGAGACATAAAAGAAGTACATCCATTATTGGCCTCTGTTTTCGCAAAACAAAATTTACCTTTTTTGGTAAGTTGGGCAAAATACAATCCGTCAAAAGAAATAAAAAAACTAACAATCCCTGTTTTAATTATCAATGGCACAAAAGATTTACAAGTGAAAATTGAAGATGCAAATGCATTACACAATGCAAATCCATCTTCAGAATTAGTGATCATAGAAAACATGAATCACGTATTAAAAATCATCGAAAAAGAGGGGGATAATATAAAATCCTATTATTCACCAGATTTCGCGATTTCAAAAAAATTAATAACTACCATTGTAGCATTTATTAAAAAGTAAGGCATGGCAAAGAAAAAAGCATTTGCACTACGTGTAAACGAAGACATGATTAAAGCCATTGAGAAATGGGCTTCAGATGAATTTCGATCTACCAACGGACAGATTGAATGGATGCTTATGCAAAGTCTTAAAGATGCAAAAAGAGAACCAACAACAAAAAGCGAGGAATAACATTCTTCGCTTTTTTTGTTAACATATATTTAAGAGTTTTATCTTTTATAGTTTTTGTAACTTCATCGCTCAATTAACTAATTAAAATACCATGAAGAAATTACTCTCAATCCTTTTTCTACTTGCAACCACACTCCTGTTTTCTCAAGAATTCTCTATGGATTTAGTCAAAAATATGAAAGCAAGAAATATTGGCCCTGGTGGAATGAGTGGACGTGTAACATCTATTGACGTTGTGCAATCTGACACAAACATAATGTATGCTGGAACAGCTTCTGGTGGATTATGGAAATCTACTTCCGCAGGAATTAAATGGGAACCTATTTTTGACAACGAAGCAACTGCTTCAATTGGTTCTGTTGCCATTCAACAATCAAACCCAAGTGTTATCTGGGTTGGTACTGGAGAAGGAAATCCTCGTAACAGTTTAAATGGAGGTTTCGGTATCTACAAATCTCTAGACGCAGGAAAAACTTGGACATTAATGGGACTTGAAAAAACACGTCATATTCATCGTGTTATTATAGACCCAACAAATCCTAACATTGTGTATGCTGCGGCAATTGGATCTCCTTGGGGAGAACATGCAGAACGTGGCGTTTATAAAACTACGGATGGAGGTAAAACTTGGAAACAAATTTTATTCAACAATAACAAAACAGGAGCTGCTGATTTAGTAATGGATCCTTCTAATCCTAATAAACTAATTGCAGCAATGTGGGAACACAAACGCGATCCTTGGTTCTTTAAATCCGGAGGAGAAGGAAGCGGAATGTACATTACACATGATGGTGGAGAAAACTGGAAGAAAGTCACTGATAAAGAAGGGTTTCCTAAAGGAGAATTAGGAAGAATTGGTGTTGCCATCTCAAGAAGCAATCCAAATACAATTTATGCTTTGGTAGAAGCGAAAAAGAATGCGCTATACAAAAGTACAGATGGTGGTTTTAAATGGAAAAAAATAAATGACAAACCAGGAATCGGAAATAGACCTTTTTACTATTCAGAAATTTATGTTGATCCACAAAACGAAAATAGATTGTATTCTGTTTTTACCTATATAAATGTATCTGATGATGGAGGAAAAAACTTCACTCAGTTAATGCCTGCTTATGGAGTAGACAACGGAGTGCATCCTGATCATCATGCTTGGTGGATTCATCCAAAAGATGGTTCATTTATGATTGATGGAAATGATGGTGGGTTAAACATCACAAAAGACAAAGGGAAAACATGGCGTTTTGCAGGGAATATTCCTGTCGCACAATTTTACCATATTAATGTAGACAACGATTTTCCGTACAATGTATATGGAGGAATGCAAGACAATGGTTCTTGGGGTGGTCCTGCATATGTTTGGAAAGCACAAGGAATTAGAAATTCTTACTGGCAAGAACTAGCATTCGGAGATGGTTTTGATGTGGTTCCAGACAAAGAAGATTCTCGTTACGGATACGCAATGAGCCAACAAGGATCTGTTCAAAGATACGATCAAAAAACAGGATATAGCTATTCTATTAAACCAACACATTCAGACCCTAAAGTAAAATTACGTTTTAATTGGAATAGTGGAATTGGTCAAGATCCTTTTGATTCTTCAACTGTATATTTCGGTAGTCAGTTTGTACATAAAAGCACCAACAAAGGAACAACTTGGGATGTTATTTCACCAGATTTAACAACCAACGATCCAAAAAAACAAAAGCAAAGTGAAAGCGGTGGTTTAAGTATGGATGCAACTGGTGCTGAAAACCACACAACCATATTAGTAATTGAGCCCTCGCCTACAGAAAAAGATATGCTTTGGGTTGGTACTGATGATGGAAATGTTCAAGTTACAAGAAACGGCGGTGCAACATGGAGCAATGTTTCTGACAACATCAAAGACTTGCCAAAAGGAAGTTGGATTGCTCAGATTAAAGCATCAAACAAAAACAAAGGAGAAGCATTATTAATTGCAAACGATTATAGACGATTTAACTATACTCCTTATGCTTATAGAACTAAAAACTATGGTAAAACTTGGACTCGTATTGTTGATGAAAACGATGTAAAAAGCTACACCCTAAGTATTGTAGAAGACCTTATAAATCCAAACTTACTGTTTTTAGGAACAGACGACGGATTGTATATTTCATTAAATGCTGGAGAAAAATGGACAAAATGGACCAACGGATTCCCTACAGTTCCTGTAAAAGATCTAATAATTCACCCAAGAGAACACGATTTAGTGATTGGAACTTTTGGTAGAGCAGCGTGGGTTTTAGATGATATTAAACCCCTAAGAGCATTGGCAAAAAGCGACAACATTTTTACTTCTAGATTACAACTTTTTGAACCGCCAGTTGCGTATCAAGCAGCATTTATACAACCTACCGGAAGTAGATTTGGAGCAGATGCTTTATATCAAGGAGAAAACAGAAAACGTGGAGCTCCAATTACATTCTACATCAACAAACCTGTTACAAAAAAACCTGTAGCAAAAAAGAAGTCTAGAAAAAAAGCAACGAAAGATGTAAAGAAAGTTTTAGCAGAAAAAAACACAGTGAAATGGGATTCTATAAAACTAGAAATTTTTAAGGGTACTCGTTTAATCAGAACGTTAAAAGAAAAAGCGCCCAAAGAAAATGGTATCCACACAATGCGTTGGTACTTGAGAGAAAAAGGAGTTGCTAGAGCTTCTAGAAAAATCAGAAAATCGACAACTGAACCTAGTGGCCTTTCTGTTAAACCTGGAACGTATGCGTTAAAAATGAGTTTTGGAGATGTTGTTTCTGAACAAAACATTAAAGTAGAGTTTGATCCTCGTTTAACGTATTCTAAAACGGATCTTTCTACGCGTTACGAAATGAGCAAGCAGCTAGAAGCAAATAGCAAAACGATTGCTGACATTGTAAAACAATTGGTAGAAAGTAAAAATACGGCTAGTAATTTCTCAAAAAAATTAGCAAAAGAGGATAAAAAGAAATACAAGTCACAAATAAAAGCATCTAAAGACATCAGTAAGAAAATTGAAAAACTGATTAGCGGGTATTTAGGAACCATTGACAAAAGACAAGGAATTACTAGAAACCCAGAAGTTACAGTGAATCGAAGACTAGGCGTTGCCAGAAGATATTTAGGTGCTCGTTTTGGAAAAATCACCAAGACAGAAACTGAATTGATCAACCACTTTAAAGACGCTTTAAAAGAAGCCTTAACAACAACTAACAATTTCTTTACTACAGATTGGAAGAAATATAAGAGCGAAGTAGAAAAGATTAGCATTTCTCCTTTTAAAGAAATTCAAAAGTTTTAATATAAATTATTATATTTGAAAAATTATTTACTTATAAATCTCCTGCAAATGCAGGAGATTTTAATTTATTAAACTCAAATGATGAAAAAATTAATCTTCGTATTTATTATACTTTTTTCAATTAAAGGTAACGCCCAAACCAATCCAGAAAATAAAATTGGAGTTTGGTATGCTTATGGAGGATCTCACAAAATCTCAGAAAAAGTGATTTTAAAGTCTCAAGCACAATTTAGGTTTTTTGATTTAGCTAATGATTTACAACAAATGATGTTACGTGCTGGAGCAAATTACAAATTCAATGATACTTTTAGCGGGTATTTAGGCTATGCATATTTTAACACCGATTCTACTTTTGGTGTTGATGGTGGAAACGCAAGCGAACATAGATTAGTTGAAGATTTTAACATTCATTACAAACATTCAAAATTGGGTATTGCTCATAGGTTTAGATTTGAGCAAAGATTCTTCTCTAGTAACATACTTCATTGGTTTCGTTATCAATTAGGACTTAATCATCCAATAACAAACAAATTGTCTGCATATATTTATGATGAAGTATTTTTAAACTTAAAAGGTGATACTTTTTCTCAAAATTGGTTTGGAATTGGCATTAAACATAAAGTTTCTAATGCTGTAAAATTACAATTAGGATACCATAACATTTCTTTAAACGGAGCCGCAAGTTTTAATAGAATTATAGCTGGAATTGCAATTTCAACAAACCATATGAAAAACAAATAATTCAGTTATCTTAGCCAAAATCAATTTTAATTTATGACAGTTCCAACGTTCACAAATGACGCCATCGTATTCGGAATATTAATGCTATCTCTTGGATTTGTATTTTATACAGAATCAAAAACTACTGGATTTTGGCCAAAATTCTATAAAATTGTTCCCGGTTTATTCATGGCATATTTTATACCTGCAATATTTACCACGTTAGGAATTATTTCGCCAGAATGGGAAACTATATCTAAAACAGGCGAGGCTGTAAAAGGAAGTTCTAATCTGTATTATGTATCTAGCCGATTTTTATTACCCGCTGCATTGGTATTAATGACATTAAGCATCGATTTAAAAGCAGTTTTTAACCTTGGTTCAAAAGCATTAATCATGTTTTTTACTGGAACAGTCGGAATTATTATTGGTGGCCCAATTGCTATTCTGTTAATCTCATTAGTATCTCCAGAAACTGTTGGAGGTGCTGATTTTGATGCTGTTTGGAGAGGGCTTTCTACCTTAGCTGGAAGCTGGATTGGCGGCGGAGCAAATCAAACAGCAATGTTAGAAATATACCAATACAATCCTGCTAAATATGGCGGAATGGTGTTTGTTGACATTGTAATTGCAAATATTTGGATGGCAATATTATTAATTGGTATTGGTAAAAAGCACCGCATAAATAAATGGCTTAAAGCAGACACTTCTGCTATTGAAGAGTTAAAAGAAAAAGTAGCTGCATTTACTGAAAAAGTAAAAAGAACTCCTACCCTAACCGATTTTATGATCATCCTATCAATTGGCTTTGGAGCTGTTGGGTTTGGTCATTTTGCTGCAGGATATTTAGCGCCGTATTTCGATAATCTTATTGCTGGTTTAGAATCAAATGCAACACGGAATATATTCACATTTCTTGGCTCTGAATTTTTCTGGTTGATTAGTATCTCTACAATAATCGCAATTATATTATCGTATACAAAAGCTAAAAATTACGAAGGAGCTGGTGCATCAAAAATAGGAAGTATTTTTATTTATGTATTAGTAGCAACTATTGGAATGAAAATGGATTTGAAAATTATATTTGACAATTTAGGCTTGATCGCTATTGGAGCTGTTTGGATGACTATTCATGCAGTACTCTTAATTATAGTAGCAAAAATAATTAAAGCACCCTATTTCTTTTTGGCTGTTGGAAGTCAAGCAAATGTTGGTGGTGCAGCCTCTGCTCCTATTGTTGCGCAAGCATTTCATCCTTCATTAGCAACTGTTGGTGTTTTATTAGCTGTCTTTGGATATGCTATCGGAACTATTGGCGCAATTGCTTGTACAATTTTACTAGAATTAGCATCAAAAGTATCATAGAAATACCCATATTTGCAAACGTAAAATTATAGATTTAGAAGAATGAAGAAATTACTTATTATAAGCTTAGTGCTATTGATTGCAGCTTGTTCTGCTCCGAATAAAGGAGAAAAAATGCTTGTTAATGTACAAATTAAAGGATTAAAGAAAGGGAAACTATATCTACAGAGAATAGAAAATGACACTATTTTAAAAACGATAGATTCTATTATTGTATTAGGAAACAACCAATTTACAATGACTGCAAATATTACAGAACCAGAAATGTTTTACTTAACGTTTGATGGAAACACCACCAACAAATACATTACGTTTTTTGCTGATAAGGGAACCATTACCATTACAGACAATGTTGACAAATTTGGATTTAACCCAGTAATTACAGGATCTAAAAACCAAGACATATTAAATGAATATACGAAAATATCTAGACGTTTTAATAACCAAAATTTAGAGTTCATAAAATTAAAGTTTTTAGCTCAAAAAGAAAACAACACAGATTCTATTGCTACTCTTAACAAGCTACACAAGAGCTTATTGAGAAGACGTTATTTAGTAACTGTTAATTATGCTTTAAATAATAAAGACAAACATGTTGCACCTTATTTAGCATTAACAGAATTGGTAAATGCCAATGTAAAATTATTAGATACCATTAATAATTCTTTAACTACTGAAGTTAAAAACTCTTTATATGGTAAAAAATTAAACACGTTTATTGCAGACATAAAAAAAGCAGAAGCGAACAACTAGTTTCTTCAGCTCATAAACAAAAAGCCGCTACAATTGTAGCGGCTTTTTTTTTGTAGATGTTAGCTCACCCTACTTACTAAAATTGTTAGTCAATTTATTATCCTACCTTTAGAGCTAACTAAACAAAACTTATGATTACAAAACTTATCGTCCTAGCCATTTATGTTGGTATTCTATTTTTTATCGGAATATTAGCTTCTCGCAGAGTAAAAAGTATGAGTGATTATTACCTAGGAGGAAAAAAAATGGGTTTTTGGGCTGTTGCCTTTTCAGCTAGAGCAACCGGAGAATCTGGCTGGCTGTTAATTGGTTTAACAGGAATGGGAGCTATGGCTGGTTATTCTGGTTACTGGGTTGTTGCTGGTGAATTGCTCGGGGTTTTTATTTCGTGGCAATTTATGGCCAAGCGATTTAAAAGACGCTCAGACGAGTTCAAAGCAATTACTATTCCCGATTACCTTCAAAGTCATTTTAAATCATCTACAAACAACCTGAGAATCATCTCAGCTTCTGCTTTAGTGATTTTCGTTGTTATTTATGTGGCGTCACAAATGGATGTAACCGGTATTGCATTTGAATCGATGCTTGGTATTGACTATCGAATTGGTGTGCTTGTAGGGTTTAGTATTGTGTTAATCTATA
This sequence comes from Polaribacter sp., assembly GCA_047611925.1. Classification (GTDB taxonomy): domain Bacteria; phylum Bacteroidota; class Bacteroidia; order Flavobacteriales; family Flavobacteriaceae; genus Polaribacter. The sequence continues at coordinate 17,486 of JBLFXB010000012.1, forward strand.
TTTTTATTGGAGGTTTTGTCGCTGCTGTTTGGTCAGATATGTTTCAAGGAGTTTTGATGTTTTTCGGATTGGTTTTACTGCCAATTGTTGTGTGGTTCTCTATGGATCATGGAGCTGGAATTACCGAAGGACTAAACGCTATTGACCCAACACTAACACAAATAATGGGAAGAAGTGAGGATGGCTGGATGAACTTATTTACAATTATTGGTTTCTCTATGATTGGTTTAGGGTTCTTAGGATCTCCACAAGTATATGTTCGTTTTATGTCTATTAAAAGCGTAAACGAAATTGATAAAGGAAAATGGGTTGCATTACTTTTTACATTGTTAACAGATGCAGCTGCAGTGACCATTGGTATACTTGCTCGAATTTATTTTACTTCTGAAGGACAAGATCCTGAAGCGATATTAGGAACTGGTGGTGAAGATGTATTGAGCATGATTACCAACGAATTCTTACCTACAATTCTAGTGGCAATTTTCATTGCCATTGTACTTTCTGCAATTATGTCAACAATAGATTCTCTATTAATTTTGGCTTCTAGTGCAATTACTCGTGATTTTTATCAAAAAATATTTAGACCCGATTTAAAGGATGAAGACCTAACAAAACTTTCGAGAATCGTAACGATTATAATGGCAATGGTTGCCCTCGGAATCGCTATTTTACTATACAACCTCTATCCTGATAGACAGATTTTCTGGATTATGATTTTTGGTTGGTCTGGAATTGCAGCCACATTTTGTCCTGTAATTATCCTCTCTCTTTTTTGGAAAGGGTATACAGAAAAAGGAGCAATTGCTTCTATGATTACAGGGTTTTTATCTGTAATCCTCTTTAAATTTGTTGTGTCAAATATGGATGGGATTGGCCCTTATTTTGTAGAGTTAGATGTGTTAGCACCTTCTTTTGCATTGGCTATGATAGTTGGATATATTGTTTCAAAAATATCTCCAAATAAAACTGCTTAAAAAAAATTACAGAAATTTTTGCGACGTTTTAATAACCGTTTTTACTGTTTTTGACAAAAAACTGTAAAACCTATACATCACTTGTTTTATCTCGAAAATGATGGGTAATAATAGAACCTAAAATTGAGATGAACTAGTTGTAGCATATTTAAGAAAAACACAATGAGAGAATTAATACTTTCTAATTTAGCTGAATTTGAAAGCATTCGTGAAGATTACAAAAAAATCTCTTACTCGTATTAAAAAAAAATAGCTGTACTAAGAATGACAACTGTTAATTATTAATAGTTCACTTCTTTACTTTAATACTCCATTCATATATAAACTCAGAAACTACATCTCCACTTGCATCAAAACCTTGTGTTTTTAAGTGAATAATTTGTCCTTCTCCTGTATCTATAGATTTCTCAATGGTTTCTTTGATGATGATTCCATCATTACATTCAAAGGTGATTTTACCTGTCGCTTTTTTCAGGAATTTTCCTTCTTGGCGCGTAACCAACATCGATATTTTTCTGTCAGATTTTTTAATCTCTTGCATTACTAAGATTCCACTAGCAAATTCTGATGCCATTCCTTGAACTGCCCAATACAGAGAATTGAAAGGGTTCTGATTGATCCATCGATGTTTCACCTTCACTGCTGCTTTTTCATCAGAAATTGACGCTACTCTAACTCCGCAAAAATAGGCAGATGGCAACTTATATAGCATAAATAGATTAATCTTTCGAGGTGTAATTTTCATTTTTTATGGTTTTATTAGCGAAACTAATAAAAGAAATGTTAAAATTATTAATCAATTACACACCTGACTAAAACCTAAACAAACCCTTTATTAACAGGCAATTTAACTATAAAATACCAATAATCAAAAGAATTACAAATGTTAAATTTTAAAAAAATATAGTACTTTGTTTTGCATAGTACCTTTTTTTATCCATATATTTGCATAGTCAAGTAGTATATAAAAATAAAACAATGCAAAAAAATAACGAAAACACAAATGCTTTTTTAATCCACATATCTGCATTCTCTGGATATTTAATTCCTTTTGGAAGTATTATAGTTCCATTGGTATTATGGCAAACAATGAAAGATAGAAGTCGATTTTTAGACGAACAAGGAAAAGAAGCTGTCAACTTTAATATTAGCTACGCCTTATATATTTTCATTCTTGGGGTGTCAATTATTCCATTTGCTTTGAGCTCTTTTATAAGTCATCTGCGCCATTATAATGATTTTGATTTCGAGTTTAATTTTAGTGATGGTAATGGATTATTTGGATTCCTTGGAGCTGGAGCCTTAATTTCTCTAATAGGTCTGTTAAAAATTGCATTAATCATAATTGCAGCAATAAAATCTAAAGAAGGAGAAAATTACAAGTACCCATTAACTATCAAATTTATTAAATAACACGTATAAAACTCTTTATATGAATATCGAAAACACAAAAGCACAAATGCGAAAAGGGGTTTTAGAGTTCTGTATCTTATCCATATTAAAACATGGCGATGCATACACTTCTGAAATTCTAGAGACATTAAAAAGTGCAGAAATGATTGTAGTAGAGGGCACTATTTACCCACTACTAACAAGATTAAAAAACACTGGACTGTTAACGTATCGCTGGGAAGAATCTACTTCTGGCCCACCAAGAAAGTACTATGTATTAACAGAAAACGGAGCAATGTTCTCTAAAGAACTAGATAAAACCTGGGGAAACCTAGTTACAGCAGTAAACCAAATAACAAGTAAAAAAACAACATAATGAATAAGACAATAAACATAAATTTAGGAGGGTTCTTTTTCCATATAGATGAAATTGCTTTTCAGAAATTAAGGAGATATTTAGATTCCGTTTCAAGACATCTCAACGATGATCCTCAAGGGAAAAACGAAATCATATCAGATATAGAAGCTCGTATTAGTGAGTTATTATCAGAGAAAATTACGGATGCGCGTCAAGTAGTAAACGAAGCTGACATAAATGAAGTAATTAAAATTATGGGGCAACCAGAAGATTATGCAGAAGCAGAAGAAGGGTATGCCAATGATAATTATAGCTACCAAAGAAAATCTAGTCGTACACGTAAAAAACTCTACAGAGACGGAGACGATAAGTTTTTAGGAGGTGTTGCTTCTGGTATTGGTCATTATTTTGATATCGATACCGTTTGGATTCGTTTAGCATTCATTTTACTAGCTTTTTCAGGATTCAGTATCCTAACATATATTATTCTTTGGATTGTAATTCCGGAAGCAGAAACGACTGCAGAGAAATTACAAATGGAAGGAGAAGCTGTAAACATTGATAACATTGAAAAAAAAATTCGTGAAGAATTTACCAACGTTTCAGAAACCATAAAAAATAGCGCAAGCGAAGTTTCTGGAAAAATTAAAGATGGAGCTAACGACATGAGTCAAAAAGTAAACCAAGGGTTTAAAAGAGGAAGTAAGAAAGCAAAATCTGGGCTTCAAGATTTTTTAGACACTTTAGGCACAATAATTCTAACAATTTTTAAAGTAATTGGAAAGTTTATTGGAGTGATTCTAATGTTTGTTGCCGCAATCACTTTAATCTCTCTTATTATAGGAGCATTCTCTATTGGTAGTATAGAAATTATGGGATTTGACAATGATTTCATATCATATCCCTCATTTTTCTACGACTCAATAATTCCTTTTTGGTTATTAACTATTTGTTTATTTGTAGTAATCGGAATTCCTTTTCTAATCTTATTTGTATTAGGATTGCGAATCTTATCGAGCAATGTAAAACAGTTTAGCAAAGCAACATCATTGACTTTATTAGGAGTCTGGTTAGCTGCTTTATTAACATTGGGGTTTACAGGAATAGAATTTAGCACTACAAGAGCTGCTAGGGGAAATAAAACCGAAACTACTGATTTACTTGCTATTGCTAACGACACCATCACTTTAAAAATGACAAAAAGCAATGATATTTATGATCAATTCAATAATTACAGCAACAACAATGTCGAAATAATTTATCAAGATGATAAAAAGAAATTATCTTCTACCGATGTATTTATTGATGTAGAAAAAAGCGAAACTGATCAAGCCTATTTACAAATTAGAAAATATTCTGAAGGAAGAAACAAATTAAAAGCAAGCCAAAACGCTGAAAAAATCTCTTATAACTACACGATTAAAAATAATGAAATTTTATTAGATCGCTATTTTATAAGTGAGTATAAAAATGCGTTTAAAAATGAAGATGTGTACATAAAACTATTCATTCCAAATGACGTAACAGTCCATTTTGACAACTCAACAAAAAGCTTCTTGCGTAGCATTGAAAACACCACAGACACGTATGATAGAGATATGGCAAAGCATTATTTTATAATGACAGATGATGGTTTACATAGCAATGTCTTAAAAACGCTTGAAGAGTTAGATGGAGTTGATGATGTTAAATAACAATTCATCAATAAAAATCAACAACTGAGTAACCAATATTCGTTTCAAAGCGTCTATTATAAGATATTTGAACTCTAAAAAACAATTATGAAAACACAAATCACCAAAGCATTCGCATTCCTTTTTATGGCAATCGTTTCTACATCTTGTATGATAGAAGGATTTAACTCTGTAAATGGGAACAGAAACGTAGTAACAGAAACAAGAGACATTCAAGACCGTTTTGACCGTGTAAAAGTTGGTCAGGGAATTGAATTATACATTACGCAAGAATCTAAAACATCTATCGTTGTAAGAGCTGATGAAAATTTGCAACATTTAATCAGAACAGAAGTAGAAGATGGCGTTTTAGTGATTTCATCAAAAAGAAATATACGTAGAGCAAAATCTAAGAGAGTATACCTTTCTGTAGCAACCATAAACGGAATTAAAGCGACAAGTGGAAGTGATGTGGTAACAGAAGGCGTTATAACTGCAGATACTTTTGATGCCAGCGCAAGTAGTGGTGCAGACATAAGAATTGAAGTACGTGCAAATACAGTAAACACCAATTCTACTAGTGGAGCAAATTTACAGATAAAAGGAAACGCAAATTACCATATAGCAAAAGCTTCTAGTGGAGCATCTATAGAAGCGTATGGTTTAAAAAGCAAGAATGTAATTGCAAAGGTAAGTAGCGGAGCAGATATTGACGTTTATGCATCAGAATCTATTACTGGGAAAGCTAGTAGCGGTGGAGATATTGATTACAGAGGAAACCCTAAAAAAGTAGACAAGAAAAAGTCTTCTGGAGGAAGTGTTTCATCTCACTAAACTAACACTAAAAATTTGCATTTATGATTAAGTTTATACTATATCTTATCACACTATTGATCTCATTTTTTGCTATCGGACAAATCAATGAAATAGAACCATACACACCATCAGATGTAAAATTACACAACGAAATTATAAAGATGGATACAACGTACTTTAATGCGTACAATACCTGCGATATGAAAACACAAGCTGATATTTACGATGAAGATCTTGAGTTTTTTCATGACAAAGGTGGACTTTCAACTTCTAAAAGTGATCTTTTAAAATCTTTAGAAAACAACATTTGTGGTAAAGTAACAAGAACCTTAATAAAAGACAGCATTGAAGTATACCCCATAAAAGGGTACGGAGCGGTTCAAATAGGCTACCATAAATTCTTTAATAAAGAAGAACCAAATGCAAAATCAATACCTAGTAAGTTTATTGTAATTTGGAAAAACAAAAACAATAGTTGGAAAATTACGAAAGTAATTAGCCTTCATAATTAACATATTTAAAATTCTATATTAAGGATCTTCATCCTTAAGTATAGTGCTAATACTTGGTTTTATTAGTTTACTTGCAAGAGTCGTATTATTTATAATATGGCTCTTGCCTTTTTTTAGTACTTTTATAATCATGAAAAAAGCAGCGCTACTTCTAATTTTCAGTTGTTCAATTTATTCTTATGGACAAAACATACCTAAAGGATTTGTGTATCTTTCTAATATAGAAACAAGTATTCAATCAGAATTAAGATACATTTCAAATAATAACTTTATTGGCAAACCAATTGAAGGCTACATACATAAAACTGTTATTCTTTCAGAACCTACTGCTTTTGCATTAAAAAGAATACAAGAGAAATTAGCTCCCTTTAATCTAAGTTTAAAAATTTTTGATGCGTACAGACCTCAACAAGCTGTAGATCATTTTGTGCGTTGGGCAAAAGTGCTGAATGACACATTAATGAAGCAACAATATTACCCTAATGTCGCTAAGAACAATTTATTTTTGTTAGGTTATATCGCTTCAAAATCTGGACATACAAGAGGAAGCACTGTTGATTTGACTATTGTTGATTTAGCAACAGGAAAAGAGCTTGACATGGGAAGTCCGTATGATTATTTTGGTGAGGAATCTCATCCTTTGCAAAAGAACCTTAGCATAATTCAAAGAGCAAATCGTTTATTGCTTCGTGCCTTACTGTTATCAAACGGTTTTAAACCTTACGAAAATGAATGGTGGCATTTTACCTTAAAAAACGAACCTTTTCCTGAAACATATTTTAATTTCCCTGTCAAATAATTAAGTTTAACAAATTCTAAACTAGACTTAAAAATTACGGTATTATATTTGCAGATAAGAAAATATATTATTTCAGCATGAGCTTTAGACAAAAAACCTTTACACTATTTAGTTTTCTTTTTATTTCAATGATATCTCTTAACGCACAAGAAGATGATACAAGAAAAAAGAAAACAATAAAAATTAATGCCAAAACAAAAACGATTAAAGCACCTATTTCATTAGAAGTAAACGCTACAAATGGCTTTAAAAACGCCTATAAAAATACGCAATATCAGTACAAAAAAATAGCAGAAGAGAATGCCTTAAAAAACAAAGGAGTTATCACTCCAGAGATGCAGAAAAGTCAGCTATTCAAGAAAAATATGGAAAGAGGCAACTTAAAAATACCCATGATTGATAGAGATCTTGGAGCTTTTAGAACTACATCTGAGAACATACATATTAAAAGTTCTGATTTTGGAACTGTTGATGGTGATATTGTTTCTATATACAAAAACGGAAAATTAATAGTAGACAGGTATGTTTTAACAGGTCGCATTAAAAATTTTAAAATACCTCTTACGAAAGGGTTCAATAAAATAGAAATAATAGCCATAGATGAAGGTAGACTTAGGCCAAACACTGGTGACTTTGTTATTTATGACGACCTTAAACAAACTTTTATTTCTGATTTATGGTATTTAGCCAAAGGGGCAAAAGTGTACGCTATGATTATTAGAGAATAATAGTCAATTCTCTAATTTATAAGTTATGCTACTTTTTAGTAAAAACCCTTTTATTAAATATAAAAAACCACTATTTTTGCAGTTAGCATTAATATTAAGTAGCACGAAAAACGTATTTTTTAACAACAATTAATAATGAAGAAAATCACCAAAGACACTTATATCAATTGGTATAAAGACATGTTATTCTGGAGAAAATTTGAAGACAAATTAGCAGCAGTTTATATCCAACAAAAAGTAAGAGGTTTTTTACACTTATATAACGGTCAGGAAGCTGTATTAGCAGGTTCTTTACATGCTATGAAACTTGGTAAAGACAAAATGATTACTGCATACCGTAATCACGTACAACCAATCGGAATGGGTGTTGATCCAAAAGCTGTAATGGCAGAGTTATATGGAAAAGTTACAGGTACTTCTAAAGGAATGGGAGGATCTATGCATATCTTTTCCAAAGAAAAAGGGTTTTATGGTGGTCATGGAATTGTAGGTGGTCAAATTCCATTAGGAGCAGGAATTGCATTTGGAGATAAATATGCAGGAAGAGATGGAGTAACCTTAACATATTTTGGGGATGGAGCCGCAAGACAAGGTTCTTTACACGAAACATTTAATATGGCAATGCTTTGGAAATTACCAGTTGTATTTATTGTTGAAAACAATGGATATGCAATGGGAACTTCAGTAGAAAGAACAGCAAATCATACTGACATTTGGAAATTAGGTTTAGGATACGAAATGCCTTGTGGACCAGTTGACGGAATGAACCCTGTGAAAGTTGCAGAAGCTGTAGATGAAGCAATTCAAAGAGCTCGTAGAGGTGACGGACCCACTTTTTTAGAAATGAAAACGTACCGTTACAGAGGGCATTCAATGTCTGATGCGCAACATTACAGAACGAAAGACGAAGTTGAAGAATACAAAAAAATAGATCCTATTACGCAAGTTTTAGACATCATAAAAGAGAAAAATTACGCTACTGAAGCGGAGATTAAAACGATCAATCAAGATGTAAAAGATTTAGTAAGTGAATGTGAGAAATTCGCTGAAGAATCTCCATATCCTGAATTAAGTCAATTACACGATGTAGTATACGAACAGGAAGATTATCCTTTTATCAAATAAAGTATGGCAATAGTAGTAAACATGCCGCGTTTAAGCGACACAATGGAAGAAGGCGTTGTAGCAAAATGGTTAATAAATATTGGTGATTCAATTGAAGAAGGGGATATTTTAGCCGAAATTGAAACTGATAAAGCTACAATGGAATTCGAATCTTTTAACGAAGGAACTTTATTATATATTGGTGTTCAAGAAGGAGGAAGTGCTCCGGTTGATACACTTTTAGCAATTATTGGCAATAAAGATGAAGACATTTCTGGGTTATTAAATAATTCAGCAACTGCAGCAGAAAAACCTGCTACTGAAACGGAAGCTCCTAAAGAGGAAACAAGCAACACTGAAACTGTAACAATTCCTGAAGGAACATTAATCATTAACATGCCTCGTTTAAGTGATACGATGACAGATGGCACTGTTGCTTCTTGGTTGAAAAAGGTTGGAGACAAAATTGAAGAGGGAGATATTTTAGCCGAAATTGAAACTGATAAAGCGACTATGGAGTTCGAATCTTTTAACGAAGGAACTTTATTATATGTTGGTATTCAAGAAGGAGAAAGCGCTCCGGTTGATTCGCTTTTAGCAATCATCGGTAATGCTGGAACAGATGTAACAGCTATAGTTGCTGCTCAAAAAGCAGGAACATCAGCTACACCTTCAGAAGAAAAAGCAGAAACACCAAAAGAAGAAATAAAAACTGTAGAAGCTGCTCCTAAAAAAGCAACAGAAACAACTACTGCAACTACAAATAGTTCTGGAAGAATTTTAGCTTCGCCATTAGCAAAGAAAATTGCAAATGACAAAGGAATTAAATTAGCCGATCTAAAAGGTTCTGGAGAGAATGGTAGAATCATCAAAAAAGATGTTGAAAACTATACCGCTCCTGTTCAGGCTACTGCAAGTTCAACTCCTGTAACAAATTTTGCAATTGCTGGAGAAGAAAATACCTCAGAAGTTAAGAACTCTCAAATGCGTAAAGCGATTGCTAAAGCATTAGGAAATTCTAAATTCTCTGCACCACATTTCTATTTAAATATAGAAGTTGATATGGAGAATGCAATGGCTTCTCGTAAAATGATTAACGCCATTCCAGACACAAGAGTATCATTTAATGATATGGTTGTTAAAGCATGTGCAATGGCTTTAAAAAAGCATCCACAAGTAAACACAAGCTGGACAGATAATTCTACTTTATTTCACAGTCACATTAACGTTGGTGTTGCTGTAGCTGTAGACGAAGGACTAGTTGTACCAGTTGTAAAAAATACTGACGCCTTAAGTTTAACTCAAATAGGATTCACTGTAAAAGATTTAGCTGGTAAAGCAAGAAATAAGAAAATTTCTCCTGCAGAAATGCAAGGGAGTACATTTACAGTTTCTAACTTAGGAATGTTTGGTATAGAAAGTTTTACGTCTATTATCAATCAACCTAACTCAGCAATTTTATCTGTTGGAGCTATCGTTGAAAAACCAGTAGTTAAAAATAGTCAGATTGTTGTAGGAAACACAATGAAGCTTACGCTAGCTTGTGACCATAGAACTGTTGATGGTGCTGTTGGTGCACAATTTTTACAAACGTTAAAAACGTTTTTAGAAAACCCTGTAACAATGTTAGCATAGTACAACCAAAATATATTCTAAAAAAAAGCTTGAGAATTTTCTCAAGCTTTTTTACTTTTACCTAAGATGGACAACAACCTTAAAAATCCTGTTTGGCATTCGCTTTCTGAAACACATAATGATTTTTCATTAGCGTATGAAGGTGTAAAGTTCTACAATCCTGAAATTTGCACTTTTGGAGCATTTACAGATGCCTCAAAAACACACAAAGCTTTAAATGAATATGCTAAACTAACAGACAACTTCTATCTTGTTAGTGAAAATGAGACACCTACTTTTGATAAAAATAGGGTTATTCTGGATCGAAAAATTGAATGTTGTCAAATGGTATTAGAGAATTTAATTGAAATTGATATCACCGAAAAAATAATTCCTTTAACCAACAAGCATCTAACCGATATCCACAACCTTATTTGGTTAGTGATGCCTGGTTATTATCAAAAAAGAACTTTTGAAATGGGTCACTATTTTGGAATTTTTAAAAACAATGAATTGGTTGCAATTTCTGGGCAACGACTGCAAACTAATAAATGGATAGAGATTAGTGCAATCGTTACGCACCCAAATCATACTCGTAAGGGATATGCAAAACAATTGACAGCACATGCTACTAACGAAATTATTAAAGAAAACAAGCATCCAATTTTACATACCAATAAAGGAAATCTAGCACTTGGTCTCTATGAATCTCTAGGTTTTACAATAACTAGAGAAATGAACTGGTGGTCTTTTCATAAAAAATAAAAAAGCCTCGAGAAGTTCTCGAGGCTTTTATATATAATAGAATTATAACTATTGCTTAGTCAAAGTTGCTGTCATTTTAGTAATCATTACCTGTCCTTGTAATGTCATGTTTATATTAACAGTTGAATGTAACGGCATACCAGAGTCTCTATCTACCTTCACATCTCCTACAATAGTTCCTTCTCCTATTCCGCCAACGCTACCAGAAACATCTAATAAAACAACTTTTTTTGTAATAGATTTCACTTTGTAAACAAAATTCATATCCATTCCTTGAGCAGATTTAGTCATTTTCCAAGTATCACCAACTCTAACTGCATTTTCAGGATACACTACATTACTAGATTGTTTCGCTAAATCTTCTGCACCAGGAATGTTTGGCTCTACAATCGTTTCAGAAATTTCTCCAAGAGTGTTTCCTTTAACGGTTATAACCACCTGTAACATTGGTCCCATTTGACTTTTCATCATCTTACCTCCAGCATCTAATTCATCATCACTTTTAGAAGAATCATAACTCATATTGTTTCCTCCTTGACTCATATCCATAGTCATTTGAGTTATCTTCATAGTACTTACATAGGTGTCTCCAACTACATTTGTAATATCTTGCTTCATTAGCATACTCATATCCATAGACATCATAGTTCCCATGTCTTGAGACACTTTCGTGTTCATGATATATGAATCTCCATTTTTGTAATTTAATCTTAATAAAGCAGATTCTTGAGCTGCAACATTTATAGCAAAAGCCATAACAAATAAAATAAGTAATTTTTTCATGTTTGTTTTTAAAATTGGTTTGAGCTCTAAAGATACTATCAATATTTGTAAATAGTAAATGAATAAAATATTATTTACATCATAAAAAATGAATTTTATGCTTATTTGCTCAGCACTTACTCTTTTTTTGAAATACGAATACAAATTCAGCAAGAGCACTCACTATTTCCTATACTGATTTTTAACAATTCCCTTAAAAATGGTTATTATAAAAAAAAACGCTCGGATATTTCCGAGCGTTTTGTTAATCTATGTATTCGTTGTTTTTTAGAACTCTTGATTCACATCCCAAGCCTCTAAAGTTTCTTTTAACGTTTTGATAAACATTCCTCCTAAAGCACCATTTACAACTCTGTGATCATAAGAATGAGAAACAAACATTTTCTGTCTGATTCCTATAAAATCTCCATCTGGAGTTTCTATTACTGCAGGAACCTTACGAATAGCTCCTAATGCTAAAATAGCAACTTGTGGCTGATTAATAATTGGTGTTCCCATTACAGAACCAAAACTACCAACATTAGTAACCGTATATGTTCCTCCTTGAATATCGTCTGGCTTTAATTTATTATTTCTTGCTCTCGTTGCTAAGTCATTAACCGCTTTGGTCATACCAACTAAATTTAATTGATCTGCATTTTTAATAACTGGTACAATTAAATTCCCATCAGGTAACGCTGCTGCCATACCTAAATTGATGTTCTTTTTCTTTATAATACTATCGCCACTAATAGCAATATTAATCATTGGATATTTCTTAATCGTAGATGCAATTGCATGCATTAAGATTGGTGTAAAGGTTAATTTCTCCCCTTCTCTTTTTAAGAAGCCATCCTTTACTTTAGTTCTCCACTTTACAATATTCGTTACATCAATTTCAATGAACGATTGTACATGTGCAGAAGTTTGAACTGAATCTACCATATGCTTGGCAATCAATTTCCCCATTCTACTCATTTCGATCACCTCATCTTCTCCATTTACAGAAACTGGTGCTGCTTTTGGAGCTTCTTTTTTAGCTTGAGGCTTCTCTGCTACTTTTGGTTGCTCAACAACCTTAGGTGCATTTCCTCTATTTTCTATATATGATAAAATATCACTTTTTGTTACCCTTCCATCTTTACCAGAACCTGCAATTGCTTCTAGTTCCAACATAGAAACACCTTCAGTTTGCGCAATGTTTCTAACTAATGGCGAATAAAACTTACCTGTTTCAGAAGTTTTTAAGATAGGAGTATTCTCTGCTTCTATCGTTTGCGTAACCACTTTTTCTAATGCTACAACTTCAACAGAAGCAACTGCTTTTTCAACAGTTTTTGTTTCTGCTACAGCACCACCTTCAGTCTCTATTATCGCTATTACTGCTCCAACTGCTATAACCTCATCTTTTTCAAATAGAATCTCAACAAGAGTTCCTTCAACTTCACTAGGTACTTCAGAATCTACCTTATCAGTAGCAATTTCTACAATTGCTTCATCCATTTCAATGGTATCTCCTACTTCTTTTAACCAAGATGTAATCGTTGCTTCTGCAACACTTTCTCCCATTTTAGGTAACTTCAATTCGAATCTAGCCATTGTGTATGTGTTTTGTGGACTGCGAAAGTACTAAAAAATGAGTAATTTTTCAATGTTTTTTTTAACGAAGTGTGAATCGTCTTCAAATAACGAATTACACAATACACACTAATACCTTTAAAAACCAATCATTAATTACGAATTAATTGTAAAAATAAATATTTTAATGAATTATTAATAAAATAACCCTATTTAATTTTTTCGATTTCATTCACCACTTCTTCTGCTTCTGCAATTTTTTTATCAGATGCAGATCTATTAGACTTAGAGAGTATAAATGACTCTTCCATTAACATTTCATATTTCTTCTGTAATATTTCTAACTCTGTTTTCTTTTTAAATAATCCAAACATCTTTATACTTTTAAATTTATAATTCCACAATCCATTTCAAATACTTGCCCTGAGAATGCTAATGCTTTATCTGAAATTATAAAACTTGCCATTTCTGCAACCTCTTTAGGCTGTAAATATCTTTTTAACGGATGCCTATCTGCACTCATATTTTTTAATCTATCATTGCGTAATAACTTTGCGGCTAAATTAGTATCTGTTAATGTTGGTGCTATCGCATTTACTCTAATTAAAGGCGCTAGTTCTGCAGCTAAAGATTTGACCAACCCTTCTACAGCACCTTTTGAAGCTGCAATACTTGCATGAAATGGCATCCCCATCTTTACAGCTACCGAACTAAACATTAAAACATTTGGGTTATTTGATTGTTTTAAAATCGGTAAATATTCTTGAATTACCCTAACTGCTCCTAGTAAATTAATTGAAAAGTCATTTGAAAAATCCTCTTGTTTCAACCTAGCTATAGGTTTTAAATTAATACTACCCGGACAATACACTAATGTATCTAACTTGTCAAATTTGGGCAACTCATCTTGTAAAACATCACAATAAAATTCAGTGAAATTTGAATGAGAAATTCCTGAAGATTTTCTGCTAATGGAAAAAACCTGTGTTGTATCCAACAATAAATTCACTAAAGATTTTCCGATTCCACTACTTCCTCCAACTATAAGAACTGATTTCATATGTATTTTTATTTAAATATAAATCAAATCTACATATTTTGTTTAACTTTATACTAAATAAATTAAACATTATGTATCTTTGAACTAAATTTAGTAATTATGGAAGCTCAAAAAGAAATAGACGAAATACAAATTGTATCAAAGTACATTGACATCCTTTTAGAAACAGGAAAAGCACCAACATCAATCAATACATTTAGTAAAGCACTAGATATTGATGAACGTGAATTTTATAAATATTTTAGTTCATTTGAAGATTTAGAGAAGAAGATCTTCACACTATTCTTTGAAAATGCAATATCATTACTAGAACAGAATGAAGACTTTGCTAATTATGATGCAAAGAATAAATTGTTGAGTTTGTATTTTACATACTTTGAAATTCTAACAGAAAACAGGTCGTATGTTTTACTTGCATTAAATGACACTAAAAATTCTTTAAAAAACTTAAAGAAACTTGAAGGACTTAAAAAAACCTTTAGCAGTTTTGTCAATGCTTTACACATCGATAAAATTGATTTTAAACAAGAGAAAGTAGAAAAAATTCAAGACAAAGGAATACAGGAAGGTTTCTGGATTCAGTTTTTAATGATCTTGAAATTCTGGATGAAAGACAGTTCAACTTCTTTTGAAAAGACAGACGTATTTATTGAAAAAAGTATCCATGCGAGTTTTGATTTAATAGATACAAAACCAATAAAAAGCATCATAGATTTAGGTAAATTTTTACTGAAAGAAAAAATGGGTTTTAAACTTTAATTTTCAATTATGAAAACAATAGATCGGATTCCAACATCAAAAATTCAAAGAGCTACCCAATTAATTCAAACGGGAGCAAAAGTCGGTGTCAATTATATAAAGTATTATGGCGAAAAATTAATTAGCACTGAAGAGAAAGCAAAAGAAAACTTAAACGAAGCGAATGCTGAAGATATTTATAATGGGTTAAAAACCATGAAAGGAAGTGCGTTAAAAGTTGCTCAAATGTTGAGCATGGAAAAAAGCATCTTACCGAGAGCTTATGTAGAGAAATTTTCTTTATCTCAATTCTCTGTTCCGCCTTTATCTGCTCCATTGGTTGTAAA
Organism: Polaribacter sp.; assembly: GCA_047611925.1. Classification (GTDB taxonomy): domain Bacteria; phylum Bacteroidota; class Bacteroidia; order Flavobacteriales; family Flavobacteriaceae; genus Polaribacter. Next base: position 32,706 of record JBLFXB010000012.1, read on the forward strand.
ATCTTTTAAGAATTATTTTGGTAAACATCCTTCACAAATTTTTGACAAATTTAATTTAACGTCTGTAAATGCTGCAAGTATAGGACAGGTTCATCAAGCAGAAAACAACGGAGAAAAACTGGCTGTAAAAATACAATATCCAGGAATTGCAAAAAGTATCTCATCAGATTTAGCATTGGTAAAACCTATTGCGATGAAAATGTTTAATATTAAGGGGGAAAACTCTGAACGCTATTTTAAAGAGGTTGAAGAAAAACTGACAGAAGAAACAAATTACATTTTAGAATTTGAGCAAAGTATAGAAATTGCAGCTGCTTGTAAAGAGATACCAAACTTAAAATTCCCAACATATTATAAAGAATTTAGTTCTGACAGAATTCTTACAATGAGTTGGATGGATGGAATTCACCTTTCTGAATTCACAAACAAACCGTTAGATCAAGAAGTTTCGAATAAGCTAGGGCAAGCATTGTGGGATTTCTACATGTTTCAGATTCATAATTTAAAGAAAGTACATGCAGATCCACATCCAGGGAACTTTTTAGTGAATTCAAATGGAGAATTAATTGTGATTGATTTTGGCTGTATGAAATCAATTCCAGATGAATTTTACATTCCGTATTTTGAATTGGCAAAAAGAGAAAACATAGAAAACCCAGCTTATTTCGAGAAGAAACTATACGAATTAGAAATCTTAAGAGAAGATGATTCTCTAGAAGAAATTGTATTCTTTAAGAAACTTTTCCATGAAATGTTGAGCTTATTTACACAACCTTTTCATCAAGATGAATTTGATTTTTCTGATGCAACTTTCTTTGAACAAATTGCTGAATTAGGGTCTAAATACGCAAAAAGTTCTGAATTAAAAGAAATGAACGGAAACAGAGGTTCAAAACATTTTATTTACATAAACAGAACATTTTTCGGTTTGTATAATTTGATGTTTGATTTAAAAGCAACAAACATAAAAATCAATAATTATAGTACCAAATTATGATTTCATTTGACAAAACAGCTATTGAAAACTTAGAACATTTAAACAAGATTAATTTAATAAACTCTGCAACTGGCTATAAGTCTGCTAGTTTAATTGGGACAAAATCTAAAAAAGGTATTTCTAATTTAGCCATATTTAGTTCAGTAACCCATTTTGGTTCTGCCCCAGCTATTTATGGTTTTATAGTGCGACCAACTACCGTTCGAAGAAATACATATGACAATATTAAAGAATCAGGTATTTTCACTTTAAACCCTGTTTTTGAGGAGAAAATTACTGATGCACATCATACATCTGCAAAATACGATGATGAAATTTCTGAATTCAACAAAACATCTTTTGAAGAAGAGTACAAAGAAAATTGGAATGCGCCTTTTGTAAAAAATGCGCCTTTGCAAATAGCAATGAAATTTCTAGAAGAAGTCCATATAAAAGTAAATGGCACGATATTAATACTCGCATCAGTAGAAAAAATACACGTTCGTAAAGAGATGCTTTCTGAAGATTACTTTATCAATTTGAGTAAAGGTAATATTGCAGCAATAAATGGCCTAGATGGTTATTCTGTCCCTAAAGAAACTACTAGGCTTCCATATCAAAGACCTAAAAAACAAGAAATTATTTAAATCCAGTCTTTTGGATTTGCTAAAACATCTAAGAGCTTTGCTTCTTCTGAATTTTCATCTGGTTGA
>JBLFXB010000013.1:0-30556 GCA_047611925.1 Polaribacter sp.
AGAAAAGCACAATTTAGAACTGCAGTTGCTTTAAACCTTAATAATGAGCAATTTTTATTTGAAGGAGTTTGTAAAGGTGAAATATTAGAAACGAAACAAGGAACTGAAGGATTTGGGTATGACCCAGTTTTTAAACCTAATGGATTTGATTCTTCATTTGCAGAAATGACTTCAGAAGAAAAAAATTCAATTTCTCATAGAGGAATTGCAATTCGAAAATTAGTTGAATTTTTAACGAATTGTAACTAATTGGCGACTCAAAAAAAATACACAAAACAGTTTGTTCTATTGCTATTATTAGTAATGGTGCTCTGGTTTACGAATATCAGTTTTGGATCTGTTTCTATTCCTTTTACAGATATTTTTGCCATTATTTTTGGAGATGACACGATTAAAGACAGTTGGCAAACTATTGTGTTAGATTTTAGAATTCCCAAAGCAATTACTGCTGTTTTGGTTGGATCTGGATTATCAATAAGTGGTTTATTAATGCAAACCTTGTTTAGAAACCCGTTAGCAGGCCCGTTTGTTTTAGGAATCTCTTCTGGTGCTAGTTTAGGTGTAGCGTTATTAATCTTAGGATCATCAATCTTTGGTGGAGTATTTTTATCGATCTCTTTTTCTAACTGGGCAATAGCAATTGCCGCTAGTTTAGGTTCGTTCTTAGTGTTATCTGCTGTTATTCTTGCAGCAAATAAAGTTAGAAATACCATGTCTATCTTAATTATTGGGTTGATGTTTGGAAGTTTTACATCTGCAATTATAAGCATGCTTTCTTACTTTAGTGAAGCTCAAGAAATTCAACAATATATTTTTTGGAGCTTTGGGAGTTTAGGCAATTTAAGTTGGGATGAACTCGCAATTTTCTTTTCTATCTATTTAATTGGACTTATTGGTGTTTTTACAATTATTAAACCTTTAAATAGTTTGCTTTTAGGAGAGAATTACGCTAAAAGTCTTGGCGTAAACGTAAAACAAAGTCGAATTATTATTCTTTTGATAACAAGTCTATTAACGGGAGTTATTACTGCTTTTTCTGGCCCTATTGCTTTTATAGGATTGGCTGTGCCTCATTTAGCAAAGCTAATTTTCACAACATCAAATCATAAAATTCTAATTCCTGCAACCGCACTAACAGGTGCATTGGTTTTATTAATTTGCGATATTATTGCACAAGTACCAACAAGTGAATTTACATTACCAATTAATGCAATCACTTCATTGTTTGGTGCTCCAGTTGTTATTTGGTTATTAATTAGAAAGAAGAAAATATACGTTTAATCTTGAATAGCAACTCCAAACATATCGTCCTTAAAACTGAAAACCTAACGATTGGTTATCAACAAAAAAAAGCAAAAATAATTGTTGCAGAAAAGGTAAACCTATCCTTAGAAAAAGGGAAATTTATTGCGCTTTTAGGTGAAAACGGAATTGGAAAATCTACCTTATTAAGAACAATTTCTAAAGTTCAAAACCCTTTATCAGGGGAGATTCTTATAAATAATAAAAAACTACACCAGTACACAAATAAAGAATTAGCCACCAATTTAAGCTTAGTGCTTACAGAGCGCTTGCCAGAAAGTCAATTAACCGTTTTCGAATTAATTGCTTTAGGAAGGCAACCCTATACAAATTGGGTAGATAAAATATCAGAAGAGGACCTTAAAAAAATCAACTGGGCTATCGAGAAAACAGAAATAAAACACTTGCAAGAAAAACGCTTTTACGAGCTTAGTGACGGGCAATTGCAACGGGTATTAATTGCAAGAGCATTAGCACAAGATACAGCTATAATTATTTTAGATGAACCTACAGCGCATCTAGACATGCATCATACATATAAAATATTTCAGCTATTAAAAAAGTTAGTTCAAACTACTGCAAAAACAATTATCATATCTACACATCAAATTAATTTAGCATTAGAGGTTGTAGATGAGTTGATTATTATGAATGCTAATGAAGTTGTAAGCGGAGAAACACAAAAACTAATTGACACCAATAAGTTAGAAGCTCTTTTTCCTAAAGAAATCTTGAATTTTAACAAAAAATTACGACAATTTACAATTCGTAAAGACAATTAGTTTTTCTATATTTGGTGCTATAGTTTACTAAAATCAATCAATTACCAAATAAACACCTATTCAATGAAAAAATTAATTCTCTCTGCCAGTATAATAGCACTGTTAGCGTCTTGTAGTACTAGTAAAGGTACTTCAGAAGTTGATGCAAACGTAGATTATGCGGTTAAATATGCTGCTACAATTACAGAAAAAGATTTAGCAAAACATTTATTCATTTATGCTTCTGATGAGTTTGAAGGTAGAAATACTGGAGAACCAGGACAGAAAAAAGCAGCTAAATACTTAAAAGACTTTTATGTTAAAGAAGGAATTGCTTCTGCTTTAGGTGGAGATGATTATTTCCAAGAAGTACCTGCTTCATTTTTAAATAAAGGAAGAAAAAGAGGAGCTCCTTTAAAAGATTCTGAAAACGTAGTTGCTTTTATTAAAGGAACTGAAAAACCAGACGAAGTATTAGTTATTTCTGCACATTTAGATCACGTTGGAATAAAAGATGGTAAAATTTACAACGGTGCAGACGATGATGGTTCTGGAACAGTTGCTATTTTAGAAATTGCTGAAGCTTTTCAAAAAGCAGTTAAAGAAGGTAGAGGGCCAAAACGTTCTATCTTATTTTTACATGTAACCGGAGAAGAAAAAGGATTATTAGGTTCTAAATATTATGTTGAAAATCCAATTTTTTCAATTGCAAATACGGTTGCTGATTTAAATATTGATATGGTTGGTAGAATTGACGATAGACATAAAGACAACCCTAACTTTGTCTATTTAATTGGAGCTGATAAATTAAGTACAGAATTACATGATCTATCTGAAGCAATGAATTCTAAATACACAAACATTTCTTTAGATTACAAATACAACGACGAGAAAGATCCAAACCGTTTTTACTACAGATCTGATCATTATAACTTTGCAAAATACAATGTACCAATTATCTTTTATTTTAATGGAACGCACGAGGATTATCACCAACATACTGATACTCCAGACAAAATAAACTATGATTTGTTAGAGAATAGATCTCGTTTAATTTTTCATACCGCTTGGGAAATTGCAAACAGAGAAAAGAGATTGGTTGTAGACAAACCAGTAGCTTCAAAAAAATAATATTTTTTTTGAATATTTAAAAAACCTCGCAATTTGCGAGGTTTTTGTTTTAAACAGCAAATGTTTTAGATTACAATCTTCTGATATGGGAAAAAAATTCATACTTAAAAATGAGCTTTCATGAAGGTTTTATCATTAGAAACTATGAATTGAAATAACGCTATGACATTCATCATATCTAACCTAGAAAATAGTTTCTACCTTTGTACAAGTACCTTAAAAATATAGAAATTATGGGATTTACAACATGGCACAAAAGCATCTTACAGAAAGTTCAAAAAACTACTGGATTAAACGATTACCAAATTTTATGGATTGCTTTTTTAAAGGGAGTACTAATTGGAGGATTGATTGTCTATTTTTATATGCGTTAGTGCATAATTTTAAACAGCAATTCCTTTAGAATATCAGCTTGCGGCATTCCGTTTGCACCAACACCTTTACTTTTTAAGTCTGCTTCTCTTAATAAACCAATAATCTGAGAAACTTTACGCATTGGGTACTTTCTAGAAGCTGTAGCATAATCGCCTACAAAATAAGGATTGACTCCTAAAGATTTAGCCACGCTAAATTTATCTTTAGTTTCTAAACCGTGGTATTGCAATAACTGTGTAAAGAAACTATTCAATAAAGAGATAGTCATTACTAAAGGGTTATTCTTTGGGTTTTCTGCAAAGTAATTGATAATTCTATTCGCTTTTACAATTTGCTTCTCTCCTACTGCCTTACGCAATTCAAAATTATTGAAGTCTTTTGAAATACCAATATTCTTCTCAATATCTTCAGGAGAAATAATAGAATCTTCTGGCAAAATAGTAATTAGCTTTTCTAACTCATTGTTTATCTTACTTAGGTCAGTTCCTAAAAACTCTACTAACATTTGAGATGCTTTCGCTTCTATTTTGTAATTCTTACCACTTAAAACTCTACGAATCCAATCAGAAACCTGGTTGTCATATAATTTTTTACTTTCAAAAAGCACTCCAACTTTTTCAATAGCTTTATACAGTTTTTTGCGTTTGTCTAACTTTTTGTATTTGTAGTTGATTACTAAAACGGTAGTTGGTTGGTGATTTTCTACGTAAGAAATCAATTTCTCTATAGTTCTACTTAAATCCTGGGCTTCTTTAACAATTATAACCTGCTTTTCTGCCATCATAGGATAGCGTTTAGCAGAGGAAGCAATTTCTTCTATCGTAACATCTCTACCGTACATAACAACTTGGTTGAATCCTTTTTCTGCCTCATCTAAAATAGTATTTTCTATAAACTCAGAAATCTTATCAATATAATAAGGCTCTTCTCCCATTAAAAAGTAAATGGGTTTTACAACGCCTTTTTTAATGTTTGTTACTATGCTATTTATTTCGTCCATTTTCTTACTTTTGAATGATGCAAAAACTCAATCTTCCTACCTATTCTTTCAAACTCAAAAGTAACGAAAAACATACGCTTATTTTTGATAATTTAAGAAAAAGATATTTTGTTTTAACTCCAGAAGAATGGGTTCGTCAGCATTTTGTGCAATTTTTAATTGAAGAAAAAAAGTATCCTGTTTCTTTAATTGCCTTAGAAAAGCAGTTGACCATAAACAATCGGAAGAAGAGAACAGACATTGTTATATTTAACAAAGAAGGAAACCCAGATATTATTGTTGAATGTAAAGCACCTCATATTAAAATATCGCAAGCTACTTTTGATCAAATTGCGAGATATAATTTAAAGCTAAAAGCGAATTACCTAGTGCTAACAAACGGAATGGAGCATTATTATTGTAAAATGGATTTTAAAAAGGAAACCTATATTTTCTTAGAAGACATTCCCGATTATACATAAACTGTCACTTCTACTACTTTTTAAAGACTAAAAAATAGTGTAGAGAAATCTCCTTAATTAGTTCTCGATACAACACTCTAAAAAAATCATTTAAACATACATTCAGCTTAAATTAACGAATTCTTATAAGTATAGCTGATTTATAAACTGTAAATTTGCTTCCTTGAAAACTGCTGTGGTCATATTAAATTGGAACGGACAAAAATTGCTTGAGCAATTCTTGCCATCTGTTGTGAACTTTAGTTTAGATGAGGCAACTATTTATATTGCAGACAATGCTTCTACCGATTCCTCTATCAAGTTTATCAAAGAGTTTTATCCTTCAATTCAAATAATAGAAAATGCTATTAATGGTGGATATGCAAAAGGATACAACGATGCTTTACAACAAATAGATGCTGATATTTATTGCTTGCTAAACTCAGATATAGAAGTTGCAGAAAATTGGTTAACTCCAATTATTGACCTCTTTAAAAAAGAAGAAAATACAGCAATTATTCAACCTAAATTACTAGACTTTAAAGACAAAACAAAGTTTGAATATGCTGGTGCTGCTGGTGGATTTATAGATCTATTTGGCTATCCGTATTGCAGGGGTAGAGTATTTAATAATTTAGAAACGGACAACGGGCAGTTTAATGATGTTTCAGAGATTTTTTGGGCTTCTGGAGCTTGTTTATTTATTCGCTCTAAAGTGTATCACCAATTAAATGGTTTTGACGAAGATTATTTTGCGCATCAAGAAGAAATAGATTTATGCTGGCGTGCACAAAATGAAGGATACAAAATAAAATATGTTGGTACATCTACTGTTTATCATGTTGGCGGAGCCACTTTACAAGAAACAAACCCTCATAAAACATTTTTAAACTTTAGAAACAGTTTATTAAACGTAGTTAAGAATGTACCAAAAAAACGGTTTTTGTTTGTGGTGTTTTCTCGTTTATTTTTAGACGGTATTGCCGGTATTAAATTTCTTATTGAACTAAGGCCAATACATACTTGGGCTATTGTGAAAGCACATTTTAGCTTTTACAGAAACTTTAATACATTTTTAAAGAAGCGTAAAAAATTACAAAAAAAATCTAATTACAATCTACACACAAGTACTGTTTGGCAATACTTTTTCTTAAAAAGAAAGACCTTTAAAGAGTTGAAGTAATATTTTTTTCATATTTCAAAAATCACTCGAACTGATAAACGCATCAACTCTGAAGTTTTTGTCCTTTGAAAGGCTACAAAATATCTAAACTTCCTTTACCTTCTCTAATCACAAAGGGTTCAGAATCTGTTAAATCAATTACTGTTGAGGCTTCATTATCGCCATAACCTCCATCAATTACAACATCTACAATATCTTTCCATTTCTCGTAAATCAATTCTGGGTCTGTAGTATATTCAATCACATCGTCATCATCACGAATAGACGTTGAGATAATCGGGTTTCCCAATGTTTCAACCAATATTCTTGCAATAGAATTATCTGGCACACGAATTCCGACCGTTTTTTTCTTTTTAAATACTTTAGGCAACGAAGTACTTCCTGGCAAAATGAAGGTATAAGGACCTGGTAATGCCCTTTTTAATATTTTATATGTTGGCGTGTCAATTTGCTTTACATAATCTGATAAATGGCTTAAATCGTTACAAATGAATGAGAAATTGGACTTTTCTAACTTGACTCCTTTAATTCTAGCAATTTTCTCTAACGCTTTGGTATTTGTAAAATCACACCCCAACCCATAAACAGTATCTGTAGGGTAAATTATCAAGCCGCCATTTTTCAAAACCTTTACAATCTTATTAATCTCTTTCGGATTGGGGTTTTCACTATAAATTTTAATAAACTCTGCCATTTCAACCTTAATTTTACTTATATCAAAGTTACTAAAAAAGCGCAATTAAAAATTAATTGCGCTTTTTTATTATGAAAAGTATATGTTGTTTATTTTTCTACCAATCTAAAACCTTCTCCGTGAATGTTAAGGATCTCTACATTCTCATCCGGTTTTAAGTATTTACGCAATTTGGCGATGTACACATCCATACTTCTAGATGTAAAGTAATTATCGTCTCTCCATATTTTTGTTAATGCTAATTCTCTTGGCATTAAATCATTTTTATAGACAGCTAACATTTTTAAAAGCTTACTTTCTTTTGGAGATAATTTTTGAATTTCTCCTTCTTTATAAGATAACTGTCTCAATTTAGAGTTAAAGAAAAAGTTTCCAATATTAAATTCAAATTCATCTGACTCTTTATTAACATCAGATTCTTTACGTTGTAAAATTGCTTTAATCTTAAACAATAATACTTCAGAATCAAAAGGTTTATTTAAGTAATCATCTGCACCAACTTGATATCCTCTTAAGACATCTTCTTTCATTGTTTTAGCAGTTAAGAAAACAATCGGAATTTCTTTGTTTGTTGATCTAATATCTGTTGCTAAAGAGAAACCATCTTTACGAGGCATCATAACATCAAGTATACAAAGATCAAAATCACTGTTTTTAAATTCAATTAACCCTTCAATTCCATCTTTAGCATGTGTGACATTATAATCATGTAATGCTAAATAATCTTTTAAAACAGTTCCGAAATTTGGATCATCTTCTACTAATAATATTTTTTTACTTCCCATAATAATATGTTTTTAAATTAATGGTATTTTAACTGTAAAAGTACTTCCTTTACCTTTTTCACTCTCAACAAAAACCTTTCCTTGGTGGTTTGCAACTATTTCTTTTACGTAAGCCAAGCCTAACCCATGCCCTTTTACGTTATGGATGTCTCCTTTATGTTCTCTGTAAAATTTATTAAACACGTATTTTTGTGCGTTTTTACTCATTCCTATTCCGTCATCTTTAATTTTTACAATAAAAAATTTAGATGTGCTCTCTGTAAACACTTCAATATTTGGGGTGTTCTCTGAGTATTTTAACGCATTTTCTAACATGTTAACAATTACATTAGTCATGTGTAAATGGTTTCCTAAAACTTCAGATTGTAAAGCATGTACATGTGTTGTAATGTTTCCTTCTTGATTTTTCACTAATAAATCTACGTGAGAAATAGCCTCTTCAACTATGTCGTTCATATCAATAGTAACCTTACTGATTTCTAATTGATTCTTTTCTAATCTAGACATTCGTAAAACGTTTTCAACATGTCCATGCATTCGTTTATTCTCTTCACGAATCATTTTTACATAACGCTTTACTTTTTCATTATCATTAATAACACGCGGGTTTTTAATCGCATCTAAAGCCAAATTTATAGTAGCAATAGGTGTTTTAAACTCATGTGTCATATTATTTATAAAATCTGTTTTTATTTCTGATATCTTTTTTTGTCTCAACAGTTGATACAGCGAGCTAGAAAAGGCCACAATTATGATGAAAATAAAGAATACTGACAGTAATAATATATTAGAAATATCTGCTAAAATATGTTCTTGCTGATTTGGAAACGTAACATATAATTTAAAGCTACTTTCACCATTGTCTTTTATAAACAAAGGATACCCAATGCTATTGTTTTTATTAATCGTAAAATAGCCAGATTTTAGATTGGTTAAAAATCCATCCTCACTATAAACTCCATATTTATAATCAATATCAATCCCTTTTTTTGAAAATTCTTCTTTTAAAGTAACATTTAACTCTCTATTACTAATTCTTTTATAGATAGGTGTTAACGCTTTAAACTCCTGAAAAGCTTTTAAGAAATATTGCTCATCAATATCTCTATATCTTTTTATTTTTGTGGTAATTTTACTGCTTGAATTACCATTAAAATCTACTTCATTTAGGTTTAAAACAAAGGTAGACTCTTTAGCAGTAACCGTCGTAAACTCAATACTATCAATATTTAATAAGGTACTTGGCAGTTTAAACTTCTTCTCAAAAATACTCAAGCTAACAGAAGCGCTAACTTTCCCTAGCGTATCCATTTCTTTTAAAATTATCTGTCTTAATTCTGCAGATGTTTTACCCTGATAATCCTCCATTGAAGGTTCGAAAGTATTTTTAAAAAGGGAAAATTCTTTTTCACTAATTTTTTCTGATGCCCTTGCTAAAGATTTCTTTACATCATTCTTAAATTGGTTCCTTTTAGTCTCAACAGCATTGCCAATCCAGTATACCTGAACAGTCACAATTCCGATTAAAGAAAAGCTCATTAAAGCAACAATAAGGATGAACATTTTTTTTCCCATTATTCAAAAATATATCTTTAATACGTGTTAATTACCGTTTTTAACGATTATTAACAATATTACTAAGAATTTAAGAATTTTTTAAGAAAAAAAATGAATTTTTCTAAATTGAAGCTTTCTTTTTTGTTAAATTATTATGAATCTTAACAATCTGACAATCAAGTGTTTTTAAATCTTCATTGATTACAACATAATTAGATAATAATGCTTTCTTAGAGTCGATCCATTGGTTGTTTATTCTGTCTTTAACCTCTTTTTCAGAAACATTATCTCTAGAAATTACCCGTTCAATTCTAGTGGTTTCAGCAGCAATAACAGTGATAATGTAATCACAGAAAACATCACTATTGTTCTCAAACAAAATTGCATTTTCATACAATACATACTCTTTAGATTGGTTTTTCTCAATAAAAGAAATTAAGTGAGAGTAAACCTCTGGATGAACTATTGTGTTTAATTCCTTTAACTTTTCTGTGTCAGAAAAAACAATGCCTGAAATAAACGCCCTGTTTAATTGTTGATTTTTATAGGCCTCTTCTCCAAACAGGTGAATCAATTTTGATTTAATCACAGGAGAGGTATTCATTAGCTTTTTAGCTTCAACATCTGCATTGTAAACAGCAATATCTCCTAAAGCATTAAAACGCTCTAAAACTGTTGATTTTCCGCTTCCTATGCCGCCAGTTAAACCTACTACCATTATCGTTGTATTAAGAATTCAACTTTAGCAGGAGTTAGCTTTACAGAAGTAACAAAATCTGGTTTAAAAATTACTCTTGGAATTAAATAGTTTAAATTATTATTGATGGATTGTTGATAATCACACACAATTTTAAATGAAGAAGAATTCACTTTATTAAAATTACTTAAGCCTACTTGAAAAATCACTTTTAATGTAGTTGGAAATGTATTTACAGAAACAGAGTCTGGCATATTAATAATTCGAAAAGGCACCTCTAATTTTCCTTCTGTAAACTGATCTACTTCGCCATAAATAGTTACTTCTTTAACCTTAAATTTAATAGCATTAGTAGACTCGGTAATTTTTAGCGTTGTTTCTATGGTCTCCGAAATATCTTCTTTAAAAAATTGCTCCAATTGCATTCTTTGCAAGGTATCTATTTGTTCTTCTGGCCCAGAAACCATAATTGAGTCTGGAGTAATTTTAATTGTTTCGATTAAGTGATACCCTAGCTTATATGACAAATCAAAATTCCCATAAACAGGAACCATCTTTGAGGTAAGTGTCCCTAAATTTAAATACACGGTATCTTCAACTATTTGATCGACCATATATTTGTTTGTAATCTGATGTTGAATGTCAATTTTTTGATTTTGTAATAAGAAGTAATAATCAGAACCTGACTTTCGTTTTAGTTTTCTTGCATCTAACTTAATTTTAGCTTGCACGATACCTAAACCAAACAATCTGAAACCAGATGCTTTTATTTGAATATCAATTTTCTTTACGGGTTCTTTTTGGATCAGCTTATTTTGTGGGATGTTTACATATTCAACTGGAAAAGAAATAACGGTCTTATACTCTTTTGACATTTTAATCAACAACCAAAATAAAACTGCAAAGAGTAATGCTACTGAAAATGCTTTCGGGATTTTATTTTTATTTTTTCTTTTGATCATAAAAACAGTAATTATATGCAAGCTACGTAAAGCTTTTTACAAACACAACGATGCTACTTTTTTTTAACTAAAAAAGAGAGCAAATTGCTCTCTTTTTTAATCTTATTTCGTTAGAAATTATTTCTTAACTACTACTGCTGGTGCGTTTAATTTATTTGTAAGCTCCATAGAAATAGCAACTTTTTCAAATTTAATTTTTCCTGCTCCTGTTTCAATAGTAATTGTATTATCAGTTTCGTTTACTTCTACTATTTTTCCGTGAATTCCACTACTTGTAATAACTCTAGTTCCTTTTTTAATTTCTGCTTGAAATTTTTTCTCTTTCTTTTGCTTAGACATTTGTGGTCTAATCATAAAAAAGTAAATCACAACGATCATTGCTAAAAAGGGCAACATACTACTTAATCCACTTGTACTTGCTTGTAAAAACATATCTTTTATTTATCTATTCTGTTTACTATTCCTTTTAATGTAAGTACTTCTCTACCAAGAGCTGTGTTTGTAAACAACGTAACATTCTTAGATTGTCTTCCTCCACCTTTTCCTCTAGTATTAAATTTTACTTTAATTTCTGTAGTTTCCCCTGGCATAATAGGTGTGTCTTTTGGCCAAGTAGGAACTGTACAACCACACGTCGTTTTTGCATCAGTAATAACCAATGCAGATTTACCAACATTCGTTAATGTAAATGTCGTTTCAATAAATTCTCCATCCGTAACAGTACCAAAATCATATACCGTTTTATCAAACTCAATAACTGGCGCTCCTTTACTAATATCAGTATCTCTTTGTCTAGCTTCTTCTAACTTTGCACTATCCACTTTCGCTGATGGATTTCCCTCTTTACAAGAAGTTAAAAATCCTAAAGACGCAACTAAACTAAAAATTATAATTTTCTTCATTTTAAATATATTTTAGGTAAAAGTAAGAATTTATAATAACCCTCTACCTATTTTATTAATTCTTTTATCTGCTGTGAATTCTCTAGACAATTTATCTAATACCCCATTGATAAAATAACCACTTTTATTTGTTGAATAATCTTTAGATATTTCTATGTATTCGTTTATAGTAACTCTAACTGGTATAGAAGGGAATTTTAAAAACTCCGTTATTGCCATTTTTATCAAAATCATGTCAACATCTGCAATTCTATCAGCTTCCCAATTTGGTGTTTTTGTACTGATCTCTTCTTCGTAAGATGTATGATGTAAGATTACTTTTCTAAATAATTCTAATACAAATTTCTGATCATCTTCATCTTTATATAACCTGTCTAAAACAAAAATTTTGTTTTGCTTCAATTTACTTAAAGTTCTTACAATCCAAGTATTTACAAACGGAATATCATCTAACCAACTAATATTTTGGTCTTCATAATATTCAGCTAATTTTTCTTCAGGAGCAATAATCTCTTTGAAAAAATCTTGAACAAAAGTCTTATCTTCTTTAAAAGAAGATTCTGTAGAATTTAAATACGCCTTATACAAATCACTTTGCTCTAGTTTATTCCAGATAATTTTAACGTATTCATCATCTAACTTCCAATTATTGATGTTGTTATCCGTTTTAAAAGTAACAAATGAAGTACTGTTTACTAAGTTTAGTATCGCTTCATTTTGAATAAACTTTGTATTTGGATGTAATTCTTCTTTAGTTGCTAGATGCTTCTTTTTAGATATTTCTATCTTCTGAGCAGCCATCTCTTGCACTTCTACTATTAATTGTAGCTGCAAAACATACAGGTCTAACAGTTTTTGAATGCTATGTTTTAAGAATTTTTCTTCTCTTATTAAATCATCAGCTTTTGACGTTATCATTGCATAAACTGATTGCATTACTTTGACTCTAATATGTCTTCTATTAATCATTCTAAAGAACTTAATTTAAAAAAGGGCGATAGAAAATTCTAGCGCCCTGCAAAAATATACTTTTTATTGAAATCTACTACTTGTTTTGCTCTTTTTTACGAGTATCAATTCTATTTTGAGCAATATTAAATGCTGCTCTATGTGTTGTGATGTCTTCTTTTTCTGAAAGCTTGAAAATATCTAGAGTTGTATTGAAAATATTTTCTGTTTTTCTAATAATTTCATCTTTACCATATCCTTCTAACTCAGCATATACGTTGATGATTCCTCCTGCATTGATTAAGAAATCGGGTGCATATGCAATCCCTTTTTCTTTTAACAACCTACCATGTTTAATTTCATCAGCTAATTGATTGTTGGCTGCGCCAGCAATAACTTTCGCATTTAATTGATGAATTGTAGCGTCATTAATTGTTGCTCCTAGTGCACAAGGTGCATAAATATCAACATCTAACCCGTAAATATCGTTTCCTAAGACAACATTAGCTCCGTATTTCTTACTTAATTCTTCTAAACGAGCTTCATTAATGTCATTAATAATAACTTTTGCTCCTTCATCAGTAATATGCTTTACCAAAGCCTCCCCAACATGTCCAACTCCTTGAACCAAAACTCTTTTACCTTCTAAATTGCCTGTTCCAAATTGAAATTTAGCAGCAGCTTTCATTCCCATATAAACTCCGTATGCAGTAATTGGAGATGGATTTCCTGCGCCACCTTTACTTTCAGAGATTCCAGTAACATGTGGTGTAACCTCTCTAACAACATCCATATCTCTAGTTTCCATACCAACATCTTCTGCTGTAATGTATTTTCCACTTAATGAATGTACAAACTCACCAAACCTACGCATTAAAGCATCATTCTTTTGAGTTTTCGCATCACCAATAATAACGGCTTTACCTCCTCCAAGATTTAATCCTGTAATTGCTGCTTTATAAGTCATTCCACGAGACAAACGTAATACATCATTTAATGCATGCCATTCACTTTCATATGTCCACATTCTAGTCCCTCCTAAAGCAGGGCCTAAAACCGTATTATGAATACCAATAATTGCTTTTAAACCTGTATCTTCGTCGTTGCAAAAAACGATTTGTTCATGTCCATCAAAAGAGATTTGTCCAAAAACTGGATCATTTTTCAACTCTTTTACGTCGATTATGTTTGCTGTCATTTTTGTTCTGTATTTATAAAGAAATTAAATTTTTCTTTATTTTCAGAAGCAAAAATATGATATTAACAAATCATTTCAAAAAAAAGACCACTTAATTATGATATTCCTAAATTTTAAAACTTTTTAATTCATTATAATTAACCAATTCAGTATAAAAACACATAATTATTAATGAAATCATTAAAATACTTAAACAAGTACTTTTTAAAATATAAATACCGATTATTACTCGGTATTATAATTACAATACTATCCAAAATTTTAACGCTTAAAATACCTAGAATTATTGGACAGTCTTTTAATATTGTAGAGGAATATAAAAATGGAATCATTGACAATACAGCTGATGTTAAACACCAACTACTAATCAATATTTTAATGATTGTTGGGGTTACTTTAGCGGCTGGATTTTTAACGTTCTTAATGCGTCAAACTATTATTGTTACCTCAAGATTGTTTGAGTTTGATTTAAAAAATGAAATTTATCAGCAATACCAAAGATTATCTCTAAACTTCTACAAAAAAAATAGAACAGGAGATTTAATGAATAGAATTAGTGAAGATGTATCTAAAGTAAGAATGTACTTTGGCCCAGCAATTATGTATAGTATGAATATAATTGTGTTGTTTATTGTTGGTTTTTACCAAATGTTCACTATTGACCCATTACTAACGGCTTACACATTAATTCCTTTTCCGATTTTATCAATTTCAATATTTATTCTTAGCAAGGTTATTAATGAGAAAAGCACCATTGTACAGCAATACTTATCTAAACTAACAACCTTTAATCAAGAGTTTTTCTCTGGGATTAATGTTGTAAAATCTTACGGGATTGAAAAATCTATTATCGCTAATTTTGATGATTTAGCGAATGAAAGCAAAAAAAAGAATATAGATTTATACAAAGTACAAGCCATCTTTTTTCCTTTAATGGTACTGCTTATTGGCGTAAGTAACTTGATCGTTATTTATATTGGAGGTAAGCAATACATAGCTGGTGAAATTCCGATTGGTGTAATCGCAGAATTTATTTTATATGTAAACATACTTACTTGGCCAGTTGCAGTTGTTGGTTGGGTAACCTCAATGGTGCAACAAGCCGAAGCTTCTCAGCAAAGAATAAATGAGTTTTTACAACACGTTCCAGAAATCACCAATACCAACAATAATGAAACGATAATTAGTGGTGCTATTGAGTTTAAAAATGTAAGTTTAACCTATGACGACACTAATATCACTGCTTTAGATAACGTTAGCTTTAAAGTAAGCAAAGGAGAAACTATTGCTGTTTTAGGAAAAACAGGCTCCGGAAAATCTTCAATCGTCAATCTAGTATCTAGATTGTACGATACTACAAATGGAACTATTTTAATTGATGGAGAAAAAATTACTGATGCTAACTTAACTGACCTAAGGAATCAAATAGGCTTTGTGCCTCAAGATCCATTTTTGTTTTCTGATACGATTGAGAACAATATTAAATTTGGTAAAGAAGATGCAACTACAGAAGAAATTACTAATGCTGCAAAAAACGCCGTTATTCACAAGAGTATTTCTGGATTTAAAAACAAGTACAAAACTATTTTAGGAGAAAGAGGCGTAACGTTATCTGGAGGACAAAAACAACGTGTTTCTATTGCTAGAGCAATTATCAAAAATCCTAAAATTTTAATTTTTGACGATTGTTTATCCGCTGTTGATACAGAAACTGAAGAGCGAATCTTATCAAATCTAGAAAAGGTTTCTAAAGAAAAGACCACTTTTATTATTAGTCATAGAGTTTCATCTGCTAAAAATGCTGATAAAATAATTATCTTAGACAGCGGGAAAATCATACAACAAGGTACTCATAATCAACTGATAAAAGAGAACGGATACTATAAATATCTTTACGAACAACAACTTTTAGAAAAAGAAAACTAAGGTTTTATTAGAAAAAGTAAAATATTTTTTTAGATTTGTTCAGCAAACAAAACAAAACTTAATTTTATTATTAAATTATTATGACTGAGAGAGTAGAACAAGAGGAGATTTTTTCTCAAGTGTTGAGAGCAGGAAGAAGAACTTACTTTTTTGATGTAAGATCTACAAAAGCAGATGATTACTACCTAACAATAACTGAAAGTAAAAAATTTACGCATGATGATGGTTCTTTCCGTTATCAAAAACATAAAATTTACCTTTACAAAGAGGACTTTTCAGAGTTTAATGACATGCTAAAAGCTGCAACTGACTACATTGTTAATGAAAAAGGACAAGAAGTAATTAGTGAAAGACACCAAAAAGATTACAAAAAAGACGAAATTGCAACTGAAGAAACAACTGAAGAAGCTAGCACAGAAAGTTTTACCGATGTTTCTTTTGAAGACATCTAGAATTCAAATAATTCTCACATAAAAAACGCCACCTAATTTAGATGGCGTTTTTTTTATAATACTTTCAACATTATATCGCTTTTCGAAACGGTTTCTTCCCATTCCTTTTCTGGATTGCTTTCTTTTGTAATTCCACCACCAACAAAGATTAAAGCTTCATTATTCTTTATTTCCATACACCTTAGGTTTACAAATAAATGAGAATCATTTTGATGTAGTCCTCCCATATTTAATTCACCCAAGAAGCCTGTATAATAAGATCTTTTATAGTATTCGTTTTCCAAAATAAACTGCTTTGCCGCTTCTTTTGGTAAACCGCAAACAGCCGGAGTTGGGTGTAACAAATCTACCAAAGAGAACAAGCCGTTTTCTTTTACGACATCTAATTCTCCTTTAATTTCTGTTCTTAAATGCAGTAAAGACCCGGCTTTTACAGTCTCGGTTTCAGAGATTTTTAATTCTTTAGAAAAAACCGATAATTTATTTACAATATAATCAGTTACAATTTTTTGCTCCTCTATTTCTTTTGGATTCCATTTTGGCGCAACACCTTCTTTGTAAACTTGAGTTCCTGCCAAGGCCATTGTTGTAAAACAATTATTTTCTACTTTTAATAATGTTTCTGGAGTAGCCCCAAACCACAATCCTTCTTTTGGATGAAACCAAACATATACAAATGCATTTGGATACGTTTGCAATAGCTTATTGTACGTTTCAATAATATCTATTTCGGGACACTTAACTTTTTCTTTTCTAGATAAAACAACCTTTTTAAAATGATTCTTTTTTATTGCTTCTATTCCTTTTTTCACCAATTCAACATGTGCTGATTTTGAATCACTATTGGTTGACAAAACACCCTGTAACTCAATAGTATCAGCTACAAGCATTTCTCCACGAACAAACTCAGAAGCTGATAATGGAAATAATACTGTCCTGTCGGTTGTGTTAAACGGAGCAAAAACAAACCCTTGTTTGTCAAATTGATTTGTAATAACATTCAAATCATCGTTTTGCTGAAACAACCCAAATACTTCGCTAGCATTAGGCTTATTATACACTACAAAGGGAAGTTCTCTTTTATAATGTTCTTGTATTTTCTGTTGAATTGTTTTCAATGCGTCAACGTTAAAAGTTCTTTTTTAATAAATTGAAAATTAGACCAAACCAAAGAATGTCCGGCGTCATTTATTGTTTTTAACTCAAACTGATTCTTTGGAAATTGCCCTTGTAAAAAGAGGGAGTTTTCATAAGGTGCTATGCCATCACAATCTCCATGAATAGCGATTATTTTAGAAGGATTTGTTTTCCAATTTTGTTCATATTTTTGCAACTCTATTTTATGAGTCCTTTTTTCTAACGAAGCAGATTTCCAAACATGTGGCACTAACCAACGCGTAATTTTCCATGTATAAAAATTCAACATAAATGGCATTGGTTCTACCTTACTATAAACTGCAGGAGCTAATAAAACTATCTGTTTGTATTTTTCTTTCATTGCCAAAACAATTGGCCCTCCATAAGAATACCCAACAAGTACTGTTTTTTTAGGGTTTAAATTTTTAGTGAAATCTTTTAACAGATCAACTTCTAATTTCAATGATTTCTGAGCTAATGTTTCATCATTATAATTATAACCTACTCTATCATAAGAAACCATATTGAATGTAGATCTCATCAAAGAATCTGTCATATAACTTTTAAAATCTATTGCAGAACCAATTGCTCCATGTACAAACACCAATGTTGTTTTATTCGTGTCAATCGCTTTTTGTAAAGAAACAGTTCTGTATTTAAAATCTCTGAATGTATTCTTTGCAACAGATACCTCAACACCAACTTCATAAAATGATTCGTAAATTTCATCATCAGATTTTGGTGAAGAAAAATAAACAAACAACATGTAAACGGCAAGTAATAACACCACAAAAACCGTAGTACATATCTTTAGAACCTTCTTAAACAGCTTCATCAATTTACTTTTTCTCTAAAACAATATTCGTTAGTTTACAAACAGAAATTAAATCATTATTCTCATTCCTCACTTTAATTTCCCACAAATGCGTAGTTCTTCCTTTATGTATGATTTTTGCTGTAGCCGTCACTTCACCTTCTTTGATACTCTTTAGATGATTAATTGAAAGCTCAATTCCTTTTACAATAAACTTACTGTTATCTACAAAGAAAGAGGATGCTGCACTACCAACACTTTCTGCTAAAGCAGCAGTTGCACCGCCGTGTAATAACCCATATGGTTGATGTACTCTAGTATTTACAGGCATTTTAGCCACTAAAAAATCGTCCCCTATATCAATATATTCTATTTCAAGAGTTTCCATTAACGTGTCTTTACAACGTTTGTTAAACGAGAGGAGTATTTCTGATTTTTCTTTCATTATGGATTATTTTATGGTAAAAATACATATTATTTATTGTATTTTTGCAGCATAATTAGAAGGAATTTAGGATGTATAAAGTACGCGTAATTTTAGATACAAAAAAAGATGTAATTAGAACTTTAATAGTTAATAACACTATTAATTTAGAGGAATTGCATTTATTTATTGCGAAAGCTTTTGGTTTTAACGGTCAAGAAATGGCTTCTTTTTATAGAGCAGATCATGAATGGAATCAAGGTGAAGAAATTCCGCTATTTGACATGGCAGAATTTGGTGAAGAAATTTCTATGAGTACTTGTGTTTTGAAAGAAACACTACCAAACACAAACGATAAATTAATTTACGTGTATGACTTCTTTAAAATGTGGTCTTTTTACGTAGAAGTTATTGATAGCAATACCGAATTATTAACGGAACCTAAAATACTAATGTCTATTGGCGAAGTTCCTGACGAAGCACCTGAAAAAGAGTTTGTTGCAGAGAAAAATAATGACTCTTTTGATGATGAATTTGGGGACAATGATTTTGAGTCATTAGATGATATTGATTTCGACAAATATTAAATTCCTTTTTTCTTACACGCTCTTTTTTGTAACATTTACTTACCTTGTTCGTCGAATAACCATAATCGACTAAAACAATAGCATTGGAAACTATCTTATCTTTAAAGAATTTAGACAAAAAATACGGACCTGTACATGCAGTAAACAACTTAACTTTTGACATACAAAAAGGAAATGTTTACGGTATTTTAGGACCAAACGGAAGCGGAAAGTCTACCACTTTAGGAATCATTTTAAATGTTGTTAATAGAACTTCAGGAGAATTTAGCTGGTTTAACGGCGCAATCTCTACGCATGAAGCATTGAAAAAAGTTGGAGCTATTATTGAGCGTCCTAACTTTTATCCATACATGACTGCAGCTCAAAATTTAAAATTGATTTGCAAAATTAAAGGCGTTTCTTACAATCAGATTGATGAAAAGCTAAAAATTGTAAATCTTTACGAACGTAAAAACAGTAAATTCAGAACCTTCTCTTTAGGAATGAAACAACGTTTAGCAATTGCATCAGCATTATTAAATGATCCCGAAATCTTAATTTTAGACGAACCCACAAATGGGTTAGACCCGCAAGGAATTCATGAAATACGTCAAATTATTAAAGATATTGCTAAAAACGGAACTACAATTTTATTAGCCTCTCACCTATTAGATGAAGTTGAAAAAGTATGTAGCCATGTAGTTGTTATTAGAAAAGGAATAAAACTATATGCTGGTAGAGTTGATGAAATGACTGCTTCTAATGGGTTATTTGAATTAAAAGCAGAAGAAAATGAAGCGCAATTAACGGAACTACTTAAAGCACATGCGTCAATAAGCGCTATTCATAAAGAGGAAGATGTTTTAATCGCTACCTTGAATCAAGAAATGTCTGCATCAGAAATGAATACCTTTCTTTTCAAAAACGGAATTACATTATCTCATTTAGTAAAACGTATGCCAAGTTTAGAACAACAGTTCTTAAAGTTAACAAGCAACAATTAATCCACTGAACTTACTTCAAAATGTCATCTCGATCGGAGTCGAGAGACGAGAAAAAATTCACAAAAACACAATACACCATGTTTAGATTACTAAATATAGAATTTCATAAATTAAAACACAATAGAGCTAGTAAAGTTTTATCAATCATATACTTTGGCCTACTAACATCAATTGCCTTAATTGCTGCAATTAAATTTGATATTGGTCCAATTAAGTTTCACCTGGCAGACCAAGGGATTTTTAATTTCCCATACATCTGGCATTTTAACACTTTTATGGCATCCCTTTTTAAGTTCTTTTTATTACTTGTAATTGTTTCTATGGTAGCAAATGAATATAGTAACAAAACCTTAAAACAAAACCTAATTGATGGGTTGAGTAAAAAAGAATTTATCTTATCAAAATTTTATACGGTAATCGTTTTTGCGGCTATTTCAGCCCTATTTGTATTTGTAACTTCTTTATTATTAGGGTTGTTTTATTCTGATTATAATGAGCTTGCAATTATATTTTCCGATTTAGACTATTTAATAGCATTTTTCGTGAAACTTGTAGGTTTCTTCTCTTTTGGGCTGTTCTTAGGAATCTTAGTGAAACGTTCTGCTTTTGCAGTTGGAGCAATGGTTATTTGGTTGATTATTGAAAGTATGTTTAAAGGCTATCTCTTTTATTCATTTAGAGGAGGAGATAACACCTTTGAAAGTGTAAATAACATTATGCAATTTCTTCCATTAGAAGCAATGTCTAACACAATTAAAGAACCTTTTTCTAGATTAGGTGCTGTAAGGTCAGTAGCAAATCAAATTGGGGAACAGATTACTAAAGATTTCTCCGTACAATTTACAGACCTCATAATTGTTTTAGTTTGGACAGCAATCTTTATTTACTTATCATATGCCTTACTAAAAAAGAGAGATTTATAATACTTTTTAAATATATTTGACGTTTGAACAAAAAATCCGTTAAATGAGAATATTTTTAAGTGTTGTGTTATTTTTAATTACATGTAGTACCTACGGACAGAAACAGGCTAATATTTGGTATTTTGGGGAAAATGCTGGTTTAGACTTTTCAACAGGAGCTCCTGTTGCACTTACAAACGGACAATTAATAACAGATGAAGGCTCTGCCTCAATCTCTGCCGCTAACGGGAACTTATTGTTTTACACTGATGGTT
Source organism: Polaribacter sp. (assembly GCA_047611925.1). Taxonomy (GTDB): domain Bacteria; phylum Bacteroidota; class Bacteroidia; order Flavobacteriales; family Flavobacteriaceae; genus Polaribacter. The sequence continues at coordinate 21,436 of JBLFXB010000013.1, forward strand.
CAATTGTGTATAACAAAAACCATGTTGTAATGTCTAATGGTACCGGACTGTTAGGCAACTCTTCTAGTGCCCAATCAGGCATGATCGTTCCTAAACCAAAAGATCCGAATATTTATTACACATTCACAGTAGGTAATCAGGGAGCGTTTGGAGCAAATGGCGTACATTTTTCTGAAATAGACATGACTTTAGATGGTGGTTTAGGAGCGGTAACAATTAAAAATACAGCGCTAAGTCAATCTTTAAATGCTAGAGAAAAAATAACATCAGTAAAAGGGGCTGATTGTGATACTTTTTGGGTAATTACTGGAGATTCAAATCAGTTCCAGGCTTACTTGGTTAATGACACAGGAGTAAACACTGTTGCAATTACTTCAACGAACATTCAATCTGGAGGTGATTTAAGAGGCTATTTAAAACTGTCTCCTGACGGCACTAAACTTGTAAGTGCAAGCCCAGGTGCTAGCTCATATATTTATGATTTTGATGATGCGACAGGAATGATAAGTAACGGTAGAACTCTTAATGTAAGCGGTGGTTACGGCGCAGAATTCTCTAGAAGCTCAAATAAATTATATATCTCTACAGGAATTCATAGTCAAGGGGCCAATCCTAACACAGGGCCTGCTAGTGTTTTTCAGTTTAGTTTAGACTCTAATAACATTACAGATATTAATGCTAGTCGCCAAGAAATTTACAATACAATGACAGGTTTTAGAGGAGCCTTACAGTTAGGACCTGATGGAAAAATATACTACGCGCAAAGTAGAATAGACAAATTAGGAGTTATCAATTTTCCTGAAAAGGATTTTAATGAAATTGATTTTAATCTTAATGGTGTTGATTTAAATGGTAAAATTTCTACGGAAGGCTTACCACCTTTTATTTCTTCCCTTTTAATACCTATCGAAATTAAAGACAATAGCAATAATAGCATTGTAATTAATAACCAATATTTAGAATTGTGCATTGGGGAAAATAAAGTGATTGCACCTGATCCAGTTACAGGAAACAATGTTACTTATGAATGGACTTTTGATGATGGCACTAATACAACTATACTCGCCGCAACGCGAATATTAACATTAAACAACATACAGACAAGCAATACAGGTAAATACTTACTAACTGTAGAACAAACAGATGTTTGTGGAAATACGGTAGTTGCTGAGGGAGAATTTAATCTTAAGGTCTTCCAAGTTGCTACCGCAACCAAACCTACAGATATAAATTTTTGTGACACAAACAATACTGGTTTTAGTACTTTTGATTTACAAGCTACAACAACTCCTGCTGTTTTAAACGGACAAGATCCTGGGATTTTTGAAGTGCGCTATTTTACAAGCCAAGCAAACGCTGATGCAAATACCAATGCAATTTCAAATCCGTATACAAACCCAACATCATACAGCAATCAAACCATCTACGCAAGAGTGCACAATATTCTTGCACCCAATGCTTGCTTTGCAAGTACCACATTTACATTAACAGTAACAGGTTTACCAGTACCACAAGACCCAACTGATTATAATCTTTGCGACAACACATCCTTAGGTACAGATACCGATGGGTTCATTGATGGGTTTACACTATCGAATAAAGATGCTGAAATATTAGGCTCGTTAGACCCCCTTATTTATAGTGTTACCTACCATACAACATTGACCGGTGCGCAAACTGATAATACTACAGCTATTATTAACAAAGCAAACCCCTATTCAAATGTAGTTGCCAATACACAAGTTGTTTTTATTCGTGTAGAAAACAATAACAACACAGCCTGTTTTGACGCTGCTAAAACGTTAGATTTGGTCGTGAATCCAAAACCAGTTATCACCACCGCTGTAGAATTAAAACAATGTGATGATGACGTAGATGGATTTAGTGTTTTTAACCTAAAAGAAGCAGCATCAGATATTTCTACAAACTTTACCAATGAAACATTTGTATTTTACCCTACATTAAATGATGCTGAAAACAACACAAACGTCATTCCAAACCCAATAACTTTCACGAATAGAACGGTAACTTCAGATATTGTTTGGGCTAGAGCAATTTCTACTTTTGGATGTTTTAGAATTTCGGAAGTAACACTAACCGTTTCAACAACAGGAATTCCGCCAAGTTTTCAAAGGAGTTTTACTTTGTGTGACGATTTCTTAGACATCGATGGAAATGACACCACCAACAATGATAATACAGATGGTGTTTCTACATTTGATTTTAGTGCTGTTACTGCAGAAGTTCGTGTATTGTTTCCAACGAATCAACAGTTAACAATTACGTATTACAGAAATAAAGCGGATGCATTAGCAGAAAGAAACCCTATCACAGACCCCAGCAACTATCGTAATATTGGATACCCAATAACGCAACAAATCTATATTAGAGTTGATAGTAATTTAGATAACGACTGTCTTGGTTTTGGTCCGTATATTACTTTAAATGTAGATCCAGCACCAACCAGTACTACGCCAACTGATTTAGAATTATGTGATAATTTTGATGACGGAAATGGAATTAACGGAATTGTCCAAACCTTTGATTTAACAAGTCAAAATACGACAATTTTAGGAGGACAAAATCCTGCTAATTTCACAGTAACCTATCATAGCACTTCTGCAGATGCGAGCTCAGGAAATAATCCTTTAGCTTCTCCGTACACCAATACCACAAGAGATAAACAAACCATTTATACTAGAGTTGAAAATAATGCAACCGGTTGTTTTAACGATCAAGTGTCTTTTGATTTGGTGGTAAATCCATTGCCTATTGCTAACTTTGTAAACGATTTAGAAATTTGCGACGACAATTCTGATGGATCTGCAAGAAACGGATTTTCTCAAAGCTTTGATTTAGAAAGTCAAACTGCTGGGATTTTAGGAACACAAGACCCTACTAAATATTCAGTTACGTATCATAACTCTTTAACAGATGCACAAAATAACATCTCTCCTTTAGGAAGTCCTTTTTCTAATAACATTCCCTTTAGACAACGTATTTATGTACGCGTTTTTAATGTAGCTACACAATGTGCTAACGGAATTTCTAATTTTAATGTCATTGTAAATTCAGAGCCTATTGCAGAAACGGTTTCTAATTTAAGCTACTGTGATAACGACTTAGATGCTGAAGATGATAATGGATTTGTTCAAAATATAGATTTAGATAGCCAGATTTTAACCATCTTAGGAAGTACACAAATTAAAGCTGATTTTGATGTTACTTTTCATCTTTCAAATTCAGAGGCAACTAGTGGTGCAAATCCACTATCAAGTCCATTTGCAAATACAATCGCTAATCAGCAAACCATCTACGTAAGTGTTAAAGACAAAAAAACAGGCTGTGTAAATGATGACAACTCTTTTGATATAATTATAAACCCGTTACCTATCTTCCAAGTAACCACGCCACAAACAGTATGTCTAAATGGTCCCGATTTAACTATCGGAGTAGAAGGAACAGGAGCTGTTTATACGTATGAATGGCTAGCTCCGGACGGAACCATTACAACCAACGATGAGCTTACTATAACCACTGGTGGTTTGTACACAGTAACCGCTACAGCTACAGATGTTACAGGTTGTAGTAGAACAAGAACAATTCAAGTAAACGAGTCTATTATTGCCACCATCACAAAAGATGATATTACTATTGTAGATGATTCCGATAACAATTCTATTACTATAGACAATAGTACCGGTAATTTAGGTATTGGGAATTATGAATTTGCATTAGCCGATACCGATGGGATTATCCTAAAAAATTATCAAGATGAACCTCTTTTTGAAGGATTAGAAGGCGGTATTTATAGCGTATTGGTTAGAGACAAAAATGGTTGTGGTGTTGCGAGTGTAGTAGTAGCTATAATTACATATCCAAAATTCTTTACTCCTAATAATGATGGCGTTTTAGATACTTGGATAATTCCTGGTTCTAACACTAGTTTCTTTACTTCTGTTAGAGTAGAAATTTTTGATCGATACGGAAAAATCGTAGCCTTAATTACTGATAAAAATGGACAAGGCTGGAACGGAACCTATACCAATAAAAAACTCCCTTCTAATGATTATTGGTTTAATGCTGTACTAGAAGACATTAATGGAAACATCAGAAAAAAAATAGGTAATTTTAGTTTACTTAGAAAATAAATTAGCCCGCTTAAAAACAATTAAAATACAGATACTTTTTAAGAAAAAGTATCTGTATTTTTGTAAATATGGATTTTCAATTACAATCAAAATTTAAACCTACAGGAGATCAACCAGAAGCGATAAAGCAACTAACTGAAGGTATTATCTCTGGTGAGAAGTATCAAACATTGTTAGGAGTTACCGGTTCTGGAAAAACCTTTACAGTTGCAAATGTTGTAGAACAAATTAACCGTCCAACATTAGTTTTAGCCCATAACAAAACATTGGCTGCTCAACTGTATTCAGAATTTAAACAGTTTTTCCCTAACAACTCTGTAGAATATTTTGTGTCGTATTATGATTACTACCAACCAGAAGCGTATTTACCCGTTACAGGAACATATATAGAAAAAGATTTATCTATTAATGAAGATATTGAACGTCTAAGAATAAGCACTTCTTCTGCCCTGCTTTCTGGCCGTAGAGATGTATTGGTTGTTGCGTCTGTTTCTTGTTTGTATGGTATTGGGAATCCCGTAGAATTTAAAAAGAATGTGATTCCGATTGAAACTGGCCAAGCAATATCAAGAACCAAATTTTTACATTTATTAGTTACTAGTTTGTATTCTAGAACCGAATTTGAAGTTAAAAGCGGGACTTTTAAAGTAAAAGGCGATGTAATTACCATTTATCCTTCTTATGGAGATAGTGGGTATCGTGTGCACTTTTTTGGTGATGAAATAGATGAAATTGAATCGTTTGATTTAGAAAGTAATGCCATTATAGAAAAATTCCAAAACCTAACTATATATCCTGCTAATTTGTTTGTTACATCTCCTGATGTATTGCAAAATGCGATTCATGCCATTCAAGAAGACATGATGAAGCAGGTTGATTATTTTAAAGAAATAGGGAAACATTTAGAAGCAAAACGTTTAAAGGAACGAACTGAATTCGATTTAGAAATGATTCGTGAATTAGGGTATTGCTCTGGAATTGAAAATTATTCTCGCTATTTAGACGGAAGAGAACCTGGTACTCGCCCGTTCTGTTTATTAGATTATTTTCCTGATGACTATTTAATGGTGATTGATGAAAGTCATGTTACCGTTCCGCAAACACACGCGATGTACGGTGGCGATAGAAGTAGAAAAGTGAACTTGGTAGAACATGGTTTTAGATTAACTGCTGCTATGGATAATAGACCTTTAAAATTTGAGGAATTTGAAGGTGTTCAAAATCAGGTGATTTATGTGAGTGCAACTCCAGCTGATTACGAATTGCAAAAAACGGAAGGGTTGTTTGTGGAGCAAGTAATTCGACCGACAGGTTTATTAGACCCAATTATTGAAATACGTCCGAGTTTAAATCAGATTGATGATTTGATTGAAGAAATTCAGATTCGTGTTGAAAAAGACGAACGAACCTTGATTACCACCTTAACCAAAAGAATGGCAGAGGAATTGGCAAAATACTTAACGCGAATTCAAATTCGCTGTAGATATATACATTCTGATGTTGACACCCTAGAACGTGTAGAAATTATGCAAGACTTACGTAAAGGAGTCTTTGATGTACTTATTGGTGTTAACTTATTAAGAGAAGGGTTGGATTTACCTGAAGTCTCCTTAGTTGCCATTTTAGATGCTGATAAAGAAGGGTTTTTACGTTCGCATAGATCTTTAACACAAACAATTGGTAGAGCAGCAAGAAACGTAAATGGTTTGGCTATTTTATATGCTGATAAAGTAACCAAAAGCATGCAACGCACTATAGACGAAACAGACAGAAGACGAGATAAACAAATTAGTTATAATACCGAAAATAATATTACACCAACTCAGATTGTAAAAGGCATTGACAACACACTTACTAAAAATGCAGTCTCTTCTTACCATTATGACAATGCAATTAATAAGGCTGCAGAAGCGGGATTAGAATATTTACCAAAACCAGAAATAGAAAAACGCATTCGAGAAACTCGCAAAAACATGGAGTTAGCAGCAAAAGCATTAGACTTTTTATCTGCGGCACAATTTAGAGATGAGATTGAGGTATTGAAAAAACATTTGTAGATTTATAATTAAAAATTCATGAAAAAATATTTTATCATATCCCTATTAACTCTTTCAGTTATTACAGGTTACTCTCAAAAACGAAAAACAATTTACGTAAACGAAAACTTTACTGAAATTATCTTTTCAGAATATAAAAAAGGACTTAAATCTGGTTTATTTACCGCTACCGAAATAGTTAATGACACTGCTATCTTTTTAAAACTTCGGTACACGGAATACTTTGGCACATTAAGTCCTCAAAAGAAAAAACAAATAAATTCATTATTTAATAAACGGTTTAAAGTTGATACAATTAAAACGTGGTTAATCCATTATATCGATACGTTACCAAACAAAAAAGAAATGCCTAAAGTTTCGGGGTAATTGTTTATGATTCATTAAATAAAGTAAAAGGAATATTTTCATCAAAGAAAAAATTTAGAAGTAATTTCAGAATCAATTCTAAATACAAACACAAGCATGTTTCTAGCTATACCGATTATTTAAAAAAGATTAAAAATGAAAGGAAAAAGGTTAACAAAAAAGTTGACTTTTTACACATCTACGATTTTAATAAAGGAACTCCCTCTAACACACTTGAAGAATATAATTATTATAAAGACAATGTTTCTGTTTTTAAAAGAATATTTAGTGATGGAGTTCTCAATTATAAGACAATTATCGTTTATCCTAATGGAGATTTCTACTTAACGCATTATAATAATATTATGAAAGAAAAAAAACTACTTAGAAATAGTTTTTTCAAAAGAAGAAGAAAAGAGTGGTTAAAATCTCATTTGAACAAATAAAAACGGCTAACAAATTGAGGCATTTTTTTTAAAAGATATATTTTCTAAGAAACTTATAAATCAATTACTCTTCACTTCCCCAAGGCGCACTTGGAGTTGGTATTTCTTTCGTTAAATCAAATTTTACAGAAAAAAAACGCCCCGTTCCAACTCTACGCAGATTATACGTAAATGTTGTTTTATCAATCGTTACCCACCAAACATTATTAGAGGCATACGATATTAAACTTGCTGTTTGCTGATCCGCAGGAAAAAATTGAATATTCGCTAATCCCGTATTTGGGTTAGCGCCACCGTATTGTGTAATTTCATCTTCTGAACCATCTTTATGCCTATGGTCATGTTTTAAACTAATTAGTTCATTTTCACTCTTGGTAAAAACCCAGGTACGAGATTTATCTTCCCCAACAAAAAAAGGAATTCTAATTGTATTCTCTTCACAAGAACGAATATGCATCACTAATTTTTCTCCAATAAATCCATCACCTTCTTTTCCTCCTGCTACGATTTCTCCTTGGTAGGCTTTGCCACAATGGCTTTGTAATGTATTCCAAAACAACACAGAGTTTGGTACTTCTTGTGCTATCATCTGTAGCGAAAATAACATTAAAACTAAAAATTTTTTCATTTTTTTATACGTTTTGTAAATAGTATGGCGCAACAATATAAATCAAAAAAACCAATACTAAACATAAATAGGCTTGAGTTACAAAAAAACGCCTCACAAATGTGAGGCGTTTTTTAAAAATATATTTTCTAAGAAACTTATAAAGCCAATACTTCTGCAACTTTATCTGCAGCTTCTTGAAATTCTGTAGCAGAAATGATTTCCATTCCGCTATTATCAATCAATGCTTTTGCTTCAACTGCGTTTGTTCCTTGTAATCTACAAATAATAGGCACATTAATTTTGTCTCCCATACTTTTGTATGCATCAACAACTCCTTGTGCTACTCTATCACAACGTACAATACCACCAAAGATATTTACTAAAATTGCTTTTACATTTGTATCTTTTAAGATGATTCCGAATGCCGTTTCAACACGTTGTGCATCAGCTGTACCTCCAACATCCAAAAAGTTTGCAGGTTCTCCACCAGCTTGCTTAATTAAATCCATAGTTCCCATAGCCAATCCAGCTCCGTTTACCATACATCCAACATTACCATCTAAATCAACATAATTTAAACCAGCAGCTTTCGCTTCTACTTCAATAGGATTCTCTTCACGTAAATCACGCATTTCTGCATAATCTTTATGACGGTATAATGCATTTTCATCTAAAGTTACTTTAGCATCAACAGCTAAAATTTTAGAATCTGATGTTTTTAATACAGGATTAATTTCAAACATTGAAGAATCTGACTTAATGTATGCTGTATATAATGCAGACACAAATTTTGTCATTTCTTTTAAAGCAACACCAGACAACCCTAAGTTAAAGGCAATCTTACGAGCTTGAAAAGGTAAGATTCCCATTGTAGGATCAATCTCTTCAGTAAAAATTAAATGTGGAGTTTCTTCAGCAACAGTTTCAATATCCATTCCACCTTCTGTAGAATACATAATCATGTTTCTACCAGTGTTTCTGTTTAATAAAACAGACATGTAATATTCTTCTGGTTCAGAATCTCCAGGATAATAAACATCCTCACAAATTAAAACTTGGTTTACTTTTTTACCTTCAGCAGAAGTTTGTGGTGTTACCAACATCATTCCAATGATATCATTAGAAATTTTTTCAACTTCAGATAAGTTTTTAGCCAACTTAACTCCTCCACCTTTTCCACGTCCACCAGCATGAACCTGAGCTTTTACAACATACCAGCTTGTACCTGTTTCTGTTGTTAATTGTTTTGCTGCATCTACAGCTTCCTTGTGGTTACTAGCTACAATACCGCGTTGAATTCTAACGCCAAAGCTATTTAAGATTTCCTTTCCTTGATATTCGTGTAAATTCATTTTTAAGAATGTTTTTTAACGCCACAAAAGTACAAATTCAATTTAAATTAATTGATTAAAAACAATAAAATAACGCACAAATAATTTTCTTAAAAAAAATTAAAATTACCGAATAGAAATTAACACTAATTTATGATAATTCTGTTTGAACATAAATACT